>PMZA01000461.1 GCA_003170595.1 Armatimonadota bacterium
GCATAAAGCCCCGCCCTACAGCACGCACAAGCGCAAGCCTGCCCGAGGGCTCGCCGCTGCTTACCCGCCAAAGATCGGCTTATCCGACCCTGGCGGCGGTGGGAGCTTGGGCAACGTCGAAGGGTCCATAGGATCGAAGGTCGGCTGGCCGGCCGCGGCAGGCGAGCCCTTGGGCGCGAGCGAAGCCGCGGCGTGACCCGCGTAAGCTGCGTAGCCGACCACGCTCCCCATGCCCAGCACGACGACCATCAGCCACGCATGCCTCGATCCCGTCCCCTTCGCGTAGGCGATCAAGGCCAGGCCCGGGAAGCACAGCACGAGCCCCGCCCACTGGAGGGCGCCGACCTTCTTCGCGCTCGCGTCCAGATAGACCCACGTGACGACCGCGAGGTGTATGACAATCCCAACCACCCACATCTCGGCGGGTTGCGTCATCGTCGTTTCCCTACAGCCCGGCTTCCGACCGCGCGATCATGTCATCCTGAAAGCACGGCTCAAGCTGCGTGAAGTACGCGCTGAACCCGCCCACCCGGACCATCAGATCGCGGTGCAATTCGGGTTCGAGCCGGGCCGCTTTCATTTCCTCGGTCCCGGCGATGGATATCTGAAGCTGCTGCCCGCCGCCGAGGAAGTACGCTTCGATGACCGCCCGCAGCTTGTCCAGACCCTCCGGCGTGCTCACGTCCTTCGTTGTGAACCGCAGGCTCAGCGCCAGCGGCCCATGCACCTTGTCCTGCGGCAGCTTCATCATCGACGCCAGTGTCGCGCTCAGGCCGCGTACATTCCGTCCCTGCGCCGGCCCGGCACAGTCGGCGAGGCATTCGTACCGCCGCCGCCCATCCGGTGTCGCGCCGGTATTCCGCCCGAACTCCATCGACCCGCTCCACCCGATCACATCCAGCCCCCACGGCCCGCCGAAAACGGTCTTGTGCGAGCGGATGTGCTCGTTGATGCGCGTGAACTCGGCGACCATGAACTCGTCGGCCTCGGTGTCGTCGTTGCCAAATTTGGGCACCCGCAGCAGCAGGTATTTTCGCAGCGCCTCCGCCCCATCCCAGTCGGCGTTGAGCACGTCCCGCAGCTCCGCGAGCGTCAGCCGCCCCTCCTCGAACACCGCCCGCCGGATCGCCAGCATCGAGTCCGTCAGCGTGGTCAGCCCCACCATGTCCACCATGCCCTCGCTGTAATCGGCCCCGCCCGCGTGCCAGTCCAGCCCGCGCTCGACGCACGAGTACGTCACCATCGACCGCAGGAAATCCGTCCACCGCCCGACGTTCGCGCCGCGGTAGGCATTGACCCCATCGACGTGCCGGGTGATGTACTCGTCCATCTGCCGACGGTACGCGGCCTCGAAGTCTTCCCACGCCGCGAAGCCCTCCGCCGCGCCAGTCCTCGCCCCGACCTGCTCGCCGGTCATCGGGTCGACGCCGTCATTGAGCGCCCACTCCAGCGGCTTGGCCGAATTGAGCACCAGGTCCTCGTAGCTGCCGTGCCCGCGCCCGTGCGGATAGGTCTGCCCGCAGCCGACGAAGCTGTACTCGACCGCGTGCTCCGGCGCGACGCCCCGCTCGATCAGGCTCGGCACCATCACCTCGTCATTCACCAGCGCCGGATAGCTCGCCCCGCTGGCGATGACCTCGCACGCCCGGGCGAAGACCGCCGGGTCCACGTTCTTGTGCCACCGGAAGGCCGTCCGCGGCGAGAGGATCCGCAGCCGCTCGATCGCATCGAGGCTCAGCCGCGTCACCTCATTGCTCGCGTCCGACCCATCCGCGTTCATCCCCGCGATGGTCGCCCCGTACCCGATCTTCTCCTCATACTTGAGGAAAAGCAGATCGATGAGTTCCTGCGCCCGTGCGAGGGTCGTCGTGCCCGCCGAGAGGTCGCGATCGAGCGCCGGCCCAAGGTAGCGGTCGATCTGCCCCGGCGAGTCATGTCCGCAAAGCCAGAAAATGAAGTACGAGAGCTGCACCGCTTCGTAGAAGGTCGCCGGCGCAGCGTGGCTGATGTTTTCGCAGACCTCCGCGACCTCGTCGAGCCCGGCCGCCCGCGCGACCTCAGCATGTCGAAGGATGAATTCGCTCACGCCATCGAGGACGATGAGTAGCGCCTGGTAGTAAGCGTCGCTCTCGGGCCGCTCGGCCGCGTTGACCTCGCGCCAGTGGCGGACATACTCGCGCATGCCGTCGATGCCGCGGTCGACGAAGAACTCGTACGCCAGCGCCGCATGCATCTGCATGGGCTGGCGATAGTCCGTCTCAGCGAACCACCCGGTCCAGTACGCCTCGATCTCATCGAGCCGCGCCTTCGCTTCAGGCCTTTCCTCGCGAAGCTGAGCCAGCCGCTCCCCATCGAGGCGAATCCCATACGAGAAGGTGGTCGACAGCCCGCTCACGACCGGCCGCAGAGCGTTGTTCCCGATGATGACCTCGCCGGGCTTGATGACCGGCCGCGCGGCAGCCAGCTCCGCCGTCTGGGCCATCGCAAGCCTGACGAGAGGATCCTCGCCCTCAGCCGCCATCCACGCCTCATGGAACGGCTCGTCCCACACCGGCGCGATCGATTCGAACAGTGATGCCTTCAGGGTCTCGATGCGTTGCGTAGGGTCCATGGCAGTAACAGATAGCTTACCACAGGCGGGTTTGTGGGGAACCTGACCTTCCGCCTTGCCCCGCCACCTTGCCAACACGCCGCCGATGGGGTAGACTGATTCTCGGTGGACGGAGAGTTCCCGTCTTCCCGGGCACTTTAGAGTAAATTTTCCAGCAAGACTTGGCTTGGACCTGGCGTAGTTGCCCCGTACTAAGCCCCCGTGTGCCGCTTTCCTAGCTATCGGCGTTGCTGCGTTCCTACTCGATGAGTGCCACCCGCTCCCGGCAGGCGCTGGGCTTGCACGTTTCCGTGCAAACCGCTTAGCGTTAAAGGACCAGCTGCGCCGGGGCCAGTGGATGCAGGTTTCTCGATGGCTGGCGAGTAGGAAGTGCAGTATGCAATTCAATAGCTTCAAGCTTGACGACCGCCTGCAGAAAGCGATTCAGGCGGCCGGGTATGTCGAAGCGACTCCCATTCAGGAAGCCGCCATTCCCCCCGCTTTGGAAGGCCGCGACGTCCTCGGCACCGCTCAGACCGGCACCGGCAAGACGGCAGCTTTCGTGCTGCCCATGCTCCAGCATCTTCTCACCCACGAGCGCACCAACAAGGCCGGCCGCACCCGCGCTCTCATCGTCACCCCCGTCCGCGAACTGGCCGAGCAAGTCCACGCGCACGTCCGTCAGCTCAGCAAGAACACCCGTCTCCGCTCCGCCACCGTCTACGGCGGCGTGGGCTTCGGCAGCCAGGAGCAGGCGCTCCTCAAGAGCACCGAGATCATCGTGGCCTGCCCGGGCCGTCTCCTCGACCACTTGCGCCGGCGCAACGCCGACCTGCGCGGCGTCGAGGTCCTCATCCTCGATGAGGCCGACCGCATGCTGGATATGGGCTTCCTGCCCGACGTCCGCCAGATCGTCGACCACTGCTCGCGCGACCGCCAGACCATGCTCTTCGCGGCGACTTTCGCCTCCGAGCTTGAGCGCCTCGCGGGCGAGATCCTCTGCAATCCCGAGCGCGTCCAGATGGGCATCTCCGCCCCGGCCGAGACCGTCGATCACGCCCTGTGCCCGGTGTCCCAGAGCCGCAAGACCGAGATCCTGCTTCATCTTCTTGAGAAGACCGAGACGCGTTCCGTCCTGATCTTCACGCGCACCAAGCACCGTGCCGACCGCGTTGCCGAGCAGGTCGAGCGCGCCGGCTACCGGACGACTTCTCTGCACTCCAACAAGTCGCAAGGCGCCCGCCAGAAGGCCCTCGATGGCTTCCGCAAGGGCGAGTTCCAACTCCTCGTCGCCACCGACATCGCCGCCCGCGGCCTCGATATCTCCACGATCTCCCACGTCATCAACTACGACGTGCCCGATTGCGCCGACGCCTACATTCACCGCATCGGCCGCACCGGCCGTGCCGAACGAGCCGGCGACGCCTTCACCCTCGTCACCGCCGACGATCACGGCACCGTCCGCGACATCGAGCGCGCTCTGGGCAAGCCGATCAACGTGCACCGGATCGAGGGCTTCGACTACGGCATGCCGACCCTGGACGGAGGCGGGCGTGGCGGGCGCATGCCTGCGACGCCGTCGTCCTTCAGCTCCAGCTCGACCAAGCCGAGGCGCGCCAGCGGTTGGCCGGCCCCCAAGGGCGGCGGCCGCCGTCCCGTGGCCCGCAGCCGAGCCAGGTAGGCGACTACTAATTCGGTAGACAACACGAAGCCCTCTCGCCTGAGGCGCTGCGCGCCTCCGCGAGAGGGCTTCGCTTTTCGATCGTCTTATCACACTAGCCCAAATCGACCAGGTTCCATCGCCCCGGCCCGGCGTGGGCCAGCTTGCGCGGAAAGCCTGACCGCAGAAACTCCATGTACCGCTGCACCTGCTCGATCGGCGCCTCAAGCCCATGCCGCTCGGCCATCTCTTCGCGCACCTGCTCGGTCGTGCACGTCCCAAGCTCCCCGACGATGTCGAGGATGTGCTCCGAGTCTTCCTTGTTGAGCTTCGTCAGGTCGCCCATGCCGCCCTAACCCTTCCCGGCTGTCTCGAGGGCCTTCCGCAACCCCTCGGCCACACGCTTCGCCGTCTCCTCGGAGATCATGCAGTTCGTGTTGACCATCCGCGGGATGATCTCCTCGGCCGTCGGGCACAGGCCATCGCGGTACTCATAGTCGCCCTTGTAGTACGGGCAGTTGTGCGTCGGGCAGCCCTTATTCTGGTAGGCCATCGGCTCGGTGAAGAGCTTGTACTTGTATGCCGGCGCCTGGGTGAAGCCGATATTCCACAGGTCGCCGGTCTCGAAGAGCGCCTGCTCGAAGGCCTCGCGCTCGATGCCCTTCTCGTCGCCGCGGAAGAGGAAGGAGAAGATGTACGGCGAGTTCCCGCAGCCTTCCTTGATCGCGCGCGGCTGCACCCAGTCGCAGCCCTCCAGCGCCGCCGAAAGCTGGGCGTACGCCTTCTGGTACTCCTCGATGTAGCCCTTGACCTTCTCGAGTTGGGCCAGCCCGATCGCGGCCTGCATCTCCGTCATCCGGAACACGGTCGCGAGCTGCGGCGGCGATTCCCCGAAGCACGTCACGCTCCTGATCCGCGCCGCGAGATCGTCGTCATCGGTCACGGCCATGCCGCCGTCGCCGGTGGTCATGTGCTTGCCCTGGCAGAAGCTGTACACGCCGATGTGTCCCCACGTACCGGCGTACTTGCCCTTGTACGGCAGGAACATCGCGTGGGCGCAGTCCTCGATGAAGACGACCTTGCTGTCATCGGCGACCTTCCGCAGCGCGTCCAGCTCAGCCGGCTGGCCCCACAGATTCGTCGCGATGATCGCCTTCGTCGACGGCGTGATATTCGCCTTCGCCGACGCCGGGTCCATCAGCCACGTATCCGCCTGCACGTCAGCCCACGTCGGATGCGCGTTCTGCCAAAGCGCGCCGATGGCGTGGAACTGCACGACCGGGTCGCATAGGACCTCGTCGCCGGCGCCCGCCCCGGCCGCGTAGACGGTCGAGATCAAGAGCGACATGGCCGCGTTGGCGGCGATCGCATGCTTGACCCCGTACGCCGCGGCGAACTCGGTCTCCAGCCTGCTGACAAAACTCCCCGCAGCCAGATTTCCGCTGTCGAGGATCTGCTGCAGGTACTCGATTTCCTTCCCATCGAACCGGTCAACGCCCATTCGTCAGGCCTCCTTCCTCAAGGTCTGCGACCAACCCGGCCAGGGTCCCAAACTCGACCCCATACTCTCTGCGCGCGACATCAAACAGCCGCCCGAGCAGCTCCATCGACAGCCCATCGTCGGCCCCGACGCATTGCACGTGGCACACGAGCGTGAACACGCCGCCCGCCTCATACACTCGGCGCAGGTCGTCCTTCGCCAGCGCGAGGTGCCGCTCGATCTTCTCCGGCGTCAGGTACCACGCGTACTCGCTCGTGATCGGCAGGTCGATGATCCGGCCAGTAAGTTGATAGGGGAAGGGCGGCACCTCGGGGTCCCAGTCGCCAGGGTCGTCGTACTTTTCGAGGATGTATGCCCATCCGCGCGGGTCGGTGATGGCGTTCGAGACGTACCGCATGCCCAGGTCGGCCACCACCTCGTACATCTCCGGCGTCTGCGACAGCGCGCCCGTGCGGAAGACTTGCGGCCGCCGTCCCATCGCACGCTCGAAGATGCCGATCGCCTGCTCGAGTTTTTCGCGGTGGATGTCCTTCCGCCACAGGTGCCCGCACTGCGCGGTGTCTTCGGCGAGAATCTCGTCGATGTCACGCTTGCCAAGCTGGCGGATGACGGGGGGGTAGGGGCCGAACTCGCAGTGGGCGTGGTCGAGGCCATGAAGCTGCGTGTCATGCCCGTCGCGCTCAGCCGCATGGAGGGCGTCGAGCCAGTCGTCAGCCTCATCGAGCGACCAGCCGTCCTCCCCGTGCGGCACGACCATGAAGCTGGCCGGCACGTCCCAGCGGTCGAAGAACCGCCGCGCGCGGTCAAAGAGCGTGAGGTCCCGGATAAGGCCCCCGGGGTCATCCATCGTGGTGATGAAACGACGTGGCAGCATGGCCCGGCATATTAGCCGCGCCACCCCAGTCCCGTCCACCTGCGCCTCGCGCCTTACTCCACCAGCTTCGCGCTCATCGTGATCTCGGCCTTCAGCAGCCGCGAGATCGGGCAGTTCGTCTTCGCCGCCTCGGCCGCTTCGATGAACGCCGGCTCCGATGCCCCCGGTATCTTCGCCGTCACGTCGAGGTGGATCGTCGTCACTGTCGGCGCGTCGTCCACGAACCGCAGCGTCACCGTCGCCGTCGTCTCGATGCTATCGGCCTTCAGGCCCGCATCGCCCAGGATCGCCGACAGCGCCATCGAGAAGCAGCCCGCATGCGCCGCGGCGATAAGCTCCTCCGGATTCGTTCCGATGCCTTCCTCGAAGCGGCTGGTGAACGAGTATTGCGTATCCTTGAGCACGCCGCTCGCCGTAGAGATGATGCCCTTTCCGTCCTTCAGCCCGCCCTGCCACACCGCGGTTGCCTTCCTGTCCATGCGCCTATCCCTCCCCGTTATGTGCCGGCCCCAGAGGCCGCTCGCTCACTTGCTCGTATCCAGCACGATCTTGCCCCGCACTCCGCCCGCTTCCAGCCGCCGGTGCGCCTCAGCCACCTGCGTCAGCGGCATCACGCTATCGGTGACCGGCCTCATCTGCCCGCGCTCGACCACTATCCTCATGGCCTCCATCTTCGCCCGGTAGCGCTGGGAGAATTCGTAGTGGATGGTGATGTTCTTGCGCCCCGCGCCGTCGGAGTCCCCCGGCGGCGCGACGATGGAGACGATCCGCCCCCAGTTCTTCGTGCAGCCGACGCTCCGGGTGATGGTGTCGCCGCCCACCGTATCGTAGACGAACTCCACCCCCGCCCCACCCGTCTCGGCGCTGACGACCTCGACATAGTCCTCGGTCTTGTAGTCGATGACGCGATCGACGCCGAGGCTCTTCACGAAGTCGGCGTTCTCGGCCCGGCAGGTACCGAAGACGTAGGCCCCCGCGGCCTTCGCGATCTGCACGGCGAACACCCCGACACCCCCGGCCGCCGCATGGATGAGCGCCGTCTCGCCGACCATCAACCTCGCCCGCGTGACCACGCCCTCGTAGGCCGTCCCGCCCGCAAGCGGTATGCCCGCCGCCTCAAGGTGGCTCACGTTCTTCGGCTTGGGCGCGACGATCGCCGCCTCGGCGACGTGATACTCGGCGTACGTCCCCTGCCCGACGCCGATCTCGGCGTTGTAGAAGACCTCATCGCCGGGCTTGAAATCCACCACGCCGGCGCCGACCTCCATGACCACGCCCGACACGTCCCAGCCGAGGATCGCCGGGAAGGTGAGGTTCGCCCAGTACCCGTCGCGGCGAATCTTGAAGTCGACAGGGTTGACCGATGTCGCGAGGACCTTCACCAGCAACTGCGTGGGGCCGGGCGAGGGTTTGGGCACCTCCGCCTCCTCGAAAACCTCCGGCCCACCGAACCCGTTGATGACCATTGCCCGCATATGACGATCCCCTCCGCCAAGCATCCCCTCTCACGCGGCAGCACCGCCGCGCTAACATCTTCGGCACCGCACCGAATTCACCTGCCGCCCTACTGAGTGGTTGAGCAGGTGACGGACTGGATCGTGTACCAGCTATTGCTGCCCACCGCAGGCCCGAGTTCGGCCGGCGGCCCGGACAACTTCGTGGCCCCCATCGTCACCGTGTTGTGCGTGGTGAGCGCCCAGACGAGCATGTTCTGGATGAACACGCTCTTCGTGACCAGGTTCGAAGTCTTGTCCCCGAAGGCGAGCGAGCAGACGCACCCCTCGTACTTCGGTGGCGACGACGCGTTGATCCCGCGGACCTGCCCGGACATGCCCACAGGCAGGCTCGGCGGTCCCGTGGGAGTGAGCTTATCCTTCTCAGCCGACGGCAGACGCGGCGTCACTCCCGCCATCACCACGACCACAAGCACTACCAACAACCCCACACACGCGGCAAAGCTGAACGCTCGACGTGTCATCCTCGACTCCCCCCGCAACGGATCTCACGTCAAGCTCCTTCAACCCGGGCCGCCGACCTCCTCTACTGCGCGGCCGTCGTCGATACCCGTTGCACCAGGTACCAGTCGCCCGTCCAGCCCGAGGCGCCCGCCGGAGCCCCGGGAAGCTTGCTGGCGACCACAAGCACGCGACCTTGCATCTTCGTCCCCTCCCGGGATTCGGTTCAGGCCTCGAGGGCCCAGAGCGTGTTCACAGCGTCCGGCCGTTCACTCAGCACCGAATAGTGGCTCGTCCGCGCGACCTCAACCCCATCTCGCACGATCGCCGTCGGCGCCTGGCTCACGAAGCACGCCCCTCGGAACTCGTTGAACGCCACGTACGCCCACGAGAACCGCGCCATGATCTCCGCCTCGTCCGACGCGAAGTCATAGAGCGGCACCGGCCCGGTATCGACCTGAAACGTCCCCGTCTCGGGGTGGACGTTCATCGTCTTCACTGGGTACTCGATGACCGCCCTCGCCCCACTCGCCTCATCGACCATCTCATTCCGCGCGACGATGATCTCCCCACGCAGCGTCGCCTCGATGACCGCTTCCTTGTCCGTCAATGGCCGCACGACTTCCGCCGCCTCGACTTCCCACATCACGTCATCGAACCGCGATGCGATCGGCCCGGCGTCGAACTTCTCCGCCGCCGCGTCGGCATGGATGCGCTCGAGGCGGTACCTCGTGTCGCTGAACATGCCCGAGAAGTCGTAGTTGGGGTCCTGGAATAGCTGCCTCTCGACGTAGCAGACCTCGCTCTTGCACGAGGCGAAGAGGGCGAATTCCTGCTCGGCGGCGCCGGGGAGGCTCAGTACGCACCGCGCCTCAATCTGCAGCCGCGCGGTGTTCACCGGTAGCACGAAGGTCACGAACGACCGCGAGTAGTCCCCAACCCTCATCGTCGATTCCTCCCGTCACTTGAGCCCGAGCACCCGCGTCAGCCACGGCACCGCCACGTCTTCCTTGAACCAGTGGCCGGGCGGGTCGATATTCGCGTATCGCTGGTACTCCTCATCCGTAAGCCCCTCCGGCAGGTCGACATCGTCGAGGAGTCGCTGCTCGGGTGTGGCGTATTTCGGATAGTAGGAGATCCCCAGCGCATCCTCCGCGCCCGCGGCCCTGTATGCCTCCCGCAGTCGTTCGATGTCGCGCGTTCTCCCGCCCTCAGCGATCAAGAGCGGCCTCGGCGCCAGCGCGGCCATGAGGTCGGGGTAGTCGAACCACTCGATCATCCCGGGCACAAACTGGCGGTTCACGAAGGGCGCCCGCAGGTTCATCGCCACAGCCCGCTCCCGCCAGCTCATGACGCCGTCGTTCCACAACACGGCGGCGATATCGCGGTCGAGAAGGCCCACGATCAGCGCCGCCTTGGCGCCCAGGGAATGTCCGCTCACAGCCACGCGCTTAGCGTCAACGAAGGGCTGCCTCCTTGCCCACGCCAGGATCGGCAGCTTCTGGAACACCGACAGCGCCTCGTACGACCGCCCGGCCCACATCAGGTACTGGCTGAATTCGTCCGGCCCCAGAGCCGCCTCGCTGGTCTCGCCGATGCCCGGATTGTCGACTGCGATGGCAACGAGGCCCGCCTTCACATACCACTGCGCCATGCGGTCATGGGGAGGGACGCCCGTTTCCGGCCCACCGTGGAGTTCGGGCTCGCCCGCCAGGCTCTCCTTGGTGTATCCGGAGCCGGGGAAGCACAACACCGCCGGTCCGGGCGTAGTCGCCCTCGGGACGAGTACGAGAAACGGCACGACGCTCCGTGCCTCCGGATACGCCTCCCACTTCTGCAACTCATACCCGTCGCGTTGCTCCGTCCACAGAACCTTGGGCTCCGGCTGATCGGCGACATCGGGGAAGCGCATCAGCTCGCGCAGCTTCCCGCGCACGGCGTCCTCCCACGCGCCGACCTCACCCGCGGCTGTCTCAGGCTGGAAAGCCAGCTCCGGCCGGTTGTCCTTGAGCAGCGCGTGGACGAACCGGCCCGTGCTGATGAGCCTTCCGTCGTCACGCCCGCTCACACGACCAGCTCCCCGCTCTCGATCAGGTACTCGATGGCCTCGACGAAGATCTGCTCCGGCGTGAAGCGCGGCTCGTACCCCAGCAGCTTCCGCCCCTTGTCGATGCTGCAGCACGGCGAATGGTCGAGGTGGTCGAGCGTCACCGCCCACGCACCGGCGCCCATGACCCGCTCCATCTCCTCGTCCGACACGAACTCCAGATTCGGCTCGCGACCGAACAGCCGGGCCACGAACTCGCAGCAGCCGACTAGCGTCATCGCGTACGCCGCCACGCCGCTGAACGCCTCGCCCACCGACGCCTGCCGGTTGATCATTGCCGATTCGAAGAGCTGCGCCAGGTCGTCGGCATGCACGTGATGGATCGTCTCATGCCCGGCGCGCGGCAGGTGCACGACCTCGCCCCGCGCGAGCTTTTCGTATACGCCCACCCCGTTCCGCGTGCCCTGCGGGTCGATGGGCAGCCACTTCCGCCCGGAGATGTGCCCGGGGTGGATGATCGTCGCCGGGAAGCCGTCCGTCCGCCACCGGTCGATGAGGTCCGCCTCGATCGCGGCCTTGTTCCGCCCGTACTCATCGATCGGCCGACGCTCATCGCTCTCGAAGTAGGGCGCGCGCCGGGGCGGACCGTACGCCCAGATCGTGCCGCAGTGGAGGAAGTGCGTGATCCGCCCCTCGAAAGCCTCGACCATGACGCGGTTCTGCTCGGGCGAGTAGCAGATGAGGTCGACGACCACATCCGCCTCGATGCCGGCCATCCTCCGCGCCCAGGAGCCGTCGGCCTCCTCAGCCGAGCGGTCGGCGAGGATCCATTCCACCGACCCGAAGCCCAGCCGCGGGTCGATGTATTGCGGCTCCGGCCGCCTCGCGACAACCGCCACCTCATGCCCGCCAGCTACCAGCCGCGGCACCAGGTAGCTGCCGATATGCCCCGTCCCACCGATGATCAGTACCCTCATGCGCGTCCCTCCCGAGAGTTCGCCACGCCTTTTCTGTAGGGCGGGCATTTATGCCCGCCGGACCTATCGTCTCCGCCACACCTGCAGGTCATCGATCCAGAAATCGCTCGGCCCGACCGTCCCGACGCCGACGATCGCGATCACGCTGATGCTGTCCAGGTCCAGCCGGTGGTTCGGCGAAGGCGCCCAGCTCGCCTCAAGGAAGTCGCTGAAGGGCACGACGACTTGATGCCACTCGTTCGGCTTATCGCCAGCCTTGACCTCCGCCCAGTACGTCCCGCCGCCTTGCTGCGCGAGGTGGACCTGGAGCGTGCAGTTCGGCTTATCCTGCCACCGGATCCAGAAGCTCACGCCGTCGTAGGCCGACCACTTCGCCGGCGGGGCGAAGCGCAGGGCTGCGTCGGCCCAGGTTCCCGCGGGCGGGCCGTGCTTGAGGTGGAGGTGCATTGACTTCGCGCCGCCATGCACCGGCTCGCTTGCCGCCTCGACTGTCGCGACCGCCCCTTCG
This sequence comes from Armatimonadota bacterium, assembly GCA_003170595.1. Lineage (GTDB taxonomy): Bacteria > Armatimonadota > Zipacnadia > Zipacnadales > FEN-943 > FEN-943. The sequence goes on from PMZA01000461.1 coordinate 12,113, forward strand.
CCGCATTGCCCTATCCACCCCGCGATGCCGTTCTCGAAGTCGTCGATCATCCGCGTCGGGGCCGTCCCAGCCTCCGCCGCTGACTCAGCGCTTACCGAGTTCACCCTTGCTACCGCGGTGAAAGTCGCCTCATCGGTAGTCGCCTCAATCCGGTACTGCATGCCCATCGCCCCCGATCCGCCCGGAATGAGCCGCAGAGCGACCTTCCGCGTCGCGTTCGCGGGGAGGGTCATGGTCACATCCGCCGGATTCGACCGCCATCCCACCGGCAGCGCACCCCGCACCGTCACCTTCCACGGCGCGGCGAAGGGGTTGGTCACCGTCGCCTCGACCTCATACTCCTTGCCAGCGACCCACGGCCCCGGCGCGGCCTTCGTGATCGCGATCGGCTCGCTGAAGGTATCGACTACGCCCGGCACATACATCGGCCCATCGCTCAGCTTCAGCACCGCCACTCCCGCCCGCACCGGCACATCCCTCTCCGCCCCGACCACATCCGTCACGCGCAGCGCCCTACCCTTCACCTTGGCCGGCACGACCAGGTCGCCCACCGCGCTCCACAGGCAGGTCATCGCCTGCCCGTCGCGGCTCACGATCAGCCCGCGCACCGGCGACTTCCCCACAGGCAGCCCACGCACGACCTTCGCCCCCGTCAGCATATGCGTCATCGTCGCATACGCCGGGATCGCCGCCGTCGGCGACATGTCGTTGTAAGCCAGCGACGAGTACCACGGCGGCCCCACCGGATAGCCGCACCAGTCGAACTCGCAGAGCCCCTTGACCCCGTGCTCCATGGCGATCAGGAACTGCTCGACCATCCACTCAGGCTTCTGGCGCGGCGTGCACAGGAGCCCCTCGACGCCGTCGCCTTCCATGATCGCCATCCCCTGCGCGTGGAGGCCGTCGCCGCCGTGGAAGCCGCTCTCCGTGATGTACAGCGACACCGGCTTGCCCGCCGATGCCTCACTCAGCCGCCGTGTCGTGCCCAGGACCTCGCGCATCCGCCCGCGCTCCGGGCTGTCGCGCAGCGAGTCCCACGGATAGTGCAGGGACACCGCCTCCAGCGGCCGCCCGTCCCGGACCTTCAGCCACGGCCGCAGCCAGTTCGCGAAGTCGCCCCCGCCGCCGACCGCGTTGGCCATCATGATCGCGTCCGGCCGCGCCCTCTTGCACTCGTCGGCCGCTGCCCAGAGCAGCTCCAGCGTGTTCCGGTCGGTGCCCTTGAAGTAGATCTCGTTCCAGCTCTCGAAGAGGTGAACCTTCGTGAGATGGGTCACGCACTGGCTGATGTGCCGCCGGTAGGCCGCGATGTCGACCTCGCTCGTCGGCTTCCCGTCAGGGCCCTTGACGTACGCCCACCCGGGCACCCACGTCCCCAGGCACACGATCGGCACGATGTGATGCCTCAGCAGCGCGTCGACGACGGTGTCGAAGCCGCTGAGGTCGAGCGGCTTGCCCTCGGGCTGATCGCCCCACCCGCAGTAGACCTTGGCGGTCTGGGCGCCGAGGTCCTCCAGCAGCTTCCAGTTCCGCACTCCCTGCCCCGCCCCGTGCACGCCGAAGAAGGGCTCGGCCGCGAAGGCGCGCGGCAGCGGCCGGGGTATCGTCGCGAAGGTGCAGCGGTATCGCTCATACCCATCGATCCCCGGCACGGTCAGGTCGATCAGAGCCTCACCGAACCCCCTCCACATCCCCACCGGTATCTCCGCCCGCGTGGCTTTCCCGGGCGCGGCATCGATATTGAGATCCCCCCTCATCACCTCGGCCCCACGGTAGTCACGGATCGTGTACTCGATATGCCCCTGCCGCGACGATCGGCCCCAGTTCGCGACGATCGGCCTCAGCACGACCGGCTCGTCCCAGTAGTACGTGTTCGCGAACCGGTCGGTCACCGCGCCCAGCTCGATCTCGCGCGACGGCTTGTACGCGCTCACCGGCCCACGCTCAGCCTGCACGGCATCGACCCACACGTCGACGCCCTTCCGCAGCCCGATGACATCTATCTTCACGAAATAGCTCTGCCGCCTCGTGGCCCCGAGCTTGCCCGTTCCCTCGATGCGCTGCCAGTCGCCGCCCAGCTCCTTCGCCGCCGACACCTGGCCGTCGAAGGCCGTGCTGAGGATCGCGATGTTGAGCCGCACCCCCGTCCCCGACGTCCGCGCATAGCACGACACGCTGTACTCGGCCCCGGCCTCGGCGCGGAACTCGGGTGAGCAGAGGGTGAAGCTGTCCCCGACCTCCCTCGTCGAGAAGAGGCGGAGCGATTGCGCCCCGTGCCACGCCTGGCTGGCGTCGGGCTCACGGTCGGCGAACTCGCTGGTGCTGCAGGACCATCCGCCGGTCCCCTGCTCGAAGCTGCTGTTGTCGAGGATGTTCCGCCCCGGCTCGGTGACGACGGGTGAGGCCGGATCGCCAGGCATCCACGACAGCTTCGGTGGGAACGCGGCCCCGCCGTCGGCAAGCACGGGCGCCATGCACAACCCGAGGACCAGCACCATCGCGGCAGTCGCACGTGTGATCATCATCGCCTCCCAGGAAAGGCCCACCACCTTTCCACAGCCGTGCGCAGGTTTCCTGCGCTTAGCTGAAGCCTGCGACTACACCTGCGACGCGACGCGCCTTCGTCTTTAGGTCAACGCACCGAATTGTAGAACGGGTACACCTCGCTGATCTACTACTATGGCTGAACCGTAGTCGCACCTTTCAAGGTGCGGCTGTGGGCGCGTGGTGGGCCTTGTGCTTGTGCCCTGTCCGTATGTACGCTGATTCACCATGACATCGAAAGAGCGCTTCTTCGCGACCCTCCGCCGTCAACCCGTCGACCGCCCCTGCGTCGACTACGAGGCCCTCCCCGAGGTCACCGACGCCCTCTGCGCACGCCTCGGCCTGCCCGATCTTGAGGCCCTGCGCGTGGCCCTCGGCTCCGACCTGCGCAATCTCGTCAGCGCCGCGCCGTACGTCGGCGAGCCCTTTCCGCCTCAGCCCGACGGTGCCCCGCGCGACTACTTTGGCGCCCCCGATAGCCAGGGCACGTATTCCTCGAATCTCTATCAGCCCCCTCTCGCCCATGCCGAGACCGTGGCCGACGTCGAGGCCCATCGCTGGCCCGACCCCGCCGATTTCGACTACTCCGGCCTCCGCAGCCTCTGCGAGAGCTTCTCGCCCTACGTCACCTGCGGCGGCGCCTGGAGCCCGATGCTCTGCACCGCCATGCACCTCACCGGCATGGAGGAGTTTTTCGCCCTCATGGCCTCCCGCCCGGCCGTCGCCGAGGCCATACTGGAACATCTCTGCGAGTTCTTCCACGGCTACTCGCGCCGCTACTTCGAGGCAACGCGCGGCGCCCTCGACGTCTTCTTCATGGGCGACGACTTCGGGCTCCAGACGGGTCCGATGTTCAGCCTGGCGATGTTCCGCCGCTTCCTGGTGCCGAGGCTGGCACGCCTCTATGGGCTTGCGAAGGACTATGGCCTCACAGTGATGATGCACTCCTGCGGCGGGATTCGCCCCTTCATCCCGGACATGATCGCGGCGGGGATGGACGTGCTCGACCCGGTGCAGGTGCGGGCGGAGGGCATGGACGTGGAGGGACTGCGGCGCGAATTCGGCCGCGACCTTACTTTCCACGGCTCGATCGACACGCAGCAGACGTTGCCCTTCGGCAGCCCGGCGGACGTGGCAGCGGAAGTGCGGGCGCGGCTGGAGTTGTTCGGCGACGAGGGCGGTTTCATCTGCTGCGGCAGCCAGCACTACCTGCCGGACATCCCGCTCGACAACCTCCTCACGATCTACCGCACCTGCGGGACGACGACGCTCTAACGCCAGAGTCCCCCGGCGCAGTGGGAGCCCTTGTAGTCGCGGTCTTTCAGACCGCGGGGGTGGAGGGCTGTGGCCTTCCTTGCCATTCGCACTTGGATGTCATCCTGAGGACGACGCCTTCTGTCGGACGAAGGATCCCCGCACGACCGAACGCCCTCTGCGATTTGCCCCGACCCCCTTGACGAGTAATGCCATCCAATGTAAGATGACATTATCTTTGATGGCATTACCAAGCACGAGGAGATGATCACTACGGGTATTCCACCACTGACAGGCCTGCAGTTCTTGCTGCTCGGCCTGCTGCGCGCAAGCGAGTTGAGCGGGCGCGACTTGAGGGCTGAGCTTGCCAAGAACGACGTGCGTACCAGCGCGCCCGCCTTCTACCAGTTGATGGCGCGACTGGAGGACCAGGGCTTCGTCGAGGGCTGGTATGTCCCCAAGGAAGTGGAAGGTCAGCGCGTGCGCGAGCGCCGGTACAAACTCCTGGGGTTGGGCGAGAGCGCGCTGGTCGAGACCGCCGAGTTCTACCGGCTCTTGCACAAGCCCGCCCTTCTCGGAGGTCCCGCCAATGCTCGGGCTTAGGAACGTCGGCCCAGTGAGGGCCGTCTGCTACCGAGTGATCTTCAAGGGCATTTTTGAGACCGACGAACTGGCGGAGTTGCTCCGCGACATGCCGCCGCCTCGGCTGCCGCTCCTCTCAGAGTGGCGCCGGACTGCGCACCACGCGACTGTCGCGGTGGGGCTCATATTCCTCCGGGCCGTCCTGTCCACGGCATCACGCCCTGCGGATCGCGAGCGCCAGGATGCCTCTCCGCGATTTCACTTTCCAAAGGTCTGGGAGCTATTCCCTTTCATTCTGGGCCGCAGTCTTAGAACCGAAGTGTACGAGCCGGCCCACGAGGAACTGAAAGAGGACTACGTCCTCGCCCTACGCCACACCGGCAGACGGGAGAGGCGTTGGCTGACGTTCGCGTTCACCTGCCGAACTGCACACCTAGTGCTCCTGTGCATCTGGGTGGGGCTCGGCGGCCGCGTGACGCGCGCCCTCGGTGCGTTGTTCGAGGAACTCATCAGGCGTCCCATGCGCATGGGTTAGAGGTCCGGCCCAGAGCGGGGTCGGAGGTGAAACGATAGCATGAGCAGGCGATCGCCGGGAGATGGTGCTATGCGTCACCCACTGCAGATGGGCAGCGCGCGGGAGCTTCTGGTCGTCTATTTTGACCAGTACGACAATGTGATCACGGAGGTACCGGCTGGGCTTCCAGCCCCAACGTTCGCGGTGCAGGGAACCGACGGGAACCCGACCACGCTCGCGGCCCTGACCGCGGACGGAAGGGGTCTGGTGGCTGGAACGGTCGCGGGGACAGTGAACGTGCTCGTTGAGGTCCCCGGTCTGAAGACAGCAACGATGGTGGTAGACATCACCACCGGGGTCGCCGCGCAGGTGGGCATGCAGAGGTCACTGTTCCCGGCAGTCTGGGAGCTGTTTCCTTTCGTCCTGGCCCACAAGCTCAGAGCCGACGTATACGAGCCGGCCTATGAAGAGCTGAGGGAGGACTTCGTCCGCGCACAGCAGTACAAGGGCACTTGGGAGAAGCGTTGGATCGTTTTCGCGTTCACCGTTCGCACGGTGCTGCTTGTGCTCGAGTGCCTCAGGGTGGCTGCGGGCGAGCGCGTCATGCGAGCCCTTGGCGGCTTGGCGCGGGAGTTCATTAGGCGGTTTTTGCACATGGGCTAGGCCGGCGGCGGTTGGGCCGACGGCTACCCCCACATCACAGCTCGCATCGACAGCGAGTTCAGGGCGAAGCCGGTGATCGGGAAGGTCGGCGCATCGCCGCCTTCCGCCGCGCCTACCGCGTACAGCAGCGGCAGGTAGTGGTCCAGCGTCGGATGCGACATCCGCCCCACCTCACTCTCCACCGCCCCCGTCAGCCACTCCGCATCGCCCTCCACGACCGCCCGCTCGACCCCCGCGTCGAACTCCTCCGCCCACCTCGGCGTCACCGGGTCGTCCATGTGCGCGAAGGCGTGCCGCAGGTTGTGTACGATGTTCCCGCTCCCCATCACCAGCACGCCCTCGTCCCGCAGCGGCGCCAGCGCACGCCCGATCGCCAGATGCTCCGCCGGAGGCACGTTCCAGTCGATGCTCAGCTGCACGACCGGCACATCCGCCGCCGGGCGGAGGTGGTGCAGTACGCTCCACGTGCCATGGTCGAGGCCCCACTCGTCGGTGACGGTCGCCTGCCCCTCATCGAGCAGCGCCACGACCCGCTCGGCCAGCTCGGGGCTGCCCGGCGCCGGGTAGCGCATGTCGTAAAGCTCCTGCGGGAAGCCCCCGAAGTCGTGGATGGTCTTCGGCCGCTCGTTGCCGGTCAGGTACGTCCCGCCGACGAACCAGTGCGCCGACACCGACAGTATCGCCCGCGGGGTCGGCAGCTTCTCCCCCAGCGCGCGGAAGGCGCGGCTCCATTCGTTATCCTCGATCGCGTTCATGGGCGAGCCATGCCCCACGAATAGCACCGGCATCCGCCCCATCGTCAGGCCCCCTTGTGCAGCAGATGCCGCTTGTACACCTTTCCTCCGGCGGTCACGTACAGCGTCTGCAAGTCCGCCCCGCCCCAGGCCATCGCCGTCGCACGTCCGCCGGGCGGGTTGGCGATGATCAACGCCGTCCGCCCCTCGGTGTCGCAGAGCTGGATCCCGATCTCGGTCCCCACGTAGAGGTACGCGTTCGCATCGAAGACCATCGCTGCCGCGCCCGTGGAGGACGTATCATCGGCGATCTCAAGGCGGTAGAAGGGCTCAGGATTCGCCAGCTTCCCATCCGCCTGCACCTGCAGCGACCACACGTATCGCCCACCATCCGCCGCCGCCAGGAGCGCACCATCCGGCGTCAGGCACGAGCCGGTCTCGCCCACGATCCCAGCCTTCGGCGCAGGCTTCGCCGCAGGCATTTCGCCCGCGGGCACGACCTCCCAGTCCTTGCCCGGCTCGACGACGTCGACGGGCCAGGTCCGGTCGGCGGGCGGCTTGGGCTTGGCGATGGGCGTCGGCCAATCGCGCCACAGCCACCGCAGCGCGTCGGGGAGGATCGACCCGCCCTGCTGGTCGTCGTGGCCGGCCTCGCCGATGACCATCTTGTAGTCGTAGCCCATGTACACGAAGGCGGCCTCCATAGCCTGGTTCTGCACGTACCAGCTACCGCCGAAGATGTTCATGTCATGCTTCCCGCTCTGGCAGAAGGCGCGGATGGGCTTGGTCTCGGTCTTGCGGATCATCGACGGGTAGGCATCGCCGCCCTTGAGGTTGGCGAAGCTGCCCACGAAGCTGAGCACGCGGCGGAAGGCGTCGGGCCTGAACCACGCGGCGGTGAAGGCGCAGATCCCGCCCGAACTCGCCCCGGAGATCGCCCGGTCGTTGGGGTCGGTGGAGAGGTTCACGTGCTTGCCGACCTCGGGCAGGATCTCTTCGATGAGGAAGCGCGCGTACACGCCGTTGACGGTGTCGTACTCCATGCTGCGATTGGGGCGGCCCTGCTTGCCCGGGCCGGTGGGCGGGAGGTTGCCGGGGTTGATGAAGATGCCGACGGTCACGGGCATGTCGTGCTTGGCGATGAGGTTGTCGAAGATGATGGGAATGCGCCAGCGGCTCTCTTCACTGACGAACCCGCCGCCATCGTTGAAGACCATGACGCAGGCGGGCTTCTGGGCATCGTACTGGGCGGGGACGTAGACCCAGTAGTCGCGGACGGTGCCGGGGAAGATGTGGCTGGTCCAGGTGTAATGCGAGACGGTGCCGCGGGGGACGTCGGCGTTGCGCTGATGATCGGGGGTGAGGGGGTACATCTCGGCGGCTGAAGCCGAGGCAGCGATGAGGACCATCGAGACTGCCACGATAACGGCTACGGGGTTGTCGAACATAGCTCGCTCCTTACCACGCTAAAGTGGCAGGAGCATACCACGAACCCGCATCATCTTTCCCTACCGCGCCAGGGCCTCCACCGGGGCCTCGTCCCAGAGCCGCCCCTCCAGAAGCCTGCCGGCCTGCTTCTTTCGGGTGCCGCCCCACTGCTTGAAGAAGAAGGCGACGCCTGCTGCCAGGCACTGGTCGCGTAGGTCCGCCGCCCACGACCCGGCCATCGGCCTCGCGAACGGGCCGGACTCTCCGCCGACGATCACCCAGTCGATGCCGGACAGATCCACCTCACCCACGGGGCCAAGCAGCGGCTCGAAGGATACAAACCGCACCGCCGCGGGCACCTCGCGCAGGTGGTCCAGTCGGCCAAGGTAATCGGCCGTCTCCACGCTGACGCCCACCCACACGTTGCTCGGCCAAGGAAGCCGCCGTGCCAGTTCCGCCAGTCGGGCCGCCCTCTTCGTGAGCAGTTGGAAGCAGTGCTGGTCCGCCCTGGCCATGACCTCGAAGACATCGCGAACGAACTCCTCGGGGACCCTCGAGTGGAAGACATCGCCCATGGAGTTGACGAAGATCCGGCGGGGCTTCTTCCATCGCAACGGCAGCAGCAAGGCATCCTCGTGGCAGGCCACCTCGAAGCCGCGGGCGTAGTGGGGCTGTCCCATGGCCTGAAGACGCCTGGCCATGCGCTCAGCGTAGCAGTGCTGGCACCCCGGGCTCACCTTCGTGCAGCCCGTCACCGGGTTCCAGGTCGCTTCAGTCCATTCGATCGTTGTGGCCGCCATCGTCGCCGTCTCCGGATGTCAACCTCGTAATATCTCTCCCATGATCTTGGCGCCCGTCGCGTTGTGCGACGCGAACACCAGGTAATACAGCGGAGCGCCGCTCGTGCTGGACATCAGCCGTGGCGGAGCCACGTAGGCAAATCCGGCTCCATCCTTCAGGCGCTGGCAGAACGCTTTCGCAATGGCGTCGTTCGGCGCCTTCTCCTCTAGACCGAATAAGTTCGGCTGCGTCTGATTGAGTGCATGGACGGCCTCTCGCCAGGTCTCGTCACCCCAGAATGCAGTCATCCGCTCAGCTTGCTCTGGCTTGATGCCGGCTGGGTTCTTCAGCCCAACGTTCATGTTGAGGTCCATTATCGAGAAATTGACCAGTATTTCGACCGTTCCCGTCCGTGCTGCCTCATGGAAGACCTCCCACCGCAAGTGCAGACCGTACGGGTCCAACAGACAGAACGCCCGCCGGTAGTCCTTATATCGGATCTGTGGGAATACCTCCGATACGAGTATCTCGTTGCAGTCGCCCGCGTGGAAATGTACGTCTGGCCGTTCCCCGACTTGCTCCTTGAGATAGTCTAGCTTGCTGACGTCCAGGTCTATGAAATGATACTCATCGAAAGGGGGTGTCACGTCTAGAACCTGCATTGGGGAGCCGGGCACCAACTCGCCGGTGCCCTTGCGCCGGTGCACGCCCGCGCCGGCGAAGGCATCAATGTACGTGCTGTGGAACTTCTGCCTCTGGAGTATGCGGCTGTACGCGTCCACGTACTTGCGCACGTATTCGATCTTGCGTTCGCTCCACTCGCCGATCTCATCGAACTCTATCGTGTGCTGTCGCCTCCGGCCGAGTGTGACCTTGGCCTCGGTCGCCCACAGGATACCACGAACACGCGCCGGGTCACGTGTCACAAGACACGGGAGACCCGTCGAACGAGGTGGGCCGGAAACGCGTAACCCCGGAATGTGTCACGCTTGCGTGACACATTCCGGGGTTACCTATCCGCGCGGCCAAGGAAACGCCGCCGGCCCGAGGTGGACCGGCGGCGCGCTGACGATTCCCTGCCGTCCGGCCCTCAGGCCGCGCGAGACTGTTAGCCCTTCAACGCGGCATCCCAGTCCTGCTCCTTGGCCCAATCCTCGAAGCCATGCCACCCGACTTCGGGGAATTCCTTTCGCAGGCCCTCGATGTCCGCCGAATATCCGACGGCGTTGAACCACTCGAACATCATCGCAAAGTCCTCGTTATCGGCCCGGATGAGGTCCGGCGAGATGCTCTGATACTGTATCTCTCGCCCGGTAGCCCGCGAGAGGATCGCCGCCACTTCCTCACCGGTCAACTCGTCGCCGGCGATGTCGTAGCGCTTCCCGAAGTGTTTTTCACGGCCGTCGATCACGGTCGCCACAAACGCCCCGATGTCGCTCACTGCGACCTGCTGCAGCTTCCGGTCGGGCGGCATGGGCATCACGATCTTGCCCTCCTTCAGCCCCGGCAGGTACCACGGCCCGACGAAGTTGTCCATGAACCATACCGGCGCGCTGATCGTCCACGGCACGCCCAGCTCCGGCAGGTGCTGCTCCACGGGCCACTTGCTCTCGAAATGAGGGATACGGGTGTGCTTGTTCACGCTGGCGACCGAGGAAAAGACGATGTGCCCGACCCCGGCGTCTGCGGCAGCTGAGGTACCGACCATCCCTTGCCTGGTATCCTCCTCGAGCCCCGCTTCGAAGGGCGTGGTCATGATGAAGGCGGTGTCGGCGCCTTCGGAGGCCTTCCGCAGCGATTCAGGGGCCTTGAAATCGCCCAACGCGACCTCGGCGCCCGCTTCAACCAGCGCCCGGATCGCCGGAGAATCGGCGTTTCTGGTCATCGCCCGCACGTGATGCCCCTTCGCGAGCAACGCCCGCGCGACGGCGCCGCCCTGATTCCCACTCGCTCCAGTCACAAGCACAGTCAGTTTCCCAGACATAACCAACCCCCCTTTCGCCGGCCTGTCGCCGGCGAGAATTTCAAGCCGCAACCAAGATTAGCTGCCCTAACGCTTGCCGAAGATATCGTTGAAGAAGACCTTCATGGCCTCCCACGACCGCCGCGCCGCCTTCTCGTCGTAGTGGACGGCCTTGTTGGTCATGTCGGTGTTGGCAGGGTTGCTGAACCCGTGGACCGCGCCGCCGTAGAGGATCATCTGCCAGTCGGCGTGCCCCTGGTCGAGGGCTGCCTGCATCGCAGTGATGGTCTCCGGCTTGATCGACGGGTCATCCGCCCCGTGGAGGATCAGGAATCGCGCCTTGATGCCCGGCAGATCGTCGTCCGTGGGGACCGTCAGGCCACCGTGGAAGGTGACCACTCCGGCGATGTCGGCCCCGCTGTACGCCAACTCCAGTACCGTCGACCCGCCGAAGCAGAACCCGATCGCAGCGATTTGCCTGGGGTCCACCCGCGGATTCTTCGCCAGGACCGCCAGCCCGGCCTGCGCCCGCTCGCGCATGAGGGCTCGCCCGGTCGTGTCCCAGTTCTGGCGGAACTGCCCGGCGAGCTGTCCGGCCTTGGTCATGTCGTCCGTGACGACGCCCTTGCCGTACATGTCGGCGGCGAAGGCGACGTAGCCCATCTCCGCCAGTTGCCGCGCCCGTTGCTTGGGGTAATCGTTGAGGCCCCACCATTCGTGGACGACCAGCACGCCGGGCCGCTTCCCCTGGATCGCATCGTCGTAAGCGAGATACCCCTCCAGGGCCACGCCGCCACTCTCGTACTCCACCGCCTCAGTCCTCACCTTCGCCTCGGCCGCCACGCACAGGCCGAGGAGAGCCAGCGCCACCATGACCGTCTGCATGCTTCCTCATCCCTCCACACCTCAGTTTGCCTCCGCCTCTCCTAGGGATTCGTCTTGGCCCCAGATTCTCCTCGCGGCGCGCCCATAACTTCTGCCGGCGCCCCCGGATGATTCCCGCCCCTTCGGCCCGCAACTTGCCCAGCATAACCGGGTCTATAATGTTGACGGGTCTACCTGACCTGTGCTAGCGTATATGTTTAACTGGGTGGGAACGCGGGAGGGCATGCCTGTTGGAAACCTTGGACACAACAGGTCCTTACCCCCTTTGTGATTCCCTCCCCGCAGCGGCCCCGACCTGACGGTAGGGCCTTACTGCCAGTCTGGGTTTCGCCGACTTGGCGAATCCCGCACACACCACGGAGGAACGTACGATGAAAGTAGTCAAAGTCGCAGTGGTATTGGCTGTACTGGCCATCGCCGCGTCGGCGTATTGCCAGGATATGACTACGGGCATCTTCTCGGCCCGCCAGCTCGGCATGGGTGGCGCAGCTATTGCGGTCGCCGACGATGCCTATGCCTGGGCGCAGAACCCCGCGGGTCTGCCCAACGTGAAGTCACCTGG
>PMZA01000345.1 GCA_003170595.1 Armatimonadota bacterium
GTCGTCCTCGAGGCGGGCAAGGCGATCACTCTCTACCTCAACGGCAAGCCCGAGGCCTCACACCCCATCGTCGAGGCGCCAGCCCCCAACGTCGAGCCCCTCGTGATCGGCCGCGAGGCCTGGGGCGGTGAGGAGGGCCATGACCAGCCCGCCTTCTTCCTCGGCCTCATGGACGACGTGAAGATTTGGAAGCGTGCCCTCACGCCCGACGAGATCGCCGCCCTCGCCGGATCACAATGAACAAGCGGGCGGCCGACCTCGACCGCCCGCTTTCATCCTCTCGCCTATCGCGACTTACGCCAGCGTGATCAGCAGCGTCACGATCTCCTTCGCCCGCGCCTTCACCTTCACCACGTTCCCCTCAACCTTCGCGTCCCCAACGGCCTCTTCGTTCAGGTTCGCGATCTTCGCCGACGCCACCGCCTTGTAGAACGTCAGCGTCGCCTCGCCCTCCTTCGCGTCGATGTTCAGGAGGCGCACGACCAGCTCATCGCTCCGCTCAGCCTTCTTCACCGCCGTCACCACCATCGTCGCCGGCGTCACCTCGAAGAAGCTGATCTGCCCCTCACCCTCGCGCTCGACGAGCGGATATTCCGCCGCCCGCAGCGGCGCCCTGACCGCCTCCGCGTGATGCCACAGGTCCGCATCAAGCCACGTCCCCTCATGCGGAACGACCGCGTACCGGAACCACTGCTCGCCCAGGCATTGCGCCTCGGGCGTCTCAAGCTTCGGCCCGGCGTTGTACGGCCGCAGCGCATAGTCATCCCGCGACAGCCACCCGCACGCCCGCACCAGTGTCAGCGCAACGATCTTGCCTTCCTCGGCGTCCTTCACCTCATACTCGTTGAGCCCATACATCACGACGCCCAGCCCCATCTCGCCATCCGCCACATCGACGAACCCCTTCACCGGCTTCGTCGGCTGGGGCTTCTGAACCCAACCCACGGCCTCCGGCATCGCGAGCATGCGCTCCATCACATCGAAGTGCCCCATCGCGAAGCACCGGTCGACCTCGACCGGCACATGGAACAGCGCCCGCAGCCGGTGGTCCCTCGCCGTGTTGTCGATCTTCGTCTTGAACTCCACCCGCGCCGACCCGCTCGTCAGCCATACGTACGTCGTGATCGGCACCTCCACGGTCTCCTCACTCCGCCGCTGCCGGTCCGCGGTCAATTCCTTCGGCACGACCATCCGCCGATCGATGCGCAATGTCGCCCGCGCGGGACCGCTGTCAACGAGGCTGACGACCGCCTGCTGCCCCATGCTGCTCACGGTCCGCCCACTCGTCGCATAGCCCCAGTCATACTCGTCGCCCGCGTCCTCCTGATCCTCGAAGATGTTGAGCGGCCCATACTCGCTGCCATCGCGCTTGTCGGTCACGAACACCGATCCGTCGAGCGCGACGTTCACCTGCAGCACCTCATTCTCGATCCAGTCGGCGCCCGCGCGCAGGTCCGTCGCGAAGGCCTGCGCCTCACCCGGCGCCGCCGAGTAAGCCCGGAACCCCATCGCCGGCACGTCTGCCAGGAACGCCAGCCCGAAGCTCCACTTCACCTGATCGGCCGGCATCCCGATGCTCGCGTCATACTCGCTGATCTTCGACTTCACGATCTGCGACGGCACCGCGTTGCCCTCGGAATCGCGCACCACAATCGCCGGCGGCAGCATGTGCGGTCTCAGCGCCGCCGCCGTCTTCAGCACGACCATCTCCCGCCGCGCCCAACTCGACGGGTTGAACACCACGACCATACGCCCGTACGGCGCCGCATCGCCCTCCGGCATCTTCACCGCCAGCTTTCCGGCGATGACGTCCGTCGCTTCCTTCGCCATCATCTCGCCGATCTGCTCAGCCTGGGCGAACCGCGGCACCATCTCGCGATGCGTCTGATCCGTCGAGCATCCGCAGATCGAGTCATGCGGATGGTTCTTCAGCACGAACCGCCACGCGTGCCACAGGAAGCTCTCCTCATACGTCCCACCCTCGAGCCACGCCAGCGCCTGCAGCGGCTCAGCATATCTCTCCAGCAGCGCCTGGCATTTCTCATTCGCGAGCTTGAGATACACGCGCGCCGACAGCGTCCCGCTCAGCAGTTGCCAGAACTTCGCGCCCGCGAACTCACCCGCCACAGTCCCGAGGTCAGGCTTCGCCTCCTTCACCAGTCGCGCATAGTCCTCATACGTCGAGTGCACGAACTCCGCATCCTCGATGACCTCGTTGAGGTGGGCGATGATCGCCGCAAGCTCCGGCTGCGGCTCGATGTGATCGCAGCCATTGTTGAAGAGGATATGCCGCGTCGTCGCGAAGGGCCCGAGGCTGTCGATCTGCCCGCGCGAGTGTTCCGCCGCGGCATCCATCGCAACGCTGCCCGCGGCCACTGCGAACATGCCCCCGTACCCGAGGTTCATCGCGTTGCAGTAGCTGTTCTTGAGGAAGACGCCGAGCGCCTTCGTCCCATCGGGCGCCTCCCACCAGAACTCGGTCTTCTCGTTGGCGTCGATCCATTCGCGATCGCCGACGCCGCGCATGAAGAACACGCTATCGATGCCGAAGCCTGCGAGGATCTGCGGAAGCTGCGACCCGTGGCCGAAGGGGTCGGGGATGTAACCGGCCTTCATGACTCGCCCGAAGCTCTCGGCGACCTTGTGCCCGAGGAGGAGGTTGCGCACGAGGCCCTCGGCGGACACGAGCCACTCATCGGGGAGGCAGTACCACGGCCCGACCTGGAGGCGGCCGGACTGGACATGCTTCGCGATCCGCGCCTGGTTCTCGGGACGGATTTCGAGGTAGTCTTCGAGAACAACCGTCTGCCCATCGAAGATGTAGTACTTGTACTCCGGATCGCTGTCGAGGATATCGAGCAGCTTATCGGTGAGCTTGATCAGCTTGCGTCGAAAGCCCTGAAACTCTGTATACCATTCCCGATCCCAATGCGTCTCCGGCACCACATGCACGGTATATCTCTTTTCGCTCATACCTTCCCCTCCTGGCGATTACCGCCCTTTGATGACCAGATGGACCTTCTGCCCGAAGCGGCAGCGGCCCGCCGCCTCCATCTGCACCGTCAGCCTCATCTCCACGCCCGCGGCCGGTGTATTCGCGATCGGGAACTCAACGATCCCCGTCGCATACCGCGCCACATCCACCTTCATCCCACCCAGCACCTTCCCCGTCGCGACATCCACGACCCGCACCGCCCCGTCCCCCTTCGACGCCCACGCGGCCTCGCCGGTATTCATCATCTCCAGCCTCACCGTCGCTGCCTCACCCCCCGGAGCATCAATCGCAACGTCGCCCCACAGCATATCGTCCGCTGGCCGCGATGCCTTCCCGCCCACCACAACCTGCACCGCATGCGCGACGGCGTTCAGCCACTTCATCGGCCCGGCGCCGTCGTACTTCACGCCGCCCACGCCCTCCACCGGCACGTCCGCCGACGTCTTCCCATCGCCCACCGTCCGCAGCCTCACCGCCGTCGCACCATCCGCCGCGGCCAGGTAGTCGGCCAGGCCTTTCTCCCACAACCCCGCCAGCCCACGCACGTCACTATCGCGATCGATCGTCACCCACTTCACCGGCCGCTTATCCGCATCGCGCCCGAGGATCGCCGCTGCATTCTTCCTCAGTTCCTCCGCCGAGCCACGCGGCCGCCCGTACGGCTCCATGCAGCCATAGTCGCTCTTCTCATCAACGCGATATCCGCCCGGCCACCACCATCCCGCATCCCCGTTCGCTCCGGCGAACACGACGAGCTTCATCACGTTCTCCCAGGTCTTCCGCTGGATCTCATAGTTCGCCGGCGTATTCCCCGGATAGATGCTCGCGCCATACTCCGCCCAGAATACCGGCCGCCCGTTCCCTGCCCACCGGCAGTACGCATCGACAAAGCCCCACCGCTTGTAGTCGCCGTCCTTCGCCTCCATCCCGTACGCTTCGGGCGAAATGAAGTCGTGGTACGCGGCCCCCGACAGCGGGTCGAACTGGTACGCGCCCACGACCCACACGTTCCCCGTCCCACCGTACCCCGCGCGATTGCTGATGAGATGCTTCGGGTCGAGGCTATGCAGGAACCGCCGCGTCCGCCCATACCCGGCGGTGAGGAAGTCGTCCACAAAGCGCCTGTACGCCGCGACCATCACCCGCGCGTCACTATCCTTCGTCAGTTGATCATCCGTGGGCCCGGTCGCCTCGCCCTTATCATCTTTGGGCGCGGCGACGCCCCATATCTTCTCCGCCGCGGACAGGCTTCCGTATTGATCGTCGACCCATCCTCGCCATTGCGCATCGAACGCCTTCCGCTCATCATACGAACCCCACCGCGGCTCCCACGTCACATCGAAGCTGAACACCGACGAGAACTTCGCCAGCTTCCCCTCCTCGACGATCATCCTCACCTGCTTCTCATCAAACCCGCGCGGGTCGGCCGGCACGAAGATATTCACGCGGATGCCATGCGCCTTGCATCGCTCGAGGAAGTCCCACATGCACGGCAGGTCCTCCTCGGTCGCCGGCGGCTGGATGCTCATCGCCGTGATGCCCAGGCTCTCCGCGATCTTCAGGTCCTCTTCGATGAGGTCGCCATCGTAATGCGCCCGCCGCAGCCATCCGCCCCAGTAATCGCCGAGCCCCATGCTCGACGTGTACCGCGGCCAGTAGTTGACCCCGTGCGGATGCCACGCCTTCGCCCCAACACGAAACTGGCCGCCCTCCACGCGCACGAAGTCCGCATCCCGATCAGCCTCGCCGCTCAGAACGCGCATCGGGCTCACGATGCTGTCCACGACCTTCCCGCCCAGCCGAAGCTCGGTCTTCACCGAGTACAGCCCCGGCTTCATCGGCACAAGCTTCCCCGACGTCGAGTGCTCGCTCATCGCCCCGACCGTCGCCATCTCCGCATGCGCCAGGTCGAGGCCGCCACCATGCATCGATGCCGATACCTGCACGTCCGCCGGCTTGCCGCCCGCGTTCATCACGCGCGCCCCGAGCGTCACCGCCTGATCCGGCAGGTACGCCACCTGATCGGCCCCACCCTCGACGAGCCACACACGCCTCATCTGCGCACGCACGACCTCGGCGAAGAGGTCGCCCAGCTTATCGCCGCCCTGCGCCATTGCCGCCGCGGGGACTCCCCAGTACATCCACGTCGCGCCAGCGTACGGTCCGCTCGCCTGCACGTTCAGCGTCGCCGCATACATCCGGCCGCCCTGTCCATCCCGCGCCTCGAGTACCGGCAGCCACCGCTTTTCCCGCTCACCGGTCATGCCCTTACCCCACGGCCGCGGATACCCGCACCGCACCGTGCCGCTGAAGCTCGCGGTCGCCTTCGGCCACACGCTGTCATCGGCCGTCGCGATCTCGGTCACGCCCGGGAACTCGTACGTCTTGTACCACGGCGTTATACCCTCGAGGTCGGGCACGAACTTCATCTCAGGCCGCGCGATGTCGATCTCCGGCCCGGCGCCCATCGACGAGATCCAGAACTCCTTCGGCCCATCCGTCAGCGGCGCATGGCTCTTCGCCAGCCCGAACCCGATCTTGACGATTTTCGCCGGCTCAACGTGATCGGTGTCTTTATGCTTGGCCCCCGACGCATCCGGCCAGTAGGGCAGGTCGTTCGGCCCGACCGCATACCGCTTCCATTCCCTCGTGATCGGGATCGCCCCGATCCATCTCGCCCCACCGCTATCGACGCACTCGACCACCAGGTGCGTCGTCGTCGCATCGCCCTTCGCCCAGAACATCAGCATCGGACTCGCCGCATCGAGCGTCCCTGCCCGCACCGTCGTCATCCACGTCGACCACCCGTCATACACCGGCAGCTTCACATGCAGCACCTTGCCGCCGACCTTGGCCTCACTCTCAACCGCCAGCGTCGGATTGTCCTGACGACTCGACGCATGCACGAGCGTCGCCGGCAGGTCATCTCTAACCTCGACGGCCGGCCTTGTCGCCGCCACCGTCGCCTGCGCTTCAGCCGGCGTCAGCCACAGCCCTCCGTCGCTCACCAACTGCTTCTCGAAGGGCACGCCCTCGCTCATGACGACAAGCTGCCCGCCCCCGCGCAGGTACGCATCCAGCGCCAGCCCCGTCCCGAGCGGCACGATCTGCGCCTCGGGCAGGACCACCACATCCCACTGATCCGCCGACACGCCCTTCGTCGCGAAGTCCGTTGCGCTCATCGTCGCCGTCGCGATATTCGCCCGCTTCAAGGCCGCCTGCGCCCATGCCGCCAGGGCCGGATTCGCGCCCGGCAGATTGTTGTCGATGATCAGCGCACGCCTCGCTGCACCGCCTCCGCCCGGCTGCGCCATCTCTGCCTGCGCCTTGAACCCGCGGAACGACGCAACCATCCCGACCACATCGAACGCCGGCCACCCGTTTCGCACCCCAGCCACCGTCGGAGGCATCGCGAAGGCCTTTCGCCACACGATCTTCTCGCCCTCATACACGATCCCGGCTATCCGCGTCCCATCGATCTCGACGTGCATGCGGTACTTGTGCCCGTAGGCCCAGCCCGCCTCGGGGCTCTGGTCGATCTGC
The DNA here is from genome assembly GCA_003170595.1 of Armatimonadota bacterium. Taxonomy (GTDB): domain Bacteria; phylum Armatimonadota; class Zipacnadia; order Zipacnadales; family FEN-943; genus FEN-943. Next base: position 6,539 of record PMZA01000345.1, read on the forward strand.
TCCAGGCGCGTCCCCTCTTCCACCTGCGCTTGCCACACGCCGCCCATCCGCTCGACAAGTTCGAAGTAGTGGAGGTTCTTGTCCGTCGCATTCTCGACCAGCGCGAGCCGCCAGTAGTTGTTGCTGTCGAGGAACGCGCCGATCCCGGCCGCGCTCCACACTCCCGGAGCATCGCCTTGTTCGGGCGTGATCTCCACGTCGGCGGACATGCTCTTCGGCGCGACGAGGCCCTTCCACACCAACCACCCCTCCGGCGCGCTGGCCGTATGCAGGGCGCCATCGTGAACACTCCACTGCCCGCCCATCGCGGCCCAGTTATCGCCCACGCTCGTCCCCGGGAAGTTATCGCTCAGTTGAACCGCCCCCACACCGCCGCACATCAGCACCGCCAGCGCCATCAGCATGTCTCTACCTTCCTCGACCGAGGCGTCGCGCGATGCTCCGCCCGTCTTACGCCTCGACCTTGAATTATCAGCCTATCAATGGCACAATTCGCCCCACGGGCGCTTCTCCCTGCGGGCGTCGGGCCCAAAGAGCCGCCCGCGCGCTGGCCTCCAGGCGGTGGCAGCGTGGCCTTGGCGTTTTACCTGCGAAGAGGTGGATGGATTGCGTGAGCTTACACCTGACGACTTGACCTGGGTCTGTGACCCCGCACTGCTCGGCTTTGCTGACACCTCCCAGGCCGACCAACCCGTCGGTGTCATTGGCCAGGAGCGCGCCCTCGCGGCCCTCGACCTCGGCCTCAACATCCCCGGCGACGGCTACAACATTTTTGTCATGGGCATGCCCGGCACCGGCCGTACTTCCCTCACCCGCGCCTATGCCGAGAAGGTCGCGGCCGATCTGCCCGCCCCACCGGACTGGTGCTACGTCTACAACTTCCCCGACCCGCGACGTCCGCGAGCCCTCGCCGTCCCGCCCGGTCGCGCCGACATCCTCCGCCGCGACATGGACGAGTTCGTCGACGACTTCCGCCGCGAGATCACGCGCGTCTTCGAGAGCGACGAGTATGCCCAGCAGCGCGACAACGCCATCCGCGCCTATCGCGACACCCGAGGCAAGGAGCTTGAGGACTTCGAGCGCGAGGCCCGCGAAGCCGGCTTCACCGTCGGCCGCACGCCCGCCGGTCTCATCCTCGCCCCGACCCTCGGCGGCGAGGTGATGACGCCCCAGCAGTTCGCCGGCCTCCCCGAGGCTCAGCGCACCGAGATCGAGGCCCGTCGTCAGACCCTCGAGCGCAAGCTCGAGGAACTCATGCGCAAGGGTCACCGTTCCGAGCGCGACGCCCGCCGCGATGTCCAGGACCTCGACAAGCGCGTCGTCGCCGAAGCCGTTGGCGTCCTCATCGAAGAGCTTTCGGAGAAGCACCACGACGCCCCGCCAGTCCTCGAGTATCTCCAGCAAATCGCCCTCGACGTCACCGAGAACGCCGAGCTTTTCCGCCAGGCCGCCATGGGCGAGGAAGAGCAGCAGATGCCCATTCCCGTCCCCATGCAGACCCGCCCGCCCTACGAGCGCTATCGCGTCCAGGTCCTCACTCGCTCCGATGGCGAGAAGGGCGCGCCCGTTGTCTTCGAAGTCGACCCCACGGTCCAGAACCTCACCGGCCGCATCGAGTACCAGGCTCAGATGGGCGCCCTCGTCACCGACTTCACGATGATCCAGGCCGGCGCTCTCCATCGCGCGAACGGTGGCTTCCTCCTCATCGATGCCCTGTCGCTTCTTCAGCGCCCCTACGCCTGGGACGCGCTCAAGCGCTGCCTCCAGGACCGCTGCGTCCGCATCGAGTCCCTTGCCGAGCACCTCGGCCTCATCTCCACCGTCAACCTCCAGCCCGAGCCCGTGCCCCTCGAGGCGAAGATCATCCTCGTGGGCTCGCCCCATATCTACGGCCTCCTCTTCTCCTACGATCAGGACTTCTCGCGCCTCTTCCGCGTGAAGGCCGACGTCGATTGGATCAACCCCCGCTCCGACGCCATGGTCGTCTCCTACGGCCTCTTCATCGCCGACCTTGCCCGCCGCCAGGAACTCCCGGCCTTCTCGGCGGGCGCCGTCGCTCGCATCATCGAGGACACCGTCCGTGAGGCTGAGGATCGCGAGAAGATGACCGCCCAGTTCAGCGCCGTCGAGACCGTCGCCCGCGAGGCCGCCTTCTGGGCCAAGCGCGCGGGCAATGAGATCGTCCAGGCCTCCGACGTCGATCAGGCCCTCCACCAGCGCATCTGGCGCAGCGACCGCATCCAGGAGCGCCTCGTCGAGTACATCCGCCGCGGCGTCATCCACATCGAGACCTCCGGCACCGAGGTCGGGCAGATCAACGGCATCGCCCTCATATCCCTCGGCGATTTCGTTGTCGGCCGCCCCTCCCGCATCACTGCCCGCTGCTTCCTCGGCGGCCCCACCGGCGTGGTCAACATCGAGCGCGAGGTCAAGCTGTCGGGTCCCATCCACGATAAGGGCACCCTCATCATCTCCGGCTTCCTCGGCCATCGCTACGCGCAGGACTACCCGATCTCCTGCTCGATCACCCTCACCTTCGAGCAGTCCTACGACGAGATCGAGGGCGACAGCGCATCCTCGGCCGAGCTTTACTCGATCCTCTCCGTCCTCTCGGGCCTCCCGCTTCGCCAGGACCTGGCGGTCACAGGCTCGGTCGATCAGAACGGCAACGTCCAGCCCATCGGTGGCGTCAACCGCAAGATCGAGGGCTTCTACTCCGTCTGCAAAGAGGTCGGCCTAACCGGCACTCAGGGCGTCGTTATCCCCGAGTCCAATGTGGATAACCTCATGCTCGACCAGGAGGTCCTCGACGCTGTCCGCGCCGGCCAGTTCCACATCTTCTCCGTCCAGACCGTCGACGAGGGGATCGAACTCTTCACCGGCACTCCCGCCGGCGACCTCGACGAGAACGGCGAGTACCCCGAGGGTTCGGTCAACCGCCTCGTCCACGATCGCCTGCTCACCATGGCCGAGATGCGTCGCCACTTCTCCCACGAGGATGAGGAGGAAGAGGGCGAGCACGGCCACGACGAACTCGAGCCCGAACCCAAGAAGTCCGACGAGCCGCCGCCCCCGCCTATCCCCGCAAAGGAAGGAGACGACCAGTAGCGGTGGGCTATAGGTTCAAGCCTGTTTCTTATATATTCATAGACACGGGCCACGTCGATGGCCTGTCTATCTATAACGCCAAAGCTTCTCAGCTTGTGCTCGCTTATTCGCCGAAACATATACGCCGCGTCCCGGTATATCATGCTTTCTTAGACAGAGGCTTTCTTGTGAGTGGAAACCCGTCATGATCTCCCTCCGCCATAACATGCCCAGCCTCCACGCGGTACACAATCTTATGGCACTGTATCCGCAAGCAGGTCATACCCGCCCGTCGGTGCGGTATATTTCGGTCCCCTACGGCGGCAAGCCGTCATCGCCCTCCACGCCGTCATCGAGCAAGCCATGACCGGACGCCAACGCCTGCAGGCCATCCTTGCCGGACAGCCCACAGATCGCCTCTCGTGGACGACCCTCGTCGACGATCTCACGCGTTCGGTCATGCCGCCCGACGTCCGAGAGATGCCCCTCCTCGACTTCTACCGCATGATCGGCTGCGACCTCCTGCAGTTCGGCGACTACGGGCTGCCCACGCCGATGACCCCGGCCTGCCGCATGGTCACGCCGCCTATCGAGGTCGAGCATTTCACGCGTGACGACGGCGCCTGGGTGCGCACCATCCACACCGAGTGGGGCGACCTCACGGCCATGTGGCGCAGCGGCCATCCGGTCAAGCACGCGGTCACGTGCCTCGATGAACTCCGCACGCTGCACAACTTGTGGGAAGGCTCGCACTACGAGGAGCTTCCCGGCCACGCGGAGTCCTTTGCCGCCGCCGAGGCAGCTATCGGCGACATGGGCGTCTACTGCCCGACCACCGAGCCCTCGCCCGTCCAGCAGCTTCTCGAGATCGAGATGGGCGTCGCGGGCTTCTACTTCATGCTCGAGGATCACCGCCGCGAGGTCGAGGCCCTCCTCGACGTCATGCACGCCCGCCGCCTCGAGGAGTACCGCCTGATCGCGCGCCTCTCCCCGGCCGAGGTCGTCATCCCCGTCGAGAACACCAGCTCGACGATGATCTCGCCCACTCTCTACGAGCGGTATAGCGTGCCGCAGCTTCGCGACTATGTCGACGCGCTCCACGCCGGTGGGAAGCTCTGCGTCCTCCACATGTGCGGCCACCTCAAGGCGCTGATGCCGGGGATACGCGCGACCGGCCTCGACGGCGCCAACGCGGTCACTCCGCCCACGGTCGGCGACGTGACCTTCGATGAGGTGCTCGACTTCTTCGGGGAGGACTTCCTGCTCTTCGGGGCGGTACTCGATCCGACGATCTTCCAGCGCGGGTCGATCTCGGCGGAGGAACTGGGCCGCGCGCTCGACGAACTCTTCACCCCACGCCTGCGCCGCGCACGTCTAACACTCGCACTAGCCGCCGACGGCCTGCCGACGTCTCTCGACCGTTTCCTCGCCGTCCGCGCGTGGATGCAGGCGGACAGCGCCTAACGCTTCGGTCGTAGCCTGGCGGGCGCCGCTTCCACCGGCGCCTCCAATCCCCTCACCACTGTCACCGTCAGCGCCGGCGGCGCCGTCGCGTCCACGACCGTCCCATCCGCGTTCAGCACGTGCCACTTCTTGCCATGGGGCCCTAGCCCAGACGACGTCCCGTCATCCCACGCAATCGGGTCCGTCGCCTTCATCCCCTTCGCCGCCCTCACACGGTACGGCCGCTTCGTCGCCGGGCATGTCCACCACTCCGTCGTCGCAGGCAGGTACGGCTTCAGCTCTTCCGGCAGTCCCGCACCCATCGTCGGC
>PMZA01000378.1:0-41801 GCA_003170595.1 Armatimonadota bacterium
GGGGTAGTTGTCGTAGCAGACGACCTCCGGCTTGACCTCGGCGATGTAGCGCTCGACGTGTTCGCGATAGGTCTTGGCGCCCAGTTGCTGCTCGTTGGCATAGGTCGGCAGGAGGTTGATGAAGGCCAGCCGCTTCGGGTCGTGCTCACGCAGGTAGGCGACGACTCGCCCNNAGCAGCGGGAAGGCGGCGGTGCCGGGCTCATCGGTCAGGAAGTAGCCTAGGCAGTTCGGGTAGCGGCTGCAGATCTCGATGGCGGCGTCGATCTTGGCTTTGCCGTCGGGCGTGGCGGGGTCGGGCGTGCCGAGGTAGTAGAAGGCCGACCTGCCGACCTCAGCGGCGAGCTTCATGTCCTCCTCGCCGCACTCGCTGGCCATGGTGAAGCCGTCGTCGGCCCATTGCTGGTAACCGGCGAGCGTCGTCTGAGGCTTGACCCAGCCGAGGATGGGAAAGACGCCTTCGGGCGGCTGCCACCCGGCGGTGGTGATGGCCATGAGAAACCCTCCCAGCAGTGCAGCGTTCATCGCGCCCTCCTCCCTGACAAAATGCGTAACATCGGAAAGTGTCACGCTAGCGTGACACTTTCCTTGGTTACCTATCCCGGGCCCGTCTTTACCAGCTTGAGGTTGATGATCTCACCGAAGGCCGCCCGTCCCGGCGCCGATAGCTGCAGCCTTAGCATCATCGTGTCGCCCATCTCATCCCCCACCTTCACCGCCCCGAAGTGCCCGCTGCCCTGGAAGTCCACCGCCTTCTCCAGCGCACCCTCGCCCTTCCCATCGCCGGACACTTGCAGGACGACGCCGCCCGGCAACCACTTCGCCTCCGCCAGGCTTCCCGCCCACGCCTCGATCTGCACCGGCCCACCCCCCGCGACCTTGACCTCGACCGGCTCCGGCGTCGTTGGCAGTGGCACCTCGACCCACGGGCCATCGCCCACCTTCACCCGCACGTGCTCGAAGATGCTGTCCAGGTAGCGCAGCGGCCCCTTCCCGGTCCATGCCGCGCCCGAGGGATCGATCAGCGGGCAGTCAGCCGACGTCATCGGCCCGACGGTCTTCACGCCGACCTTGTGCCCCTGCGCCACGAGCGCCGCGTACGTCGGCCGCAGCCGCAGGTACTCGCCGATCCAGCCGCCCACCTGCTCGGGCTTGAACTCGAGATACGTGTCGGGCTTGAAGGTCTCCGACGCGGTGAACCTGTCGACGAAGCCCTTCTCAGCCTCGGCCACCGGCAGCGGCCGGTTGTCCGGGTCGACCAGCCCGCACTCGCTGTTCTCGCCGCATCGCCACCCGCCCGGATACCACCACGCCATGCTCCCCCAGGCCCCCGAGCCCGACTGCATCTGCCAGAACTGCTTCCCCTCGGTGGCCTGATAGGCGAGGCGCTCGGGCGTGAGGAAGATCAGGTCGTCCTTCCAGATCGTGCCGTTCGGGTAGATCGGCATGCCGTACTCCATCCACACGATCGGCTTGCCGCCGGAGGCGTAGCTGAGCATCCGCGTGACCAGGCCCTCGGCCGAGATGTAGGGCCACGGCGAGATTCGGCCATAGGCGGGCACGTCGTAATCTTCCGGCCCGGCCCAGTCCATGAAGTGCAGGACCGCCGGCTGCTCAACCGGCATGAAGTCGAGGACGCCGCCCACCGTGCTGCCCCGGAAGCCCACGAGATGCACCGGGTCCAGGGACTTCACCAGCGTCGCGATGTGCCGGTACTCAGCCCCGATCTGCCAGTTCCAGAAGGTCCGGAAGGCCGCCGTCCCTTGCCGCCACGGGCCATCCTTCGTGAACCACGAATCGGGCGGCACATCCACCTGCCCGGCGTCGTCGCGAGGGATCTTGCAGGCCAGCGCCGCCTCAGCCGCGTCGATGCTGCCGAACTGCGCCTCCAGCCACTCCCGCCACTGCTGGGCGTACCGGTGCCGCGAGGACCACTCCCAGTACCCCGGCTCCCACGCGACGTCATAGCCCACGATCGCCGGGCAGTAGCGCACGGTCTTGATGATCTCCGTCGCCAAGGCGTCGTCACGACCTCTCGGGTCGAGCCCGGCGACGAAGAGGAAGACCTTGACGTGATGCCGCTCGCACCGGTCGAGGAAGTCCAGAACGTTGCGCACCGTCTTGTCGCCGCTGTGCCAGTTCAGCTCAGCGCCGACGGCGGCGATGGCCTTGAAGCCCCAGCTTTCGAGCTGCGCCAGATCAGCCTCGGCCACCTCGGGGTCGTACAGCATCGGGTCCATCCACCCGCGCCCGTACGCCGTCGTCGGCGTGCCCCCGAGCGTGTGCGGCCAGTAGTTGCAGGCCACCGGGTGCCACGGCTTGCCGTCGAGATATAGCCCGCCGCCCCGCCGCTCCACGACCTCGCTCGCCGGCGGAGTGCCTGTCGGCGCCGCTTCGATCGTAAGCGGCTGAAGGATCTGGTCAACGGTTTTGCCGCCGACCAATAGGGCGACCCACCTCCAGTATCGGCCCGGGGCGAGGGGCCCGCTATGCCAGCTGGTCGTCACGGCGCTCCTGGGCCCGACATCGACCGCATGGTCGGCGCTTATGGGCACCGGGGCGACCGAGGTGATCGGTCCAGGATAGTAATCCCGCAGATAGTAATCCCGCACCGCCGCGTGGGCCGCCGGGCACGCTGGCGCCACTACCTCCGCGCCCACTTCGATCTTCTCGCCCGGCCGGTATAGGAAATGCTCGGTCCCGGCCTCGAACAGCACCGGCGCGCTGGCAAGCCGGTCGATCACCGCCGCGACCGCCCTCTGCATCTCCGGCCCAAAGTCCGGCAGCTTCTCCAGCCCGACGCTCACCCACGCCGTTCGCGGCATGGGCATCATCTCGCTGATCAGCATCGACACCGGCGCGCCGCAATATCGCCCCTGCGCATCGCGCGCCTCAATCAGCGGCACCCATCGCCACCAGTAGCCGCGATCAAACCCCTCACCCTCCGTCCGCCCGACCGCCGACAGCGACGCGACCACCGGCATCTTCGCCGGCAGGCCCCACAGCCGCCCGGTCCCCGTCGCCTGCCACGTCTTCGCGCCCCTCACCTCATGCAGCTTGAACCCCGGGGACAGCGCCTCAAGCTCGGGTCGCGCGGCAGGGGCCAGGGCCGACAAGTTCGCCGGCGTCACCGTCGCCGCCCGGATCGGCCCGATCGATATCTGATGAGTTGGCACATCCGGCACGAGGTCCGACGGCGTGTGGCTGCCAGAGATCCCGAAGGCCAGCCTCACCGCATGCGCCGGGCGAAGCTCATCCCCCGCCCCACCGCGGCCCTTCGACGGGTTGTCCTGCCAGTACGCGAAGGCCTGCGGCGGCAGCGCGTAGTAGCGCCACTTTGTCTCGAGGCTGACGACCGCGATCCACCGCGACCCGTCGTCCTCGGCCAGCTCGACGCTCATCTCAGGCGTGTGCTCATCGCCCTTCGCCCAGAAGCACGTCAGCGTCTCACCCTCGTTCAGCAGCGGCGCGGGGAAGATCCTCCCGAGCGACCACCATCCCGTGACGAAGCCGGGGGCGTTGATGACAACCGCCGTATCGCCGCTGGGCGTGGCCGCATCCTTGACCGCAAGCTTCGCCGGCGGCGTGCCCGGGTACAGGCTTTGCCCCCATTCGCCCAGGCTGGCCTCGGTCCACGGCACGACCTCGCGGCCCTTGCCCGCCATCTCGGCCAGGCCGTGCTGCGAGAATTCGTCCCAGGTCTGCCAGGCATCGCCCACGCGGTAGAAGGTGTCGGCGAAGGCGGGCGCGGTGAGGCTGACGAGGATGCCGCCCTGCCGCATCCAGCCGAGGATTCGCGGAGCCGCGCCCTGAGGCAGCCGGCGCAGGTCAGCCACCAGGTACCGCAGCGCCGGGTAGGTCAGCGCATCGGCCCGCGCGAGGTCGAGGGAAGTCAGCCGCGCCGTCTCAAAGCCCGAGGCCTTCAGCCGCCTCGTCAGTTCATCCAGCGCAGGCGGGGTCTGAGCCCCGGGCAGATCTTCGCCGAAGTAGAGGCCCACGCAGCCGCTCTTGCCCTGGGGGTAAGCCTTCCCCGTCAGGCTCACGGCCGACGGCGGCGCAGTGACCTTCACCTGCGTGAACTCGCCCTCCATCAGCTCGCAGCGCAGCCCGCCCCAGCCCTCGCGCAGAGCCGGCGCCGCCCCAAGCTGCCAGCCGAGGTGAGCCACCGGTTTGGGGTTGTCGTTCTCGAAGACGTCGCCCACGAGGTTATCGCCAGCGAGGGTGATGAGGAGGCGATACGTGTGCCCGTACTGCCAGTCGAACCCGTAGGTGCCCTCGATGGGGCTCACCCGCGACGGGCCGGTGCTCTGGGCCTGGTGGACGCCCTGATAGTCCTCCAGAAGCTCCGTGTAGTGCTCGCCCGCGGGCCCTTCGACGAGGCCGAGGGTCCAGTAGTCGCTCGGCCCCATGGTGAGGACTATCGCCGCCGTACCCCAGCCCGCCGTGCGCAGCGACTTTTTCGGCGTGACCACGGCCTCGATCGTGCCCTGGCCGTTGATGTAGGGCTGGTCGATGAGGTAGTAGAGGGCGCGGTCGGAGGCCTGGATCGAGTACGCGCCATCGCGCACGGTCCACGGCCCCTGCGCCAACCCTTCGGCGAGAGCCGTGGCGCAAAGAACCGCCGCGAGGACAATGGCCGCCAGCATCGCTGTCAGGCGCATGAGGACACCACCCGTTCTACTGTAGGTCTGCGTCGGCTGCAAAGCCATGTGAAAGGCCCGTCGCACCCGATCTGTCATCCTGAGGGAGCAAAGCTTTTCGTTGCGACCGAAGGATCTCCTTTTTTTGGCCTTCCACCGGCCCACGTCGTCCGCCCAGAGCAAGAGCCAAAAGGAGATCCTTCGTCGGCAACTCGGTTGCCTCCTCAGGATGACAGCCAAAGGCTGAAGCGCGGCATCCTGGCGGCTCTGATTGATGCGGAATTCGCGCTCACTTGAGAATCTTTTCGGGCAGGATCTCAGCCTCACCCACCGGCACCAGGAACGCCGCCCGCGCCATCCGCGCCGATGTCGGCCCACCGCCCGCCACGCCGCCGAGCGTCACCGTATACTGCCCCGCCGCGGGGAGGCTGAACTCCACGGCGTAGAAGTCCTCGCCCTGGCCGTGGACCTCACGCTCGACGATCGCCTTCCCGTCGGCATCGGTCACCGTCAACTTCAGCGGCTTGTTGAAGGAGAACCACTGCCACACGAAGTAGTGATCCCCCGCCGCCTTGGCGTCGAACTTCCATCGCGCGAGCTTGGTCTCGGGCTTGTCGGGGCCATACCACTCGTAGGCGTTGTACTTCTCGCCCAGCGGGTTGAGCCAATCCGTCGTCATCTCCATCCCATACGCGCCCTCGGCCTCGGCGATGGCCATGTACGGCTTGTAGTGCACCGGTAGCTCGCGCAAGAGGGTGTTGTGGCGCGCCTGGACCGCCTGATCATGCTGGAGGCCGCGCAGGAGCGCCTCCGCCTGACCCGCCCGCACCCTGGCGCAGCGCGTCGTGAGGCTCGTCATCGTCGACGGCCGCGCGAGGAGGATCATCCGCGCCGTATCAAGCTCGGGCAGCGTGACCTCAAGCTTCGTGCCGACCAGCTTCGCATCGAGGCGCGGAAGCTTCCCCTCACCCACCTCGGCCGCCTCGACGGTCTGAAGCCATGGCGGAAGATACACGGTCAGCTTCGCCGGCTTGACCGGCTTCACGGTGAAGTCGTCGTCGGTGCTCTTGCAGCCACCCTCGTTCAGCGCGACGATGACCAGCCCCGCCGGCGACAGCAGTGCCCTCGCATAGACCCCGGCCGGCGCCGTAACGACGCCATCGACCGGCCACGCGACCGCCAGCAGCGGCGCCACGGTGTCGGTCTCGCGATACATCTGCCCTATCGCATGCCACACGTCGGGGAACTCGCCCGCGCCGTGGAAGATGTCGTCCCCGGCCTTCTCGGTGACGTGGATGTAGCACGACAGCCCCTGCGCCCCACCTGCGAGCGCGTAGCCGATGTGCATGCGCTCCTCACCGGCGAAGCGCATGCGGCCCTTGGGCTGGTCCGGTTTCGGCTTGGTCGCCTCCGGCCACCACGCGCTGTACACGAAGACGAGCATGTTCGGCGCGCAGCCCATCCGGCAGCTTTCCAGCGTCGACATGATCTCGCGCTCGTGCCCCGGCAGAGGGTAGTGATCGGGTGCGCACACGTCGGCCATGGGGCCATAGACGAACCAGTTGGCGGGCTTATAGGTCTGGTCGACGGTCAGGTACGTGAGCTTGCCCGGCTCGGCGTGGTAGGCGTTGCGATCACGAGCGGCCATCTCCATCCCCATCGAGCCGATACGGAGGGGTTCGGCGACGTCCTGGACGCTGTAGTCGCCGCAGTCGGGTTCATCCTGGAGGTAGTACGCCCACAGGTCGGGATGCTTGAGGGTGTCGGATGCGGGAGCAGCCTCGAAGCCGCCCTTCCCGCCGCCCAAAGGAGTGATGCCGCGGATGTTGTACGCGCCCAGGTCGTTGAACGCGTCGGGACCGATGGCGCCGAAGCTCGTGTACATGTTGAGGCTATTGGCGGCGTACTCGCGCGGGGTGACGTAGCCGTAGGTTCCGAGCGGGAAGAAGTCGTCGCGGGTGCGGATCACGGCGCCGTCGGCGAGGTTGCCCCCGGCCCGCAGAGTGAAGCAGTGGAACGACCCGTAGCTCATGATCTTCCGCGGGCTATAGACCACCGCGAGGACGCCCTGCCAGGGCCCGAGGACCAGCGATTCGGCGATGGCGGGAAGCTTGCCGTCAACCCAGAGCTGGGGCACGCCCTTGAACTTCGGCGACACCGAGCACCAGAGGATCGCGTCGCCGGCGTCGGTGAAAGCGATGCGCTCGAGGCGGAGGGGGCGGGNNTGGCGCGATGTCCGCCGACAGCGTCTGCCCGCCGATGACCACCTGCAGCTTCGTCGCCTTCTTGAGGGGCTCGCGGAGGCGGACCTCGATCTGGCCGAAGGTGCCGCCCGGGAGCGGATCGGGCCTCAGCCGCCACCACATGACATCCTTGCCGAGGATGGCCTTGTCGACGGGATACTCCTCGCCGTCCCAGGTCAGGCTCGTGGCCGAGACCGCCTTCTTGCCGGGATTCTCGACCCACACGCGCACGAGGCCGGCGGCGTGGTAAGACTGATCGTACCAGTGCTCGATGCCCTTCGCGCCCTCGACCCACGGATAGTCGGGATGCACATCGGCGCGGAAGACTGAGCCCACGATCCGCACCTGCGCGAGGGCATGCGGTGCAGCTCCAGCCGCCAAGACAACCGCAAGGGCGAANNCGACTACTCCCGCGACGCGATGCCTTCCCTGGCTTCGATGAGCTGACGGATTGTAGAAGGGCATCGTTCGGTGATGGCAAAGGCTCGTTGAACAGTAGTCGCACCCTTTAGGGTGCGGCTGTGGCTGGTGGTGGGCCTTTGTCATGCGCACGTCCACAATCGTCCGCGCAAGAGGAGGGATGAGGAATCGGGGCATGGGGATCTCCTGCCTGCGGTCAGGTTTCGTTCGGCGGCGCGCTCTCGCCGGATGAGGGGCCCTCAAGCTCGACGATCCGCATCTCCAGAATCGCCATCCGCTGGGACAGCTTTATCAGCCGCGCCGTCAGCGTCGACACGATCACCGAGAAGTGCAGCAGCAGCCAGATCACCGTCACGATCGCCGCGACGAAGATCGCCGAGGGCGGATAGACCGTGCCCGTGAGCCGCGCCAGGAGCTTGATCGACCCCGGCCACACCGACAGCACTAGCATGACCAGCCCACCCGCCAGCCACAGCAGCGCGTAGTCCTCGCGCAGGCGGTTGCGGCGGATGAGTTCGATCGTGATGATCAGCATCATCGCGCTCAGGACGATCGCGGTGATCTGGATGTGGAAGGGCATCACTTGCGCCGAAGGAATCGGGGCGGGCATGACTTACGCTTGCCTCCAACGAACCGGCCGCCGCATGGCCGTGACCACCATCCCCAGCGCGACGCGGAACATGATGAAGACGGCCTTGGGCGTGTTCACCGACGACACCCCGCCCTGCCGCACCCGCATCTTCACGCCCACTTCCTTGATGCGGAAGCCGTGCTTGTTCAGCCACACGATGGCCTCGGGCTCGGGGAAGAAGGTCGGGTAGTGCTGCGAGAGGAAGGCCAGCGTCTTGCGGTTGCAGGCGAGGAAGCCGGAGGTCACGTCGTGGAGCTTGAGGCCCGTGATCGTGTTGGCGAGTCCGGCGAAGAGGTCGATGCCCATACGCCGAAAGAATGTCGGCTTCATGCCGCCCTCCTCATCCGCCAGGCGCGAGCCGAAGACGAAGTCGGCCTCACCCGCGAGCACCGGCGCGAGAACCTTCGGCGCTTCCGAGGGTGGATGCTGACCATCGCCATCGAGGCGGACGAGGTAGTCGACGCCCGCTTCCAGCGCGGCCATGAGACCCGTCTGCACCGCGCCGCCGATGCCGAGATTCACCGGAAGACGGAGAACGTGCGCACCGCTTGCGCGCGCGACGTCGGAGGTGGCATCCATCGAGCCGTCATCCATGACGAAGACCAGCGCGTCGGGGTAGACCTCTCGCACCTCGGCGAGGACGGCGGCGATGCTCTCTTCTTCATTGTAGGCCGGGATGATCACGGCCATCTTGCCTGAAAACACTATAGCCCCTCCCCGGACTCTCCCCTGCTAGCCGCCTGCTTCAGACTCACCCATCGCCTTCCCGAACGGCACCCCGTGTCGCCCCGGTCTGTCATCCTGAGGGAGCGGCGCCCTTTGCCGCGACCGAAGGATCTCCTCCTTTCGCCTTTCTCCCGGCAGCGCGGTGCGCGCTCCTCCACATGCCAAAAGGAGATCCTTCGTCGGCGCAGACCGCCTCCTCAGGATGACAACGAAAAGCAAACGCGTAAAGGCAGACACGCGGACGTTCGCGACCCGCCCTAGTCCCCCACCTCGCTCTCCCCCATCGCCTTCTGGAAGGCTTCGCTGTGCCGGCGCGAGATGATCTTGACCATCTCCTCATTGTAGATCGCGCGATACACCGCGTGGGTTTCCCAGCCGCTCAGGAAGCGATGATTCTCGCCGATGAACTTCTGGATCTCGGTATCCACTGCCTTCTGCTCCTCGAGCGGCAACTCCTTCAGCACTCCCTGCGCGGCCTCGCGTTGACGAGCGCGCAGGTCACGATCAGCCGCCTCTCGCGCCGCGTGCGAATCCTGCATCGTCGCGAGGGACGCCGGTTTGCGCGATACAGGTTCCTTCGCGAGATACGCCGCCGGCGGTCCCCACGATTCACGGATCGATTGCACCAGCGCCGCCGCCGGTTCCCTCGCCGATCGGAAGGGCAGGTAGGTTATCTGCGCCCAGATGTCTCGCAGCGGATAGACCTGGATCAGCTCCGCCGCCGTCTTCATCGTCACGCCCTCGCTGAGCAGCCCTTCGAGAGCGGCTGTCGCCTGGGGTGCGAGAGCGGGACGACGATTCTCCTGCTTGCCGGCGAAGTAGTACGTCGCTTTCTCGCTGCCCGATTGCGCCTGACCATACTCGACCTGCGTCAGGAATCCGCGGGCGATGAGTTCCTTGTGCGCGGGCTCGAGCTTGCGCTTGAGTTGCGACGGATAGTACGCCCGGCACATGCCCAGGTGCTCGAAGGCGAGCTTCTCGAGGGTGATTTGAAACGTCGGGCGATTCGGATACCGCTTCTTGTCGAGATACCGGTACAGCCGCCGCGCGATGGGGCTGCGCAGCGAGAAGTACAGGTCGGTATCGAGCATCTTGATGTTGCCCGCGCGGAAGCTGGTGAAGATGACCTCGTTCCACGTGATGCAACTGAAGGGCACGTTGTCTTCCCTAGCGCCCCTCATCCGACGCTCATCGGCGAGGACGTAGTTGTCGATGATACCGAAGGCGACCGTCGTGTATCGTCGCGCGGCGTTATCCCAGAAGGCGTTCTCGGCCTTGATGCTCACCGTCTTCAGGCGATCGAGGGCGGCTTCGAGGCGGGTGTAGCTGCGTCCATCGGGCTTCCATCCCATCCGCGAGATGAGGTCGTATCGTGTTATCGGCACAGTCCTGCTCTCGAAACCCTGCTCCTTCGTGACCTCCATCAGCGCGATGTAGACCTCCTCATCCGTCGCCGTGGGGAGGCCGTACTTCTCGGTGCCCGTGACTATCCATCGCCGCGCGACCATCTTGCCTTCGCCGGTGCGAATCTCGTCGTAGAACTCCAGCGTCGTCACATCATTCGGCGCGAGCTTCGAGAGTACCGCGAAGGGAAACTCCGAGAGATTCATCTCATCCCGGCCAAGGCGAATCGGCTGGAGCAGCGGATCGCTTTCGGGAGGAGGCTCGGAGATCGCATCCATTTCGTCGATCAGTAGCAGCGAATCATCGTGCATCTGCATCACTCCGGCAGGGGCGGCTACGATGTAAGCTGCGGTGGTTTCCTATCGTGCTATCAGACAAGGCCCGGTTTGTCTGAAGAGTAAGAGAATCCAAGGTATAAGATTCTCGTAAGGCAGGAAGGTAAGGGTTTCGGGCGCTGAACGCAAGTGCTTTTGCCCGAGAACACGATGATCCTGTCCCGGAATCACGTAAGCCCTTGCCCGGTGACACGATGATTCCTTCCCGAGAGCACATAAGCGGGGGAGGCGCTTGCCTGAAAACACGATTCGCGTGAGGGAGACCGTTCGGGGGAGAACTGACGGGGATAAGACGCCAGGAAATCGGTGCGATGAAAGTGCGGGCGACGCCGCTAGGTAATCCCACCAGGTAGCTCCTGTTCGCCAATCAACCGCAGGGCGCGGCTCACAATCTCGGAGCGCTGGGGCTTCTTGCCCGTGCGCACGAACTCGCTGGTCTGGATCTGATCGATGGTGACGATATCGTCGGCGTAGAGGTAGAAGGTCGCCTTGATGCGCTGAGGATCGGCAGGCGGCGGTTCAGGCTCAACACGAGGCGCCCTCGGGGCGGAACGAACTGGACGAGTGGCGCCGGCGGCGGTCGCGCGCGGCGCGGGTGCGTGAACCGGCTCAGGCGCGGGCTCGGGGGCGGGAAGGGCCGGATCGGTGCCGACCTCCTGAGCGTGATCGCTCTGCTGCGCGGAGTCGCGCTCCTCTTCCCTATCGGTGATCACCCGGTCGAAGAAGTCGCCGTAGGTGCGGCGAGCGGTGTCGGGCGTCAGTTGAGCGCGGCGCAAAATGTCATGCCTCCTGAAGTTCTGGTGCAGCGACTTGCTCGAGTTCGGTCGCCAGTTGGCGGTAGGCCTCGGCGACGGGATGGTTCGGGGCGTACTGGATGATGGTCACTCCCGCGACGCCGGCCTCGCGCAGGCGGACGGTGCGTCCGACCGCGGCGCCGAAGATGCGGATGTGATCGCCGAGCACCTGCCTCACGCTCTCGACGACTTCCTGCGCGTGGAGCGTGCGCGGCTCGACCATCGTGAAGAAGAGTCCTGCGACCGCGAGGCTCGGATTCAGCTTCGCCTGGACCTTGTGCACGGTCTTCAGGAGGAGGCCAAGGCCGCGCATCGGAAGGAACTCGGCCTGCAGAGGGATGAGCACAAAATCGGCGGCGGCGAGGGCAGCGATGGTCAGCATGCCGAGGCTGGGGAGGCAGTCGATGAGGACGTAGTCGTAGGGCTCCGGGAGCTGGTCGAGGAGTTCGCGGAGGATCGTCTCGCCGCTGAGGGCGGTGAGGAGATCGGGCTCAGCCGCCGAGAGGGAGATGTTGGACGGGATGAGGTCGCAGCCAATCTGAGTCTCGAGGATGGTGTCTGGGAGGCGCGGCGAAGGCTCATCGCGGAGGGTCGCCGAAAGCGCGGCGTAGATGCTCGGATCGATCTGATCGGGGTCAAAACCGAGAGAGGTCGTCAAAGAGGCCTGGGGGTCAAAGTCGACGAGCAAAACTCGACGGCCTTTCTCGGCGAGGGCGGCGCCCAGAGTCGCGCAGGAAGTAGTCTTTCCCACTCCGCCCTTCTGGTTGGCGAGTACGATGATAGGCATCGGCATGAAGCCTCGGCTGTTGCTGCGATCGAGAACAAGGATAACCACTAAGCAGCTTCCTGTCAAGACGCTCGCCTGTCCAGACAGCCAGACAGTAAAACATCTTGACCGCCAGACGCACGAACGCTCAGACAGCCAGACAGCGTTGGGACTTCGGTTGCTGGGGAGCGCGGGGTTTATCCAGCGCCGCGGTATTGAGCCAGGTCGCGGCGGGGCGTAAAGCCCCGCCCTACAGCAAGCCATCCCGACAGCAAAACACGTAGACGTCTGAACAGGATGCTGTCTGGCTGGCTGGACTACCTCCCGGCCAGGAGTCGCACGCACCAGTCTGCCACATGCCGCCGGGCGTGATCGTAGTCCTCGAGGCTCCATCCGTTCGGCAAGTTGAGCGAGCCGCCGATAGTGACCTTGCCGTCCTTGGTGGTCACCTTGTCCCACGCCGGAGTCTCTCGCACACTCGAGTTGTACTTGATGCTCGCGAGGATCTCTTTGAGGTCGCTCTCAGCACGAGACGCAAGCTCCGCCGATCGCCCGCCCTTCTTGCGCGCGGCGACGATGAGATCCCGCAGCAGCGCGATGTATCGATAGTCGTCGATGCCTTCGCGCATGCCTTCCCAGCCGATCGATGGCCCGCCGACGTGCCCATGCCCCGGCGGATAGTAGGCGACCTCATCGCCGAGCGGTCCGTCCTGGTCGTCGTAGGGATCGCCAGCGACGGACTGGTACGCCCAGTTGAAGCAGCCGTCGATGCCCGCCGCTTCCTGGAACCAGCCCGCCACGTACCGGTCGACCACGGGCCGGTAGAACTCGACGTCGCAGTTGTAGATGAGCACCGTCTTGCCGTCCTTATGCGCCGAGGCGACGACCTCCGGCGGAGGCAGCGAGCCGTTGAAGTTCCACACGTCGCACAGCGGCCCGGCTACGTGGCGGAAGTAGTCGTCATCGGGACCGTCCTGCTCGGTCACGATGCCCGGCGCGAGCCGGCGAAGGATGTCGAGGAGGACGCGATTGCGCTCCCCTGCGTCCGCTCCGCCCCAGGCGGGTTCATCGACCGGCTGGACGATGATCTTCGGCCCCTTCTGCTTCGCGGCGTAGTCCTCGACGTACTTCCAGATCCCGGCATAGGCCTCGGCGAAGCGCGGCTGATTGATCGGCCCGGCGGCGATATCCTGGGGCGTGTCGGCAAGCTGGAGCAGGGGCGCCGGGAAGCCGAGGTCGTGGTATAGCTGCATGAAGGTCTCATACCGCCCCTGCCCGGCGGGGAGGAAGTCCACGCGCTTGGCCTCGACATTGTTCTGCGCCGGGTCCCAGCCGAAGCAGAGGCCGACCGATGTCATGCCGTGGGCGCGCATGTCACGGAGGTGCGCCTCGAGCTTGACGAGGTCCTCGCCTTCCTCGAAGGCCGTCGGGCCCGTGTAGTAGACGCCCCACAGCTTGTCCTTCACCTCGGGCAGGGCGAAGGGGTAGATGTGGAGGGACACCGGAATCTGCACCGGCGCGCCCGACGCGGTGGGGGAGAGGGGCTTCTCGGCGACGGTGACGATCGCCTTGTAGTCACCCGGCTTCGCATCCGGAGGGACATGGACCGTGAGCCAGAATCGCCCGACCCGCCCGGCCGCGAGGTCGACGCCCTCCTTCGGCTGCGCCTCAAGCAGAACGGGCATCCCCGCGATGTAGCGCGTGTCAGGATAGGTCCAGCGCTTGTCGAGGGCACGTACGACGCGCACGTCGACGGCGCTCGCGGCGATCTTGGCCTGGCCGCTGACGCGGTCGACATTCCCCGGCCCGGTGAAGTCGGAGATCATCGCGGTGAGGCCATGCAAATCGCGTCGTGCCGCAATACAGATCGTCAGCGGCTCATACTCGCCCCGCGCGGCGGCGATGGACGGCTTGGGCGCAGGCTCATCCTCGGCCGGCCAGTCGTCGGCGAAGACGTGCTGCATCCACGGCCGCTCGAAGGCGATCATCGCCGGCCCGGTGGGGGAGGGGAGGCCCGTGGGCACGCGGTCGGGCACATGGGTCACGGCCAGGAAGCTGCCCTCGAGGGTGACCAGGCGGAAGTGGTCGAAGAATAGCTCGACGTCGCCGCGGGGCTTGCTGATGTAGATGTAGACGCGCTGGAGGTGGGCCAGGTCGAGGTCGTACTTGAGCGAGCGTAGCCAGATCTTGATATGCGTCGTGGCCCCGGGCGCCAGGCTCTCGCCGCCGAAGACGCGCTTGCCGCTGAGGTCGTCAACGCGCCAGGCGAGCGGCGTGGGTTGGGCGGCGGGAGAGAAGACGTCGAAGGCCAGCGCGCCCGCGGAGGTCTGGTCGGGGGCGTCGAAGTTGAGGCTGAAGCCGGGCCACGAGTCGGCCTCAGAGCCCGCGAAGACGACGTGGAGGGAATGATCGCCATCGGTTGCGTGCTCGGCGACGCGCTCGAAAACTTTGAGGCCGGAGCCCTGGGCGAGCTGGGCGACGTCCGACGGGTCCTCGAAGGACAGGGGCAGGCGCGTGGACACCGTGGCGAGGGAAAGCACCAGCATCGCCGCGTTCGCGGTCGCAAGCATGGCGACACCTCCGCGCAGCCGATTCGCTGGCGCGAAGCAATGCCCTCCACGGAGTTCCGCCGCAAGACCATCGGCAGCAGAAGTGCACCATCATGGAACGTCGGAAGGTGTAAGATAGTCCAACGGGGGAAGGGAGAGGCTTGCTCGGAGGTGAGCCCGCGGTGCGAAACACGTTGTGGGCTGGCGCAGTTGTGTTGGTCCTTCTCACGTTGGCTGCCGGGTGTGGTGGCGGCGGTGGCGGTAGCACGACGACTGGCGGCGGCACTTCGGCCTCGGTCGGCACCCTATCGGCCAAGGTCACGACGGCAGGCGTCGCGGTATCGACCCTCCAGGTCTCGGTGGATGGGCAGCCGGTGACTGCGCCTATCGCAGCCGATGGCAGCTTCACCGTCCCGGGACTTCCTCCCGGCGACCACGTCGTTGATGTCGTCGAGAACGGCGGCATGATGGCCGGTCGCGCGACCTTCACCATCACCGGTGGCGGCACCGCAACTCTTCCGGTTCCGATCCCCCTGACGGGCTCCGGCCTGATCACGGGCATGGTGACCACGCAGGCGGGGACAGGCCCCTCGACGCCGATGGCCGGCGTGGAAGTCGACGCACGCGGTGGCCTGACGCCGATGATGGGTGCCGGTGGAAGTACTACCGTGGGGTCGCCTACCGATCCGACCGCGCCGCTCATCTATCCGCCGCCGCCGCTCCTGACGTACACCGCGATCACTGCCGCCGATGGCACCTACAAGATGACAGGCGTGGCCTCCGGGCCGTACCTGGTGAGCGTGGTTGTGCCGGGCTTCAAGCCGGCGTATGCGTGGGTCTTCGTGACGGCCGATGCGACCGTGACGGCTGACTTCGTGCTCGAAGCGGTAGTCACGCCCGGAATTGGCACGGTGTCGGGCACGGTGACGGGATCGAAGACTGACGGCACGACGGCACCGCTGGAGGGCGCCACGGTGATCATCGCGATGGGGACGGCGTGGATACCTCCCGCTCCTCAGCCGATGCCGATGATGTCGCTGGGCGCGAGCGCGGTGGCGACCCCGATCATGCCTCCGCCGGACATTGCGGTGAAGGTCTTCCGCACGCTGACGGATGCCAGCGGCCACTATAGCCTCAACGTTCCGGCAGGCGCCGGAAAGGCGATAGCCTGGGCGCAAGGGTATGTGCCGAACAACCAGGCGATCACAGTGACGGCGGATGCGACGCTGCCGCTGGACTTCCTGCTGAAGGAACTCACGAACGTTCCGCCGATGCCGCCGCCGGTTCCGCCGGGGCCGCCCGCACCGCCCGGTGGTGGGACGACGAGCAGCGGGTAGGGCCTGGCTATATCTGAGACATGCAACGAACGAGCCCGCGGGCAGGATGCGCCGCGGGCTCTTTTCTTTTCGCCGGAGGTCTGGCTTGCTGTAGGGCGGGGATTCACTCCCCGCCGCGCGTCATGCGAGGAAAGCGGGCCGGATTCGAGATGAGCACGCTTCGCGTGCTCCCTCGGATGCGGCCCCTCCGAAAGACCATCCAGAGGCCCGGCCGTCATGTCTTGCGCTGGCGGATCTTCGCGGCGGGGAAGAGGATGTTGTTGAGGATGAGGCGATAGCCCGGGCTGTTCTTGTGCAGGCGCAGGTCGGTCGGCGGCTCACCGACGGTATGCGCATAGTCCTCCGGATCGTGGCCGCCGAGGAACGTGAAGGTCCCCTTGCCGTAGTCGCCGTGGATGTACTTCACCTTGTTCTGCCCCGGGAAGTCGCCCAGCACAATCACCGTATCGCGCAAAGCCGACCGCCGGAAGGCCGAGGTCTGCCCGAGGTAGTCGAGCACGCGGTCGGTGTGGTCCTGCACGAGCATCGAGCAGATGGGGTCCTGCTTGGCCGAAAACACGAATAGGTCGAAGGTCTCGCCGCGCGAGGCCGTGCTTGGATTCGGCGGCTGGACGTCGATGTCGGCGATCTCCTCGACGAGGGGATTCGGAATCGTTTTGAAGTCGCGGAAGGCGAAGGTCGGGCGGAAGTCGAGCTTCTCGTTGGCGTGAGGATCGGTCGGCGTGCCGTCTATCTGAGCCGGGACGATGTCGATGCCACGCGCCGCGAGGGCCACGTCTAGGCTGTCGCAGGCCGAGCACATGGCGAAGAGGAATCCCCCGCCGGAGACCCACTTCGCGATCTCGGTCGCGACCGCGGCCTTCTCCGTCTGCACGCTCGGATAGCCGAGGTCGGACGCGGCCTGCCGCGAGACGAGGACCTGTTGCTGGTACCAGGGCTCGGCGCCGAAATGGGACCAGAACTTGCCGAACTGGCCGGTGAAATCCTCGTGGTGGAGATGGAGCCAGTCGATGTTCTTAAGGCCGCCGGCGAGAATCTCGCGATCCCACAGCTTCTGGAAGGGCACCTGCGCGTAGGTGAGGGCGAGGGTTACGGCGTCATCCCACGGGCGCTTGTCGGGTGGGATATAGACGCCGATCCGCGCCGCGCGGGTGAGGGTGATGCGCTCCATGTTCTCGGCGCGAATCTGAGCGAAGATGGCGCCGGCCTGGGCCTCGGCGATGGGGGAGAAGGCGACCCCAAGCTCATCCGCCCGCGCGCGGACGTCGGGCTTGTCGGGGAGGAGGAAGGAGCCGCCGCGATAGTTGAGCAGCCAGTCGCACTGGTACCCGCGCGGGGCGTCGAGGCACCAGTAGGTGAGCCCGTAGGCGCGCAGATGGTCGGTCTGAGCGCGGTCCATCGGGATAAGCAGATATGCGGCCGAAGAGACGGTCGGGAGTAGCATGAACAGGGCGGCAACAACCAGTGGCAGCCACTGAGAAGCGCGAGTGGTCATCAAGGGCGATTATACCCCGCGGCGACCGACCACCGCGGCCCCATCGCCTCGTCGCCCCCGCGCGTCTGTCATCCTTGCGATGCGTAGCATCGCCGAGGCGACGGATTGCGTCGCCGACGAAGGATCTCCTTTTGGCTTGTTGGAGCGCACAGCGATAGTCAGCCGTCATCGACAAAAGGAGATCCTTCGGTCGGCACAGATCGCCTTCCTCAGGATGACAACCTTGGAACTCCCGGACGGTCTGGACCAGGGGGAGGACGCACACGGCCGCCCGGCCCATCTTTCGTCCTTCCGCCTTTGGTTGTCATCCTGAGCCTGAGCTTGTCGAAGGCGAAGGATCCCCGCACCAACTGCCCGGCCCAATCTACGATGGCGGTCCGGGGGATCCTCCGTCAGGCCCAGGGTGCCTTCCTCAGGATGACATCCAAAGGCAGAAAGGCAAAGGCGGAAGTACCGCGCGGCGGGCCCTACAGGGAGCCGGAGCCGCTGTGCTAAAATGGCCTGCGATCATGACTGACGAACACCTGCCCAAGCCGTGGACGCGCCTGCGCCATGTATTCGTGTACGACGACCCCGACACCGAGGGCCTCAACACGGATGCCCTCGCGCGCTTCCTCGCCGATGCGTTGCCCCAGGCAGAGGTCCGCGTCCGCAACGACTACCTCACCCACCAGCTTCGCCGCTATGCCGAGGAGGGCGGCGAGGAACTTATCGCCCAGCTTACCGGGCAGTTCACGCGCGCGCAGGTGGACAATCTCGTGCACCCGGCCGACCGTGGACTACTGCCGCCCGAGGCTCCGGCTGACCTCGGCCTCGGCGAGATCTATCGCGGCCAGGCGCTGCAGGCGATCCTCGCACTCATGATGCTCGCTGACGAGGATAGCCTCGACCAGCTGCACATCGTGCTGACCTCGATGGTCTTCGGCGACTGGGATGAGCACACCCGGGACTTCCGAGTGCGAGTGGGATGCCTGGGACAGCCGAGTCTCATATCTACGACTGGCCTCATCGAGGGTCCTGCACGGCCGCGCGACTTCGAGGTCCTGCGCACGCAGATGGCGGTCATGGGCCTCGACGAGGACATCGCCGACCTCGCGGAGGCCTTCGAGCCGCGCGCTCTCGGCTATGGCGACCGGCGCATCACGACCTGCTTGCAGGGCTATGCGCTGATGGCAATCATGTACCGGGCGTATGGCGAGGGCCCGTGCGAGGATCCGACCTGTCGTCTCCACGACGCGGCAACGCAGGAAGAGCTTATCGAGTGCCAGTGCAGCGAGGATGCGGGCCTCTGCGAACGCCATTCAGCGATGCTTGTCGCCCTCGCCACCGGCGTTGATCCAGTCTGACGCCGGCGCGCGCAAAGGAAACTTCCCCGAAGTGCTGAAAGAGCGCATGTACCGTGGCGCGGCGGTCATCGTCACGGCCAAGAACCAGGGGGAACGATGATGAGACGAGGACTGCTAGCTGCTCTTCTATTGGTACTGCTCGGCTGCGCGGTCCAGGCGGCGCAGGCACCTCCGCCATCTCTCGACCAGAGCTTCCGCACGCCGCCGGACAGCGCGCGGATGTGGGTTTACTGGTTCTGGCTGAACAGCAACATCACGAAGATCGGCATCACCTCCGACCTCGAGGCCATGAAGCGCGTCGGCATCGGCGGTGTGCTCATCATGGAAGTCGACCAGGGCGCGCCGGTCGGCCCGGTGCCCTTCGCGAGTCCCAAGTGGCACGAACTCTTCACCTACATGATCTCCGAGGCTCATCGCCTCGGCATCGAAGTCAACATGAACGATGACGCCGGCTGGAACGGCAGCGGCGGGCCGTGGATCAAGCCCGAGCAGGCGATGCAGAAGGTCGTCTCCACCGAGACCGTGGTCCCGGGCGGCGCCCACTTCGACGCCGTCCTCGCCCAGCCGCCGACGGTGGCCGGCTTCTATCGCGACATCGCCGTCTATGCCTACCCGACGCCGGCGGACTATCACCTGCCGGATTGGCAGCAGAAGTGCGGACTGGACCGCGGTGAATTCGGCTCGCCGGCGACCTACCCGACGATCCCCGCCGAGCAGACCATCCCGCGCGGGAAGATGATCGACCTGACCGCGAAGATGGCGGCCGACGGCCACCTCACCTGGGACGCGCCCGAGGGGCAGTGGACGGTCCTGCGCGTGGGCTACACCTGCACCGGCGCGCAGAATGGCCCGTCCCCCGACTCCGGTCGCGGCCTCGAATGCGACAAGCTCAGCCCCGAGGGCATCGAGGCCCAGTTCAACGGCTTTGTCAGCAAGTTCATCGACGACGCAGGCCCCTACGCCGGGCAGGGCAAGACGTTGGTCCGCACGCACATCGATAGCTGGGAGAACGGGTCGCAGAACTGGACGGCCCGCTTCCGTGAGGAGTTTCAGCGCCGCCGCGGCTATGATCCGCTGCCCTACCTGCCCGCGATGACCGGGCGCGTCGTCGATAGCGTCGAGGTCACCGAGCGCTTCTTGTACGACGTGCGCCAGACGATCTCGGACCTGATCTGCGACAACTACGCCGGCCACCTGCGCGAGCTTGCGAACAAGCGCGGCGTGGACCTCTCCATCGAAGCCTACGGCGGCACGACGGTGGACGACATGGCCTATGGCGGTCGCGCCGGTGAGCCGATGGGCGAGTTCTGGTGGACGGGCTACTACGACAGCACGCTCCAGGAGATGTCCGCGTCGGCGCACGTCTACGGCAAGAACATCTGCGGGGCGGAGTCCTTCACCTCGGACAACAACGAGAAGTGGCTAGCCTGGCCCGGGAACATCAAGAGCATGGGCGACCGCGCCTTCTGCGCGGGCATCAACCGCTTCGTCATACACCGCTACGCGCTGCAGCCGTGGAAGGACCGCAAGCCCGGCATGTCGATGGGGCCGTGGGGTCTCCACTACGAGCGCACCCAGACCTGGTGGGAGCAGTCGAAGCCGTGGCATGAGTATGTGGCCCGTTGCCAGTACATGCTGAGGCTGGGCCTGCCTGTGGTCGACGTCCTCTGCCTCGAACCTGAGGGCGCCTCGCGCAGCTACAACCCGCCGCTGGGCTTCAAGCGCGCCGGCTACAAGGCCGATGGCTGCCCGACTGATGCGCTGCTGACGAGGGCAAAGGTGAGGGACGGGCGCATCGTTTTTCCGGATGGCATGAGCTACCGGATGCTGCTCCTGCCGGGCGCCGAGACGATGACGCCCGCGCTGCTGACGAAGCTCGACGAGATGGCCCGCGAAGGCGCCACCATCGTCGGCCCGCCGCCCACCAAGGCGCCGGGGCTCACCGACTACCCGCAGTGTGACGCCGAGGTCTCCGACCTGGCCGACAGGCTGTGGGGATCGGGCAAGATCGTCCGCGACAAGGACCCCGTGAAGGTCCTCGCGTCGGCCGGAGTCTCGCCTGACTTCACCTCGGACCACGTCCTCGAGTTCATCCACCGCCGCGTCGGCGATACCGACGTGTACTTCGTCGCCAACAGCTTCAGCCACGCGGTCAACGCGACCTGCGCCTTCCGCGTGGGCGACCGGGCGCCGGAGCTGTGGAACCCGGAGACCGGGGCGATGGTGCAGCCGGCGGCCTACCAGGTCAGCGGCGGCGTCACGAAGATGCCGCTGCGCTTCGAGGCGGCCCAGTCCGTCTTCGTCGTCTTCCGCCTGCGGCCGAGTGAGGGCCGCCCGCCCAAGGCCGACCCGATCGTGCGCATCACTCGCGATGGCCAAGACCTCTGGCCCGCGACCGCCATCCAGGCGCCGATCACCATCCTCAAGGCGACCTGGGGTCCCCCCGGCGATCAGGCACGGACCAAGGACGTCACCGATCAGGTCCGCCGCAAGGTCGAGGGCGGAGCGTCCTCCTTCGTCGTCGCCGAACTTGCCGCCGAGGGCGATCCGGCCTTCGGCATCGTCAAGACCCTCACCGTCGAGTACGAGGTGAAGGGCAAGACCCTCACTACCAGCGCCACCGACCCCGAGGTCATCGTGTTCGAGGTTACTGATGAGGCACCGGCAGGGGCGCTGCATATCGAGCGCCGCGCGGATGGACAGATCGTCGTCCAGGGAGCCGAGCCCGGTCAGTATGCGCTGCGCACGGCGGCCGGCAAGACGTTGGCGTTCAAGGCCTCGGCGACACCCTCCGCGGGAGTGGTCGGGCCGTGGGACCTGCGCTTCCCGCCGAACTGGGGCGCTCCGCCGCCGGTGAAGCTCGACAACCTGATATCGTGGAGCGACCATCCCGATGCCGGCGTGAAGTACTTCTCCGGCACCGCGACGTATACCAAGACGATACAGATCCCGAGCACCATGCTCGTCCCCGGGCGGCATCTCCTTCTCGACCTCGGGCGAGTTGAGGTCATCGCCCGTGTCGCCCTGAACGGGAAGGACCTCGGCATCGCCTGGCACACACCGTACCGCGTCGACCTCACCTCGGCTGCGCGTCCAGGGGCCAATGTCCTCGAGGTTCAGGTCACGAACCTGTGGATCAACCGCATGATCGGCGACGAGCAGTTGCCAGACGACAGCGACCGCAACCCGGAGGGCACGCTGAAGGCGTGGCCGAAGTGGCTGGACGCCGACAAGCCCAGCCCGACGGGGCGCTTCACCTTCGCGGAATGGCGGCTGTGGCATAAGGGCGATGCGTTGCTGCCCTCCGGCCTCCTGGGGCCGGTGAAGCTGGTCACGGAAGAGATCACGGTCATCAAGTAGGGGTGGCCCTTGTCTGGCCTAACCGTTTTTGCTTGCTGTAGGGCGGGGATTCATTCCCCGCCAGCCTTTGCCTTTCGCTCTTGTCTTCGGGTGTCATCCTTGCGATGCCGAGCATCGCCAGGATGCAACGGTTTCTGTTGCTGACGAAGGATCTCATTCTTGTCGGCGGGTACTCGTGCCCAGTCGCCGAGAGCCTGACGAAAAAAGGAGATCCTTCGGTCGGCAGACAACGCCTCCCTCAGGATGACAGGCAGGGGGCGGCCGGCTTCCTGTAGGGTGGGGCTTTATGCCCGCCGCCCGGATGGCTTGCACCAACGAGGAAGTAAGGAGCTTCATGCCCATGAGACCCGTCTTCAACTGCACCGCCCTCATCCTCGCCGTCGCCGTCGCCGTCGGCAGCGCCTACGCCGCGCCCGCCAAGACCGCCCCGGTGTCGGTCCACTGGGACTCGTGGGGCACCGGCGAGTGGCGTGGCGGCCTCCCGGCGAAGGTCACCCCTGATCTGCTCACCCTCACCTACGTGGTCGGCGCGGAGCCCGATGTCTGGGCTAACTCGGAACGAGTTTTCAACCCCGCCCTCGATATCAGCCGCTATGGCCGACTGGAGTTCGATGTGAGGATGACCTCGCCGCGCACGACCGTCCCACCCCTGGGCCTGAGCATGCTGATGGGCACGCCCGACGGCGCGAATTATCAGCAGGACACGCAGGCTCACCGCCTCATCCCCGGCGAGTGGGTGCATGAGACCGTCGACCTGTTCATGCTGCCCGAGGACCTCTGCGCGAACATCGGCCGCTTCCAGTTCTTCGTGTGGAATCGCGATTTCCAGAAGGGCGGCTACCAGGCCGGCGACACGGTGATCTTCGAGATTCGCGACGCCCAGCTAACCGGGACCCGCGCGATGCTCCCGCCCACGGTCTTCAACGGGGAGGCCATGCAGCGCCTCCTGAAGGTCAGCGACGCCGCCTCGGTCTGGACCGAGCCCGCCGACACCAAGATCCTGCCCGAGCGCGACCTGCCCACCCGTGTCGCGAAGGAGACGGGCATCGTCCGCCTCGAGGGCGCCGGGAATGAGTACGTCGACTTTCAGCTTGCGATCCACGCCAAGCGCGCGCTCACCGGCGTCAACGTGGCCGTCAGCATCCCGAAGCTGGATGCGATCCCGATATCGCCGGCCTTGCCCTTCCCGGCCGACCGGGTCTCCATCCGCCCGGAGGGCTTCGTGAAGACGACGGCCTCCAGCGGTTTCGCCGCCAAGACAGGGCGCTGGCCCGACCCGCTGCTCATGCCCGGCGCGATCGACATCCCAGCGGGCGAGACGAGGGCCTTCTGGGTGCGCCTCTATGTGCCCACGAAGACGCCCAAAGGCACCTATGAGGGCATGCTCAGCGTCGTTTCAGCCGCCGGCAAGCTCGCGGACGCGAAGGTGTCGGTCAAGGTCTTCGGCTTCGCCCTGTCGCAGGATACGCATCTCCAGACCGCCTTCCAGTTCAGCTATGAGAAGGGCTGGTCGAAGTTCATGGAGTACTACCCGGACTGCAACTTCGACCTGTTCAAGAAGTTCTGGCAGAGCATGGCCCAGCATCGCATCGCCCCCATGCACGTCGGCGCCGCCGGCCCGCCCAAGCCAGCCGACGATGCATCCCTGGCGGATTTCGGCCGTTACGCCGACCTCGCCGAGGAGCTGAAGTTCAGCCACTACCTGCCCTTCTACTGGGGCCCGAAGGTCGACACCGAGGAGGACCGCCAGTGGGTGCGCCAGATGACCGATTGGTGGGCGCACAGGGGCGTCCTCGACAAGACCTACGTCTACATGTGCCAGTTCGATGAGGCGTCGGCCGATCGCTGGCCCGACCTCGCCAAGTACGGCAAGGCCCTCAAGGCCGCCGAGCCGCGCCTCCAGAGGATGATCACCCTCGGCCCGGCGCCGGAACTATACGGCGCGGTCGACATCTGGTGCCCCACCACGAGCAACTACAACTTCGACCTCGCCGAGCAGCGCCGCAAGGTGGGCGAGAAGGTCTGGTGGTACAATTGCGGCACGATCACCCCCGGTCTGGTCATCGACCGCCCCGGCGTCGAACACCGCGCCCTCGTCTGGCTGACGTGGACGCAGAAGGCCGACGGCCTGCTTTACTGGTGCATCGACTACTGGCAAAAGAACCCCTGGGATGACCCCCAGATGGGCTCGGGCACTTCCGGCAATGGCGACGGCTTTTTCCTGTACCCACGTCGCCCCAACGATCCGCCCGACCGCCTCTACGAGAGCGTCCGCTGGGAGATCCTCCGCGACTCGATCGACGATTACGAGTACTTCTGGACCCTCCGCTCGCGTCTGGATGCGGCGAGCCGGAATCCTAAGGTCAAGCCCGAGGCGATTGCACAGGGACGCGCCGCCTTGGGTATGATCGAGAAAGTGGCCGCGGGTCTGCGAGCGTATAGCCTCGCGCCCGAGGATTACGCATACGTCCGCCATCAGATCGCCGTTGCGATTGAAGGCCTCCCGAACCCGAAGTAGGAATCTCCTATGCCTGAAGGTCTTGCTCAGCCCATACCGGGCGCCGATCCGCAGCCTCCCGAAGTCGCCGAGGCCATCGAGGAGCCCGTCGATCCCAACGAACGCTACTGGGGGCGCACCCTTGCCGCGGCGTGGGTCGCCCAGTTGCTGTCGATGGTCGCCTTCTCCTTCGTCATGCCTTTCATCCCCTTCTACATCCGCGATCTCGGCGTGACTGGAGAGAAGGCCGTGGCCATGTGGGCGGGGATCGCGATCACCGGCTCGGGCCTGACGATGGCCCTCACCGCGCCCATCTGGGGCATCGTGTCCGACCGCTACGGCCGCAAGGCCATGGTCCAGCGGTCGATGTTCGGCGGTGCCGTGGTCATGGCGTTGATGGGCCTGTCGGGGAACATCTACCAACTCGTCGGCCTGCGCGCCCTCCAGGGCATGCTCACGGGCACCATGTCGGCCTCGATCGCCCTCGTCTCGAGCATCACCCCGCGCCGCCGCCTCGGCTTCAGCCTCGGGATGATGCAGATGGCCGTCTATGCCGGCTCAGCGGTCGGGCCGTGGCTGGGCGGCCTGGCCAGCGACCACTTCGGCTATCGCCTGCCCTTCGCCCTGACTGGCCTCCTGCTTTTCTTCGCGGGCACCATAGTCCTGTTCCTGGTGCATGAGGACTTCACGCCCGCGCCGCTCACGGAGAAGGGCACGGCCGGCTTGCGCGAGGTCCTGGCGATTCCCGGCTTCAAGAATCTCTGCCTCCTGGTCACGCTCACGAGCTTCGGGTTCGTGGTCTTCGTGCCGACCTTCCCGCTGTTCGTCGAGAGGCTGATGCACACCAAGACGAACGTCGCGTCGATGACCGGGATGATCGAGAGCATCGCCAGCCTCATGGCGGGGATCTCGGCGGTCACCATCGGGCGCATCGGCGACCGGATCGGTCATCGCCGCCTGCTGGTTAGCTGCACGACCCTCTCAGGCATCTTCTCGGTCCTGGCTGCCTTCGTGCGGTCGATCCCGGAACTGGTCGGCTTCCGCGTCGTCTTCGGTTTCGCGGCCGGAGGGACGTCGCCGGTCATGAACGCCATCATTGCCGAGGCGGTGCCGGTCGGCGGCTTCGGTCGCGCGTACGGCCTGACGACGGCGGCGGGAAGCATCGGCTGGGGGCTAGGCCCGCTCGTTGGTGGGGCGCTGGCGGCTCAGTACGGGCTGCGCATGCCCTTCGTGGCAACCGGGGTCATGCTCGTGCTGGTATCGCTCTTCGCGGCCCACTACTTCGCTGTTCACCGTCGCCAGGTCCTCGCTCGCGCAGCCCTGCGGGAGGTCGACCTCGCCGAAGAAGGCCTCGCCGATTGAGCCCCTTTCCGACCATCTCGCGGACACCGGGAACCTCGACGTCCGATCCTCGCAGGCCCATCACAGAACTGTAGCCGCGGTCTTCCAGACCGCGGGGGTGGAAGGCTGTGGCCTCTTTGCCCTTCCCCGCGTGCGCTCCTGCGACGGACTTTCGGATTGACCCGTGCGCGCGGCGTGAGGTAATCTACTGTTGCCCTGCCGGGGGCAAATAGGAGTGAGTGCTGAAGTTGAAGGCTTACCTTCCCACGACACCAGAGAATTCGTCGATGCCGCTACGTCGCGTCCGGGGATCCCTGCTCCCAGCCCTCGCCCTTCTCGCGGTGGTACTGCTCCTCGCCGGTTGTCAGGGCGTGCCCAACCCCAACGCCGACCAGTCCTGGCTGGGCTCCACATCCGCGGCGGCTCCCTCGCCCTCTTCCTGGTCGGCGAACGTGAGCAGCGCTCTTCCTCTCGCGACCGTGGGCAGCCGCGGCTCTTCCTTGAAGCACTTCGAGCAGGCCACCTACAACCTCGTCGAGAGCCTGCAGGAGCATGAGGCCGAGCTTGCCTGGCGGCTGGACTACGCCCGCTATGTGCGCTCCGACCGCTCGCAGGCGTCCAAGCGTCTCGCGCTCACCTTCGACGACGGCCCCCATCCCGGCTACACGATGCGGATCATCGAGCTTCTGCGGAAGCTCAACGTGAAGGCCACCTTCTTCCTGGTCGGCCGGCAGGCGCAGATGTACCCCGACCTGGTCAAGGCTCTCGTCGCCGACGGCCACAACCTCGGCAACCATACCTACCGCCATAGCCACATGACCGATATCTCCAAGCGCGACCAGGAGAGGGAGATCACCACCTGCGGGGAAGTCATCCGCGACATCACCGGCAAGGCACCCCACCTCTTCCGCCCGCCGGGGGGGCACTACAACGTCCAGGTCGGCCGCCTCGTCGCCGACCTCGGCTATCGTGTGATCCTCTGGACCGATAACTCCGGGGACTACAGCAGCCCCGGCCAGGATGTCATCGAGCGCCGCATCCTCCGCCATACCGAAGACGGCGACATCATCCTCTTCCACGACGGGATCGATCAGACCATCGAGGTCCTGCCGGAGATCATCAACACCCTCCGCGGCAAGGGCTATCGCTTCGTCACGATCGATGAGATGATCAACTACCACTGAGCGGATCCTCGTCGCCGCCCTCTTCTAGGCGACGCGGATCCGCTCCCCGCGCTCGCGCAGGAAGGTCGCCGCGTAGACCTTCCCCATGTTCGCAGTGAAGGCTTCGAGGGACACTCTCCGCTGCGCATGGGCCTTCACCGCATCGCCCAGCCGGCGCGCCAGCTCCGGGTCGTCAGCCAGCCGCAGCATGCCCTCGGCGAGAGCTTGCGGATCCCGGATCGGCGTCAGAAGCCCGTTGACCCCGTCCTCGATCTCGTCCACCGCCCCCCACACCGCCGTCGTGACGATCGGCTTGCCGCCCGCCATCGCCTCGATGAGGGACGTGCACAAGACCTCGGCGTGCGACGGGCAGACGAAGATATCCGCCAGGCCGAGCAGGGCCGTCACGTCGGAGCGGTAGCCGAGGAAGATCACGTGCCCGTCCAGCCCCAGCCTCGTGCATAGCTCACGCGTCGGAGGCAACCGTTTGCCGTCGCCGGCGACGATCAGCCGGGCCGAGGGCATCTTGTCCACCACGGCGCGCATGGCGTACATCAGGTCCGCGTGACCCTTCAGCCGCGCCACCCGTGATACCGACAGCAGGATTGGGCTGGCATCGCGCAGGCCGAACTCATCGATCATGCCCTCGTCGCGCGTGGATGGGGCGAAGAAGGCGTCAGGCAGCGGGTTCGGGACCACGGCCATGCGCTTGGGATCGAACCCGTAGAAGCGCCGGTAGGCTTCACCGGCGCTCGCGCTGCTGAGAACGATCGCGTCTGGCACGTGGCGATAGGGGCGGTTGAGCAGCCGACGCGACAGGGTGAGGTGGGGGTCGTGGTGGGTGACGACGAGGCTCGGGACTGCCCCGGCGGCGCGGGCGCGGGAGGCATGGATGGCCGGCTCGAAGCAGTGAGCGTGGATCCCGTCGTACTCGCCCCCGCGCAGGGCGTCGATTAGCGTCTTACTGGTCTTCCACCGCCAGCTATGCCGTTTGACGCCTAGCACGCGCACGGTGAAGCCCTCGCTGCGAAGCTCATCCCCGACCTCGCCGTCGTCCTGCAGCGCCCAGGCCTCAGCCTCAGCCCCCAGGCGCCTCGCGGCGCGGCAGCAGCCCGCAGTGATGACCGCCACCGAGGATGCCCACAGCCAATTGGTCAGCATGACCAGGTGCAGCCCGGCCAGAGGCGCTTCGTTACTCCTTTGAGGCTCCTTCGTGGTCTCCATGGCTTTCCTCGCTGCCTGCACACGACGGGGGAAAGCTACCGGTGCTCGCGCATGGCGGCCAGGTAGACCTTCAGAAGATTCTGCTCAAAGATGGCGTCGGTGAAATGGGCCACCGCATATTCCCGGCCGGCGGTGCCGATCTTGTTGGCCTCTTCGGGATCAGCCGACATCTGCAGGATCGCCGCGGTCAGGGCGGAGGCGTCGCCGATGGGGACCAGCAGGCCGGTCTCGCCGTGGCGGATATGGTCCACCGGGCCCCAGACCTTGCTTGAGATGACCGGTCGCCCGCAGGCCATCGCTTCCTGCACGGCCAGGCACAGCGTCTCCGCGTGCGAGGGGCACACGAAGATGTCCGTCAGCCGCAGCAGCTTCACCACATCCGAGCGCGACCCCAGCAGTCGCACGTTCCTCGCGAGGCCAAGCTTCGCCGCGAGATCGCGAAGCTCTTGTTCGATCTTACCCTTGCCGGCCAATAGTAGGAGGGCGTCGGGGTACTGGCGGACGACGACCTTCATCGCCTGGATGAGGTCAGCGTGGCCCTTGTTCTTCTGCAGGCGCGCGACCCACAGGAGCACCGGGTAGCGGCCGGGAAGGCCCAGGTCCTGAGCCAGCGACTGATCGCGCACGGGCTCCTCGAAGTACTCGTCAGGTATCGGATAAGGCACGACATGCAGGCGGTTGCGAGGGTAGCCGAAGAACTGCTCGTAGGCCTGCCTGGCGCTGGGCGACGGCGCGATGATGGCGTCCGGGATGTTGCGATAGGGCCAGTTGAACAGCCGCCGTGTCCAGCGAAGCCGGGCGTCGTGATGATTGATGATCAGTCCGGGGACCGCCCCTTTCTTTCGCGCCCGACACGCGTGGAGGGCAGGCTCGTAGCAGTGGGCGTGCACCCAGTCCACCTGCTCATCGGCCAGGGCCTTGGCCAGGAGGCGCGACGTCGTGAGGCTGTGGCTGTGCTTCGAGAGCCCGAGGATGCGCCCCGGGAAACCTTCGCGTGCAAGCTGGTCGAAGATCGCCCCACCCGAGCACAGGGCCCACACCTGGACCTCGGCGCCGAGGTTCCGCAGCGCGCGGGCGTAATGGGCAAACAACCGGCTGGCGCCGGCGTCGAGACTTGTCGTGATCTTGAGCACGCGCAGACCATCCAACGGTTTCCGATCCACTCCGCACCTCTTTGGGACGTTAACACCGGGCGAGGGATACTTGCGCCGCCTTCAGGCGGAAAGGCTACCCCTTGAGGGCGCTGAGCCTAAGCTCGACGGCGGGCGATGACGCCCAGGTAGATTCGAAGCAGGTTGTCCAGGAAGGTCGCCCCGGTGAACCGGTCGCGTGCATAGGCCTCGGCGGACCTGCCAAGGCGCTCGGCGAAGTCGCGGTCATCCGCCAGGCGCAGGATCGCCTCGCCCAGGGCCCGAACGTCGCCGATGGGCACAAGCAGCCCGCTCTCCTCGTGGCGGATCTGATCCTCGGCCCCCCAGACGGTCGTCGATACCACCGGCTTGCCCATCGCCATGGCCTCGGAGATGGCCGTGCACAACACCTCTCCGTGCGACGGGCATACGAAAATGTCGAGCAGGGCCAGCAGGGCGGGAACATCGGAGCGGTGGCCCAGGAAGCGCACGTTCTCACTCAGCCCCAGCTTGTTGGTGAGCTGGTGAAGCTCCTCCTCGAGCTTGCCCCGGCCCACGAGGAGCAGCAGAGCGCGGGGGTATCGCCCCACGATGCTCGTCATCGCCTGCAGGAGGTCGGCATGGCCCTTGAGGCGGCCGAGGCGCCCCACCCAGGCCATCACCGGATATCGACCGCTCAGGCCAAGCTCGCCGGCCACAGCCTCGTCGCGCGCGGGGTCGGCGAAGAACACGTCGGGCAGGGGATTCGCCAGCACCGACATGCGCTCGGCCGGGAACCGCAGCCAGCGTTGATAGGCCCGGGCGCCGCTGGCCGACGGCACGATGATGGCGTCCGGCACATTGCGGTACGGCCAGTTGAACAGCCGCCGCGTCCACCGCAGCCGCGGGTCGTGGTGGGTGACAATCAGCCCGGGGATCGCGCCCCACTTGCGTGCCCGCGAGGCATGGAGGGCCGGCTCGTAGTTGTGGGCGTGAACCCAGTCGGGCTTGTGCTCGGCGAGGGCTTTGGCGAGCGCCCGGGAGGTCGAGAAACGGTGGCTGTGCTTGGCCAGCCCCAGGATACGGTTCGGGAAGCCGTCGGCCGCCAACTCGTCGAGCAGCGGTCCGCCTCCGGAGATGGTCCAGACCTCGACGTTGGCCCCCAGGGTCCGCAAGGCCCGGGCGTAGAGCGCGAACGCGACGCCGGCCCCGCCGGCCTTGCGGTCCAGGGTAGTTGTTATCGTAACTATACGCAGGCCTTCGAGATTCTGGGCCATCAGACTCCCTTCCCACGAGGCTGGACTGCGAGGAAGGCAGCCTCAGCATACGACTAAGGCGCGGGCGCGAGCAAGACCACGTCGCCCGCCGCGGTCGCCGCGAGCAGTCGGCCGCTCGCATCCGTCAGGAGGGCCGTTACCTGCGCCCCTAGCGCGGCACACAGGACGGGGCTACCAACTCTGTCCAGCAGGTACACCGATCCGTCCATGCAGCCCACCGCGATGCCTCCCCCGGTGGCCGCCATCGTCCACGGCGCCGAGGGCAGGCGTCGCGACCAACGACGTGCGCCGTCGGGGCCGAAGGCCGTGACTATGCCCTCCTCGGTCGCGGCCACGACCTCCCTCTTGCCGTCGCCATCGAAATCGACGGCCACCACGCCGCGCATGTGGCGGCTGGGGTAGGGGAAGGACGGGCCGAAGCTCTGGGCCCACAGCGGCCGCCCGTCCACCGCATAGGCGCGCACGAAGTTCCACGTGCCGTTGGTGTCGACGACGACCTCAGGCGAGCCATCGTGGTCGGTGACGATCAGGTCCTGCGAGTTCTGCGTCGCCCATCCGGGCACGTCGGTCATGCCGGAGGGAAGGCCGTTGTAGCTGCCGTCGAGCGCCCAGCTGCTGCCGTCAATGCGCTGCACGTCGTTGGTGCCGTTGGGCATCTTCGTGGACAGGAGCTTGCGCGCGCCGCCGGGGGTGGTCAGGAGCGCCATCCGCCAGACGTTGCCCCAGAAGACCGGGAGGCGCTTAAGGAGCTGCCCCTGGGCGTCGACAACCTCGATGGTGCATGCGCTACCGATCATCGCCTGGGTGCCGTCGGCGGTAAGGTGGCCGGTGAGCAGGCCGCTGATGCCGGGGATCGCGTCCTTGAACCAGTACGTCTTGCCAGTAGCGCGGACGTCGTCGTGCATGACCGACTGGAAGGTCCAGGCGAGCTTGCCGGCGGGGTCGTAGGCGTAGACCTTGTCGTCCTTGCAGCCGAGGAGGAGCAGGTGTGCCTCGGGCCAGTAGGTCGTCGAGAGGATTTCGGCGGGGGCCTCGATGGGTGCGCCTGTGGTGCCGTCGGGTGCGATGGGATAGGCCTTGCGATCGGTCACGGCGTAACCGGGGATGAGCCACTTCACCGCG
The DNA here is from genome assembly GCA_003170595.1 of Armatimonadota bacterium. Classification (GTDB taxonomy): domain Bacteria; phylum Armatimonadota; class Zipacnadia; order Zipacnadales; family FEN-943; genus FEN-943. The sequence continues at coordinate 31,778 of PMZA01000378.1, forward strand.
CCGTCGACGTGCGCTTTGGATACCTGCTTCCATGCCGGAGGCGAGGCGGCTTGCTGTTGCGCCAGGGCGACATCGGGGCGCTTGCCCATCGCGACCGCGGCCTCCAACGCCGGCCGGAGCGCCGCAAGAAGGCTTTGCGCCGGCTTGACGACCGTGAAGTGATGGCGGCCCTTGCCGAAGTGCATGGGGAGGATGCCGGCCTTGCCGGCCGCCAACTGAACCATGAGCACGGTCTCGGCGTCGGCCTCGACGTCCATCTCGCCCTTCGCCAGGTCCCAGCAGAGCGTCACCGGCCGCGAGCTTCGAAGGAGCGGGCCGCCGGCGCTGATCGCCGTCGCATCGGCCGCGTAGAGGATGTCCGGGGTGAGCAGAAGGGCCTCCGCATCACTCTGAACACCGCCCGCCGACAGGGGCCCAAAGGCCGCGATTGCCGGATCGGGCATGCGGAGGGCGACTGCGTTGTTGCCAAGCTCCGCGCAGTCGAGGTCGCCATCCTTCGGCTTGATCCCAACGAGCGAGGCCACGCGCACCGGCTTGCCGGCCTTGAAATCGCCGCGAAGCGAGGTGATGCCAAGCCATCCCTGGGACGAGGTTGCAGCACCCTTGACCGAAAACACGATAGCGCCAGTCGCTCCATGCGCGGCGAAGGTGATCCTCCCATCGGGAGTCATGGTCGGCTCAGAGGCACACTCGTACTGCACCGAGATGTCCGCGTCGGTCATGTCCTGGCGTGGCGTGAAGACGTCGGATACGACCGTCCATCGCCCGGCGGCATGCAGAATCCTCCGCCGCCACGAGCCGAAGAAGAAGTTGGGGACCTCCGCCTCGATGTGTGCCACCGGGCCGACGGCGTCGTGGCGCAGAAGCTCGGAGGCCATCGGCACCTGCGCCTCGACGAGCCCCGCCTGCCGCACGACGACCTGGTTGAGATAGCCGTGGAGGAGCAACTTGTCGCCGATACGCAATTCGAGGAGGGACAGGCAATGATAGGGATTCCGCGAGCCGCCGTAGAAGCCGTCGAGGAGGAGGTAGTCGTCCTTCGGCGTCAGGCCGCTGCGGTAGGAGGCGAACTGATAGCCCTTCGTCTCCGGGAAAGGCACGGCGAACTGATCGCGTAGCTCTCGCTCGAGGGGCCGCACGAGGACCTTGCCGACGATCTCGGTCGGCGGCCGCTCGGCCACCGTCGGCCAGAAGGATTGGCCGATTCGGAAGACGTTGGGGTCCATGTTCGTCATGTTGCGGTAGTAGGCGAAGCGGCCGTCATGGGTAAGGTAGGCGGCCTTGTTCGCGAAGGAGAGGGAGAGCTGCTGGAGATTCTCGCAGCCGGGTGTGCCGTCGAGGATGAGGTCGAAGCCGCGGAGGAGTATGTCGAGATTGCCGTTCTGTGCGCCGATGCGATCGCCACTGATGATCATGTAGCTGAGCAGCGGCTCGAGGGCGGTCGTGTACCAGAAGAGATGGTCGAACTCGCCCTCGACGTAGAAGGTGCGCGCGAGGGATGAGAAGGATTGCCGGGCGGCCTCGAGGTTCTTCCGCCACACGGGGTCGGGGTAGTACTTGTCGAAGTAGCGGCTCAGGCAATAGAGGTTGAGGGCGGCGTACTGGTCGTGGCGCGTCCCGATGGTGCGGGTGAGGTCGCCATAGTAATGCCCCGCGTAGGCCCACTCGGCCTGCCAATGCTTGAGCTGTTCGGAGAAGGCCTGGGTGATGCGGAGGCGCTGATCGTCGGTGAAGAAGGGGCTCTGCTCGACCAGATTCCAGAGGAGAATCATGTAGTGGCCGTTGTAGTGGTACGGGCCGGAGAGGGGGTGATTCTTGTCCTCGATGCGCTCGCCGTCGACCTTCCATATGTGCGCGATGGCCTTCTCATCGGGGAAGGCGAGCCAGAGGAATTCGCGGAGGAATCGCTCCTCGCCGGTCATGTAGTAGAGGGCGAGGCGGCGGCTCAGGCAGTTCCAGCCGAAGTAGCTCGACGGGCCATACATCATGCTCGCTTCCCAGGAGGGGACGGTGTCGGCGTCGTCGGGAATCTTGAGTCCCTCGCCGAGCTTGATCTTCGCCAGCCAGCGGAAGGTGAGCGACTTGCCCTTCGCGGATTCCGAGGCGAGGCGGGCGAATTCGGCGACGGCGAGGCGCAGGCCGGCGTCGTCGCTGGCGCCGACGAAGATCACGTTGCGGCCGTTGCCGAAGGGATCGTGGAGCGAGCGGATGACGTAGCCGCCCGGGCCGGGATACTTCTGATCGAGGTAGGTGTAGTGCAGATCGTAGAGCCGGGAGATGAAATCGTTCGTCGTCCGGCAGCCCAGGACTATAGTGTTTTCAGGCAAGGGGAGAGGGACGTCACGATCGTGGCGGATGGGGAGGGTCGCGCCGGTCAGCCTACGCACCGTCTCGACGATGTCTCTGGCGGCGGAGTCGAAGCGTCCATCGGCCGGGACGACGACTATCGCGGCGGGCTTGCCCCCGCTGACGATGGACGTCTCGAGGTGCAGGTCGCGCAGCTTCGTGATCGGCGGTGGGGGAAAGGCGGAGAGGTCGCCGGTCTTCATGCCGGCGATCAGGCTGGCGATGTCCGACAGGGCGATCACCTCGGCGTCATCGACCAACGTGTCGCAGAGCGTGTCGGTGTGCGTGTAGAGGAAGACCTCGAAGCCCGTGGAGCCGGCGGGGACGGCCGCGCCGGTCGAGCACTGGGACCACTTCTCGGCGCCGGCGGAGAGGGGGATCTGGACGAGTTGCTGGCTCGGGAGAAAGCGTAGCTGGAGGAAACCGCCTGCGCCGCGGCCGCCCTGGGCCGCCCTGGCCCAGACGGAGGCCCTCAGATACTTTGCGTCGGGCGGGAGTGGGCCAACCTGGCTGACGCCGACCTCGGAGGCGGGGTCGTGGTCGGAGATCAGCAGCGACTGGCGGCCCGTGTGGGTGAGGGTGGAGGCGGAAAGGTGCGTCGAGGGCGAGGCGCCCGCATAGAGGTCCCAGGCGGCGGGGACGCCCTTGTCCGAGAAGGCGCCCTCGAAGCCGCCGTTGCGCAGGAGATTCGCGGGCTGGGCCGGCGGGGCGGTGAAGGCGCACGTTGCGATCAGGAAGAGGCTGAGCAAGGGACAGACCCCCTGAGCGTTCTTCTTCCTCTGAGGGTGGGCGCGTCCTGCAAGGAGGGGAGGACCTGCGCGGGGGTAAGGCGGGCCGGATTCGTGAGGACGCGCGAGGGCGCGTCCTCACGGATGCGGCCCCTCCGAAAAGCGCGGGCCCCTGCGGCAGAAGAAAGCCCCCGCCTCGAAGGAGACGGGGGCTTGGTGATGCGGGAGAGATGGGCAGTACCTACCGGCCCATGAGCCAGGGGTACCAGCGCCACTGCAGTTCGGCGCCCCAGAAGTTGTTGGGGGCGTTGTCGCCGCTCCAGATCTCGTAGTTGGTCTGGAGGCGCCAGCCGCTCTTGGGCAGCTCGTAGCTGAGGCCAAGAGTGGTGCGCTCCTGCTGGGTGGTTGCGGCGCAGCCACAGGGGGTTACGACGCGCAGGTACTCGTAGCGGTCGGAGGTCCAGACGTTGCCGGCGATGTTGTAGCGGATCAAGGCATAGGCGCCGTCATAGTCCTCGCCGTAGACCTTGCCATGCCTCCCGCCGGTCCAGTATTCGGCCGTGCCCCACCAGGGGCCGTGCTGGTACTGAGCCATGCCCTCGAGGAAGTGAATCCCCGTCACGCCGTTGCCCCAGTAGCGCGTCAGCTCGAAGGTCCAATCCTTGTAGGGGGCCTTGGCGCCGAGCATGAAGTCCTTGTTGTTGTCCTTGTCGGCGGCATCGAGACCGGCGCCATCAAAGAGGCCGGCGCCGAAATAACCACCCTTGACCCAGGGGTTCGTCCACTGCGTCCACAAGCCCTTGTCGTAGGTTGAACCCACGAACTTGGTGACGACCAGGGAGCGGTTCATGGTGAAGATCCACGAGGCACTCGTGCGAGACTCCCAACCAGCTGGTATGTGGATCTGCCCGAGTTCCATGCGCTGGAGGGCCTTGTCCTCAGGAGTGAGGCACAGGTAGGCGTCCAGGGTGGCGGTGTCGCCTCGGCCGAGGTGGGCCAGGTAGACGAAGCGCCAGTCTCCGTAGTGAAGCAGGACGCCCGGCCGGACCATCTCGATGGTGTTCTGCGCGGCCGTGGCGGGCTGCTTGACGTAGGAGCCCGAGGGACGGTTGGTGGTCCACAGCTTGAAGTAGCCGTAGGGTATGGCTTCGAACTCGTTGGCTGCCGGTACACTCGACCCGAGCAGCAGCACCCCTAAGAGAGCTAAAGGCACGACGAATCCCTCCGCAGTTTCCTGTGGTTGGGTCTGCGACCGCCCGGCCGAGACGCGCGACGAGCCCGGAGTTCTCCTACCCCGGGCTCGCCGAACAGAATGTTAACCTATTCTTAATCTCCTGCCAAGCGCGAGGCGAAACAAACTTCGCCCGCTCCGTTCAGACGTATCCGAGGCCGCGCAGCCGGTTCTCAACCTGCGCCTGCTCGTCGTCGGTGTAGGCCTCCGAGGCGTCGCAGGCTGAGCCGCCGGTGGGCTTGAGGTAGCCCAGTTCCTCGAGCTTGCAGAGGACCGCGGCGGCGCACTCATCGACGCTCATCTGATCCGTGCGGACGTGGACCTCGGGATTTGCCGGCGCCTCATAGGGCATGTGCACGCCCGCGAGGTCGTTGATCTTGCCCGCGTCGGCCTTCGCATAGACGCCCTTGGGATCGCGTTGGCGGCAGACTTCCAGCGGCGCATCCACGTAGACCTCGACGAACTTCTCGCACCAGCCGCGCGCGCGGTCGCGGTAGTACTGCAGCGGTGCGACGGCAGCGATGAGCACGTTGACGCCGTACTTGCTGAGCAGTTGGCCCATCCACGCGAGGCGCTTGGTGTTCTCGTCGCGGGCCTCGGGGGTGAAGCCGAGGTTGGGCGATAGGTTGGCGCGGACGACATCGGCGTCGAGGTTCTCGACGTCGAGGCCCATCTCGGCGAGACGCTGCTCGACGGCGGTGGCGAGGGTCGATTTGCCTGTGCCGGCGATGCCTGTAAACCAGATCACGAAACCCTTCTCTTTCTGCGCCATCATCATCACCGTTTCCCTTGGTGTGGCAAGCCACATGGGCGTTGCGTTAGTCGTAGTCTTCTTCCTCGCGGAGGTCATCCAGGTCGATCTCGACGCCCTTCAAGAACCCGCGCAGGTCTTCGATGGGCACCTCCGGCACCAGGTAGATCATGCTACCCGTGTCTAGGAAAATGAGCTTATCACCCGGCTTCCAGCCGTGCCGCTCGCGGATCTCGCGCGGGATTGTGATCCGGAAGTCTGAGTTCACCGTGACGGTAGCCATGTCGGGCCTCCACACCTGCGCTCATTCTATCAGCGATCGGCCTTCGAAGTGCCTCGGCGCTTCGATGCCGAGGAGGTTCAGGATCGTTGGCGCGACGTCGACGGCCTTCGCCTCGCCCAGCGCGCTAGTCCCCTGCTGACCGGCTTCGTGCACCGCGAGGATGCCGAAGTAGTCGTGAACCGCGTCGTCCGGCCCTATCTCGGTGTCGAAGCTGTAGAGGCCGTCGTGGCCGACATCCTGCCCGGCCCGCCAGTAGAGGTCGTCGAAGTAGACGAGGAGGTCGGGGGCGTCGGCCACGTGCTCGCCCGTGTAGATGTCCTCGGGACGGAGGGCGCGGGTGTTCATGCGGCGGCCGGTGTGGTCGGTCGCGGCTTCGAGGCGCTCGATGAGATCCTGCCGCACGCCCTTGTAGCGGCGCTGGAGGATCAGGCCCTCGGGCTCGCGGCCCTCGACGTTCATGAACACGCGCGCGTAGTAGCCGCCCCACGCCCAGGCGATCGTGTGGCGCCAGTCGATCAGATCGGGCTTGATATCGCGCACACGATCGGGCTTCTCCTTGAGCTGAAGAAAGCCCTCCTCGCGGAGCCAGTCGTTGATGTGGAAGTTGCCGTCCATGCGCTTCGTGCCGTGGTCGCTCATGAGGACGACGGAGGTGTCGTCGCCCGCGAGGGAGAGAAGCTCGCCCAACTGCTCGTCGAGATGGCGATAGTAATCGATGAGGCAGGTCTCGAACTTGTTGCCAGGTTCGTACTTGATGTGCGTGGGGTCGGCGTACTTCCAGAAGCCGTGATGGAGGCGGTCGGGGCCCATCTCGACGTACATGAAGAGGTCCCAGGCTTCGCGGCTGAGCATCTCTCGCGCGACCGCGAAGTGGCCGTCGGTCATGCGGTAGATGTCGGAGAGGAGGCGGTTCTTGTCCTCGGTGCGGAAGCCGTCGATGTCGAGCATATAGCCGCCGCTGAGGCTCTGAACATCGTCGCGGAGGGAGGCCGGATAGGTGAACTCGCTGTCGGTGTTGGGCGTGAGGAAGTCCGCCACCAGCGCGCCGTTGAGGGGACGCGGCGGATAGGTCTGCGGCACGTTGAGGATGCAGCAGCGCTTGCCGTGGCGGCTGGCGATGTCCCACACGCGATCGACGTGGACGGCGTCGGCCGTGGCGATCCACTTGCCGTCATAGGTGCCCTTGCGCAGGTTGCGGAAGCCGAAGAAGCCGAGGCCGCCGGGGTTGACCGAGGAGAACATGCTCGTCCAGGCGGGAACGGTGATGGGCGGGTCGGTGCTGCGAAGCGGGCCGAAGGTCGAGCGGTCGAGGAGGGCCGAGGTGTTGGGCATGACGGCCCGCAAGTCGTCGAAGATGAGCTTCGGCGGCACGCTGTCCCAACCGATAAGCATGACCCGCTTCTTGTCGCTCATGTCACTGAGCCCCCAGGCTCCTAATCCGCCACCAGGCCCCAACGTCGGGCGAGCTTGCGCTCCACCGGGCCGAAGATGAGTTGATTGACCAGCAGGCCGAGAACGAGGATGACGATGATCGCCGCCACGACCTGGGACATGTCGCCGAGGTCGCGGCCCAGCGTCAACACGCGCCCTAGCCCGCGCTCCGAGTAAAGCAATTCGCCCGCCATCAGCGATCGCCACGCGAAAGACCAGCCGAGCTTAAGCCCCGTGACGATCACCGGCAAGGCGGCGGGGAAGACGACGGACCACTGAAGCCGAAGCCCGCGCGAGCCGAGGGTGCGTCCGGCCTTCACCAGGATGGGGGAGACGTTGCGGATGCCATCATTCACCGCGGTGGTGATGCAGAAAGCCGCGCCCATGACGAGGACGAAGATGATCGCCTTTTCGCTCAGCCCGAACCACAACAGGGCGAGGGGCAACCAGCAGATGCTCGGCAAGGCCTGCAGGGCCTGCGACATGGAGCCGATCGTATCGGAGAGCATGTCGGATCGTGCGATGGCCAGGCCGAGCGGTATGCCCAGCGCGACGGCGATGCCGTAGCCGATGACCATGCGCGTGAGGCTGGCCCCGATGGCGATCGGGAACTCGAGCGAGCGGAAGCCGTCGGCGAGGGTCGTCGCCACGGACCTTGGCGACGGCACCAGCAGCGGCGGCCAGACGTGCAGGCTGACGACCGCCTGCCACGCGCCCAGTAGGATGGCGAGAAAGATCAGTTTCCTAACCAGTCCACGCACCATCGAAGGCCTCTTGCTCCACTTTCAGAATCTCGTCCTTGAGATGATCCAGCACCACATGCGCGACCGCCGTAAGCGCGGGATCGCTCACCGAACGCGGGCGCGGCAGCGTCACTTCGATATGATCCTTGATGCGCCCCGGCCGCGCAGTCATGAGCAGGACGCGGTCGGCCAGGCAGGCAGCCTCGCGGACGTTGTGCGTGACGAAGAGGACCGTCTTGCCGGTCTCCGCCCAGATGCGCTGGAGTTCCTGGTGCATGATGTCGCGGGTCTGGGCGTCGAGGGCGGCGAAAGGCTCGTCCATCAATAGCACGGGCGGGTCGAGGGCTAAGGCTCGCGCGAGGGCCGCACGCTGCTTCATGCCGCCGGAAAGCTGATGCGGATAGAAGGCGGCGAACTTGCGCAGGCGCACGAGTTCGAGCGTGTGCAGAGCCGTTTCGTGACGCTCGGCTTTCGCGATGCCCTGAGTCTTGAGGCCGAACTCGACATTGCCCTGCACGGTCAGCCACGGGAAGAGGGCCGCTTCCTGGAAGATGAGCACTGGCTTGCCGCCGCCGTTGTTGACGATGATCTCGCCGCGGTCGGGTTCCTGCAGGCCGGCGATGAGTTCGAGGAGCGTCGATTTCCCGCAGCCAGAGGGGCCGACGATGCACACGAATTCGCCCTCGCCGACCTCGAGGTCAATGCCCTCGAGGGCCGTGACCAGGCCGTGCGTGCCGTTGTATTGACGCCAGACGTCGCGGACCGCGATCTTCATGTTGGCACCATCGAAAAGCGCGGCGGGGCATAAAGCCCCGCCCTACAGCAAGCCAAGCAAAGCTCAGAGGCCCGTGGCCGTTGTGAGAAGGAAGTCGTGGTCGGTTGTGCCGAGGTCAAAGGGGCGGCCGGGTGAGAGCGTGATCTGCGAGACGGCGCCGGTGTCGAGATCGATGGCGGTCAGCTTGCTCGCCTTGAGCGGGAAGTTGATCGTCACCGATAGAGGCACGGGCTTGTGCATGCGCGTCCAGCCATCGCCCGCGCTGGGCGTGATCTGCGCCGGACCGGCGAGGTTGCGCACATAGCAGACGAAGCTCGCCGCGTTGTCGGAGAGCAGGTACTGCGCCTCGCAGCCGTCGGGGACCGCGACCTCGGGCTTCAGGCGCGCCACGGCCTCGGCGTCGGTGACCTTCAGCCGCGTCGGGTAGGACAAGTTATCGAAGGTGAAGTCGAAGTCGATGCCGCGGCGGAAGCAGGCGTCAGCGATCTTGCCCATCGCGGTGCACATCGCGCGCCCCTCGGTCGTCGCGAAGAACCCGTCGTCGGTGAGCGGGTGGGCGACGCTGATGCCGACCCTGGGCTTCGCGCGGCGAAGATGGACGAGGTCGAGGCCGCTCATGACCTTCTGCGCGAGGCGGAACTCCTTGATCGGCTCATCGCAGGTGTCCCAGAAGAAGCAGCCGGGCGTGCCGGCGCAAAGCTGGGCCCAAATATCGTCGCGTCCGCCGAGGTGACGGGCGGCGGGAGTGGCTTTGAACCACTCGTCGCCGTAGGACTCGCCGGAAAAAGCGGGCTTGCCGAGGCGGGCGTAGCGGGCGGTGAGGGCGACGACGGTGCCGTAGTCGAGGTCGGGGGAAGTGTTGCCGGCGGGATAGGTGTGATAGGTGTAGAAGTCGATGCTGGTGCGGGTCGACCAGGGCAGCGGGTCGGCGCTGATCAGGCCGCCGCCGAGGTGGCTGACGCAGATCGGGGTCGTGGGGTCGAGGTCGCGGATCAGGCGGATCTGGTCCTCGGTCCACCGGAAGAATCCGTTGGGCTGCTCGTTCTCGATCTCGTAGGCGAAGATGTCGGGGTTGCCGCGCAGGCGTGGAAGGAGGTCGGTGAGGTAGTCGCGCTGGCAGGCGAGGCAGTCCGGATCGCTGAGGGCGTCGTAGGCCTGAGTGAGCATTCGCTTGTCGACGAGGAAGCGGCGGCGGTAGGCGGGGAGGGCCTTCAACTCGTCGGCGGTGTACTGGGGGAGGACGCACCTGGTCATCACGTCGGCGTTGAAGTAGGACGCGTAGTCGGCGTACCAGGACTCGTGGAGGGTGACGAGGAAGCGGATGCCATACGGGCGGGCGACCTCCATGTAATGCTCCCACTCGCGGAGGAGATGGAGGTTGGCCTTGCCGATGGCGTCCATGGGCTCGGTGCCGATCTTGGTGTGATCGCGGAGCATGATGCGCAGGGCGTTGACGCCGTTGTCGCGGAGGTAGGCGAAGTGGGCGCGAAGCTGATCGTCGGTGGCTTCGACGATGGAGTAGCCGACGTTCTCCATGCGGACGCCGTCCCTGATCTTGTGGACCCAGTTGCCGTAGAGGCCACCGAGCGGGAGNNCGGATGGAGGAAGTAGCCGTTGGGGCCGACGCGGACCTGATCGGCGCGGGCGGGCGGGGCGACGATGATGGGCGAGGACTGGCCGGAGAGGCCGGTGGTATCGGTGACCGCGACCGAGGCGCGGGCGTAAAGATCGGCGGG
>PMZA01000378.1:41813-42713 GCA_003170595.1 Armatimonadota bacterium
GAGGCGGCGCCGGCGACGGTGACGGAGGCTTTGCGCCCGGCGATGGGCACTGCCTCGCCGTAGGCGCCGAGAATCTGGACGTGGACGGGAAGGTCGGCGCCGGGCGGACCGGTGCGATGATCGGGCGTGACGGCGTAGGCGGAGGGCGTGCCGAGGGCCGCGGTTTTGACGCGGACCTGAAGCGAGGCGTCGGCCGAGGTGAGAGTAATCGTGTCGGTCACACCGGGGCGGGTCGAGGCTCTGACGGAGAAGATGGCGGCGCCGCTTTCATCGCACTGCACGGTCGCGCGGCGGGAAGGCTTGGCGCCTGAGGCGCCGGGCGTGATGGCCGCGTCGCCTGACGATGAGATCTGGCAGGCGACGTCGGCGCCGGGGATGGCTCCGCCNNCGCCGGCGGTGATCGTGCCGTCGCGGACGTTGGCACCGATGGTCATGGGCTGCATCAGGCCGAGGTACTCGTCATCGACCCAGGCCGTCCCGGGGTTGCGGATGTCGACGCGCGCCACGCCGAGGGCCGCGCCCTCGGGGCAGGTGCCGTCGACGCGATGCTGCTCCCAGTCGGGGCCGTACTTGAAGGATCCGCCGGAGACGTTGATCCAGCCGCGGTCCTTCGTCAGCCAGACGATGTAGATCTGCCCCTCGGCGCCGGTGGGCTCGCCGCGAGTCCAGAGGCGGAAGGCGTAACGCTGGCCGGGCGTGACCGGGATGGCCTGCTCGAGGCTCACGGACGGGTTGTGCTCGGGGATGGTCGGGGCTTCGAGGCGCACGCACTTGTCGCCCGAGTGAGCGCCACCGGTCTGGACGACCCACTTCGAGTTGGCGTCGCCGTAGCTGCGATACCAACCGCCGTCGGGAAGGCCGTCGGGCGTGACATCGCCCTCGAAGCCGGGGTTGGCGAGG
>PMZA01000013.1 GCA_003170595.1 Armatimonadota bacterium
CGACCAATCGTAGCCTACTCGCAGAACGGTAGCATTCATCGCTGCGACCTCGGCAGTTCGCCGGACACCTCGCACCAGTCGATGATCACGGCGCGATTGATCACGACGCGCTTACCGTCCGGGTACGGCTCGATCTCTCCGTAGGAGCCGCCGGACATTGCCGTGGTAAAGCGCCCGTCGTCCGCGATCCATGCCGCGTCCGTGAGCGCGACCTCCTCCTCGGCGCACTCGACGACGCGCCCGGTATAGTGGTGCGTCACGGTGCGGATGAACACCGCGGTCCCGGCTGGCATCGGCAGCCGCTTCGAGGCGGCCATGCCTTCGCCACCGAGCACGGCGCGTAGTTGCTTGATCTGTCCTAGGGTTAGTTCGTCTACGTTGATCATGATGTTCCTCCTGGCGCCCGGGGGCGCCACCGAACCTACTTGCGTCCGTTGCGAACTACGAACGGCTCCAACATGTGCTCGGACTTGCGGAGCCCCTTGTTGTAGATGTCCTGCAACTTCTGGGCTCCGTGGCGCTCGCGCGCTCCGACGTGGCCGTGTGCGTTGTAGAGGGAATTGATGCTGGTCTCGACGTCGGCGGGCAGGTATCGCAGGAGCTGCTGCACCAGCCGATCACGATCCAGGACTTCGCTGTAGGTCTTCAAAAAGAGCGACACGCTACGAATCAGAACCGCACTGTATGCTCCGCAACCTTCGCGCGTCTTGCTCGACCGCGAGGCGCGGTTACCCCGCTTTCCCCATGTGTCTTTCAGGACGGACAATGTGGCTTCCAGGTTGCCTGTGTAGTGGACCTTCTCCAGCGCGTTGACGGCCGCGATGGTGTCGGCCGCTACGTACCCAGCGACCTGGAGACCGAGGGTCATCACCACGGCGTCGATCGCGACCACCGTCGGTTCCTTCCCGAACAGCCGCGCCTTGTACTCATCGAGACGACACAGCGCGCGGCTTCCCGCACGCTGCGTCCAAAAAATCTCCGCCTCCTCCTGTGGGGTCAGGTCGCGGAAGATGAGACAGTGCCGCTGCCAATGCTCGCCGTTGCGCAGTAGGCCAGCAGCGTTCGTATGCTGGCCGTCCATGATGTAGCGGTCGCCGTTCGCGCGCTCCGAGACCAGGGCCGGACGAACCTTCTCCGGTTTCCAAACCTCCGGGTCCGCAAGCTGCTTCACCCGCTTCTCGTCCAGTTCGCGTTGGTATCGCTTGTCGATCTTCAGACTAGCGGCCTCGCAGCACACCATCCGCCCATCCCGCTCCCAATGCTTCTTCGTCATATAGAAACTTCCTCCGTCAGAATACGCTTCAGATTCCTGGCCGACCTGACCACCTGCTCCACTTGCTCCAATGCCGTCCGGTACTGCCCGGGGCTTCCGTACCTCCTCTCGTGCGCAGCGTTGTTCCCTTGCCAGTAGTCGAGTTGCTCGACCATTCCTGCCAGGCTTCGCCGCAATGGCTCAAGGCCATCCGCTTTGCGACCTGGCCCCTTGGAGCCACTGAGCCCTTGGCGCACGATGGAGACGGACACCTTGGACTCGGTGGTGCCCAGGCTCTCGGCAATCTCCCCGCGGCACATGTACCGGTAGAGCTTGCAGACCTCCGCATCGAACGCGACCAGCGAGGGATCCTTCGGACGCACAGGCTTCGCCTTCGGCTGCTCGGGTGACGAGGCGGTGGAGGCAGACTGGTGCGCCTTGCTCACGATGCCGGACAGCGTCGTCACAGGCATGCCCAGGTCGGCCGCGACCGCCGGCGTGTACTTCACCCGGCCGTCGGGCTTGGGGGCGTGAGCGGGCTCGGGATCTACGGCATTGTGAACGTTCACACTGTCGTCGGTGAGCCACTTGCGCACCGTCTTACGCGCCACCCCGAACATGCTCGCGATCCGGGTCTGGGTGTTCTTCTTCGGGTCCTCGGCGCGAAGCCCGCGGGCGGTCGCCTTCATGTGGTCGGTCAGCTCCCGCCGGTGCTCGGCGGTCATCTGCCGCCCCTCGCCCGCGNNAGATCATCGCCTTCTTTTCGAGGTCGGTCTTCCCGCTGACGACCTTCGTCGTCACCTTGTCGCCCAGGATCCGGTGGCGGTTGTGGCCGTCGATGATGTTCCCCTCTTCGTCGATGAGCACCGGGGTCTGCTGGCCCAGCTCGGCGATTGAGGCTTCCAGTGCGGCGTACTCCTCGGCACTCAGAGGCGGCAGCAGATGGGCGTAGGGCGTCTTGAGCTTCACGCTGCCCGCCCCTTCCGCGCTTCGATCTCCCGCGCCACCCGTTCGCGGAGGTCGTCACGGGCGGTCATGGCGCCTGCGGCCCTTCCGCCGCGATCCGCGCATCGACCAGCGCCCGGATGATGCTGGACAGCGACGCGAGCAATTCGGTGCGCTCCGTCTGTACTGCGAACTTCGCCATGCCCCCATCATGCCGCGGGAGGCTTCAACCTGAACTCGCAGGGCTCCACCGAAAACTGGCATCCGCAAGCAGCGCACCGGGCGATCTCCCTCACCTCGGCAGATACAGGGGGCATACAGACCGCATCCGCTCCAAATACAGACCCCTGGGGGGAGGGGGGAACATCGGCACTAGGGAGGGGGGAAGAGGGCTCAATTCCCCCCTTGACTCCCC
>PMZA01000055.1 GCA_003170595.1 Armatimonadota bacterium
TCGCCCGGCGCATCGCTCGCCTCGGCGAGGAGGCGGTTGGCCACCACCGTCCTCTCCACATCCGCCGCCTTGATCGACACGACCACATCGTCCAGCCCCATCGCCCGCACGCGCTCGACGTTGCGCAGCGCACTCGCCGCCAGCGCCTCCGCCGTCGCGCCGCCATATTCCTTCAGCACATCCCTCTCCAGCGACCCGGCGTTCACGCCCACCCGTATCGGCACTCCCCGCGCCAGACACGCCTCGACCACCGGCCGCAGAGCCTCATCGCCGCCCAGGTTCCCGGGGTTGATCCGCAGCTTGGCCACCCCAGCCTCGACCGACGCCACAGCCAGCCGCCAATCGAAGTGGATGTCCGCCACGATGGGGAGAGGGGACCGCGCGACGATTTCCTTCAGGGCCTCGGCCGACGCCTCATCGGGCACCGACACGCGCATGATCTGCCCCGCCGCGGCACGAACCTTCGCGATCTGCTCGAGGACCGCCGCCACATCCGTCGTCGGGACCTTGGCCATGCTCTGCACCGACACCGGGGCCCCTCCGCCCAGGTCGACGTCGCCCACCTTCACCGGCCGCGTCGTCCTGTGACCAAGGGGAAAGCTCCCGCAGGGAGATTTCCCCCGGGGGAACTCAGGCCTCTCGGGGAGTCTTTCGGGGGATTGATCCTCTCGCGTCGACACGTCCACCCTCCTCACGGAGTGCCGTAGCGCACGATGTTGAAGATGTCCTTGTAGGTGAGGACGAAGAGCAGGGCGATGATGACGATAAACCCGGCCGCCACCAGCGTATGCCGGATATGCTCATTGACCCTCCGCCGAGTCACGCCCTCCCACCCGACCATCAGCACGTAGAAGCCGTCGAAGGGCGGCACCGGCAGCAGGTTCACGACCGCCAGGTTCGCGCTGATGAGTCCGCCGAGGCTCAGCACCGCGTCCCACCCGATCCGCGCCTGCTCGGCGGTCATGGCAATGATGCCCACCGGCCCGCTACCCTCCGCCGATATCTGACGCGTGGCGACGGCGTGCAGCGCGGTGACCACGCCCGTCACCGATCCTACCGTCGACAGGGCTGCCGTCTTCACACCCTCGACGAAGCCCGCCGGACGCCGTGGCGCCCCGAGGAGAACGCCGATCCGCCCGACCCGCCGCTGCGGGGTGACGAGCATGCCGGTGGGCCCAAGCTCGGGCTGGCGCTCGAACTGCGCCGTCGGCACCACACTGATCACCACCGGCCGCCCCTGACGGAGGACCGCCACATCTATCTTCCGTTCCGGCCGCCGCCCGATGTAGTCGGCCATCGCGCCCGAGGTCATCGGCGCCCATTCCACGCCCAGCGCTCGCCCCACCAGTTCATCCAGCTTCTCCGGCGATTCCGTCGGAGTGAACTCCGCCAGCGCCCGCAGCTCTTCGGTCGCCGGCATGTCCACGCGCTTGTAGATCTCGCCCAGGCTCTTCGCCTTCGGATCCTCAACGACCAGGGGCAGAACCTTTACATTGTTCGCCGTGATGAGCGCCAGCAGGTCCGTCGGCACAGCCACCTTCTCGTCCCAGGCGAAGCCTATCGCCATGTTCTTGATGAGCCCGGCCTTCGCGGCCACACCCTTCGGGTTCACCTTATCTATCAGCAGGCACACCTTGTGCCCATCGATCAGATCGACCTTGTCGCCCGGCAGGAACCCCGCCTTCGCCGCCGCCGATCCCGACAGCGGGCGATCCACCGTGATCCCCGTCACGTTCGCATCCGGCAGCCCCTTCCAGAACACGACGATCAGGAAGAGGATCATCGCGAACACCACATTCATCCCCACGCCCGCCGCGAACACCGCCGCCTGCTTGTACCGGGGCGCCGCATAAATCCCGCCCGGCATGTCCATCTCGCCCGGCTCCATCCCCACAATCTTCGCGTAGCCCCCGACCGGAATGACCCGTAGCGAATACAGGGTCCCCGCAAGCCCGGTGTAACAATCACCGAGCCATACCTCGCCCTCGTCGCTCGCGTCATCCTGGAATCCGACCGCGACACCGCCGAGTCCGGCGGAGTTCCACGTCAGGCTGACCTCGCGCCAGTCGGCGGACGCCGTCACGGGGACCGAGGCGAGCCGTTCGGAGAGGTCGTCCGTCGCGACGAACAGGGTGCCGGCACCGCTCCCCCGGACCCAGAGGCTCGACACATACTCCGTGCACGCCGAGACGCCGACCCATGAGTACACGCACTTGCCGCTCCTCGAGAGAGCCGCGTGCACGTCGGCCTTGCTGGTGCTGGCGCGCGGATCGGCGACGACGCTGAAGGGCGCGTCGGCGGCGAAGAGCCCTGCCTCCATCGATTCGAAGCTCCAACCCGGCATCAGGTTGGGGCCGCTCACGCGCCTCTGCCACAGCGGCTTCCAGAAGCCTACCGAGAACTCGTCGACCCCGATGCCGCACAGCCGCGCCATCAGAAAGTGGCCGGCCTCGTGGAAGAAGATTGCCATCCCCAGTACCACCGCGACCGCGAGGATCGCGTTGGGCATGGCCATCAACTTGTTTATGTCGAAAGGCAAACTCGTCATCTTCTCTCCTCAGTCCTTACCTCGCGCCTCAACCTCTCGCCCGGCACGCTCGCGCGCCCAACGATCGGCCGCCAGGACCGCCTCCAGATCATCCGGCTGCGCATCGTGGGCCTCCAGCACCCTCTCCAGCACGTCGGGGATGCCCGAGAATCCCAGCCTTCCGTCCAGGAACGCCTCCACCGCCACCTCATCCGCCGCGTTGAGCACCGCCGGATAAGTCGCCCCCGCCTCCGCCGCCTCATACGCCAGCCGCAGGCACGGGAACCGCTCCGTGTCGGGCCGGTCGAAAGTCAGCGTCCCCCTCGCCGCAAGGTCGAGCCGCGGCAGGTCGTTCACCCTCCGCTCCGGGTAAGTCAGCGCGTACCCGATCGGCCCCTGCATGTCCGGCAGGCTCATCTGAGCCAGCACGCTCGAGTCTTTCAGCCTCACCGCAGAGTGTACGATGCTTTGATGATGCACGACTACCTCAATCTTCGCCACCGGCACATCGAAGAGCCACCGCAGCTCGAAGACCTCGAACCCCTTGTTCATCAGCGTCGCCGAGTCCACCGTGACCTTCGGCCCCATCGACCAGGTGGGATGGGCCAACGCCTGCTCGGCCGTCACCGCCGCCAGTTCTTCCTTCGTCAACTTCGAGAAAGGCCCGCCCGACGCGGTGAGGAGAATCTTCTCCACGTACTCGGGCTTGACCGCGTGCATGCACTGGAAGACCGCCGAGATCTCGCTGTCGATGGGGATCAGCTCAGCCCCATGCCGCCGCGCGGAATCCATGACCGTCCGCCCCGCGGCGACCAGCGGCTCCTTGCTCGCGAAGGCCACGCGCACTCTCTTCGCCAGCGCGGCGAGCATCGGCTGCAGCGCCGCCAGGCCCGACACGGCGACGATGACGATGTCGGCCGCCACATCCTCGACCAGATCCGACAGCGCCGCCGGACCACCCCGCACGGCGAGGTCGGGCCGTGCCGCGATGAGGTCCTCGGCGGCGTGAGCGTTCCACAGGGCGACCTCACGCACGCCCCAGGTATCGGCCATCTCGGCGAGGGGATGCCAGTTGGACGACGCGGCGAGCGCGACGGGCACAAACTCCCCGCCGAGCTGGCCCATGATGGCGAGCGCCTGCCGGCCTATGGACCCGGTTGCGCCGAGGATGATGACTCGCTTAGCTGCCACTCAACCCGTCCCTGAGTTCTTTGTAGGGCGGGCATTCATGCCCGCCGCGTCTTGTCCGCGCATCGGCGGCGGCCATGAATGGCCGCCCTACAGCAACCGCCGCGATCTGGCCCTTGCTTTCGACGCGCGCGGACGCAATCCTTCCTCACCCGGACGCTTGGCTGTAGACGACCGCGACCACCCACCTTTCCGTCGCGGCGCATGGTCTCGCGGGCGATCACGCTTCATCGCGAGAAAGCCGCCGAAGGCGGCGTGGGGTCAGGGGCCCGCGGCCCCTGCGGGGTTAAGCGACCGCTTGCGGTCGCCGGGCAGCGCCCCACGGTTTCGCTTTGGCACTTGGGGGTCCAGGGGGGCAGAGCCCCCTGGCTACCACATGTACTCGTAGTAGAGATACCACGCGCCGTTATTCTGCACTGCCTTATTCGCCTCGTCGTGCCTCATCCACTTACTGTGCCCATCGACGAAGGCATAGCAGGCGCCGCCGTTGTGGCGGTCATCGGTGCAGTCGCCCCACC
This sequence comes from Armatimonadota bacterium, assembly GCA_003170595.1. Taxonomy (GTDB): domain Bacteria; phylum Armatimonadota; class Zipacnadia; order Zipacnadales; family FEN-943; genus FEN-943. Next base: position 4,234 of record PMZA01000055.1, read on the forward strand.
CGGTGCAGCCCTTCCCGCCCTCGAGGCTTGCCGGTCCGCTGGCGGTCCATCCCTCGGTGAGCATCACGAGTTCGGAAGGCCGGGCCACCTGCGCGAGCGCGGAATTCTCGTCGAGGCCCTGATAGTAGGGGTCGTCCTGAGTGCCGGAGCCCCCACCCCAGCAGAAGAGGGCGTAGTCGGAGATCATGGTCTGGCTTTGCCGTTCGCAGGGAAGCTTGGGGGCGGCCGCGAGGTCATTGGTCGGGCAGACGAGGATCTGCTCATTCTTGATGTACGGCATGAGCATGTCGCACCAGTAGTACCACTTGGGGTTCCACGCTCCCTGGCCGGGGACATGCCAGTTGAGGCCGCGCTCGTCGTAATCCTGCAGGTAGCACAACCACGCGATGCCAATCTGCCGCATGTTGCTCAGGCACGAGGTTTGACGAGCTTTCTCTCGTGCCCGTGCGAACACGGGGAACAGGATGGCAGCGAGGATCGCCACGATGGCGATGACCACGAGCAGTTCGACGAGGGTAAAACCTCTCCTCACGCGGCCTCCTCCTGCGGGCTGGCACAACTTCACATTCTCAATCATACCTCAATTTCCTGCTAACAGTCGAGACCCCACCACCGGGGAGGGGCTCCCTCTGTAGACTCTCCCCGCCCTACATTGTTCTCCCTGCCGCCCCCTTCGACCCTCTCCATTCCTACTAACTATCGCAGCGGCTTCGCCGGCACCGACGAACTCGCCGGCACGTACGCCCTGACCGCAGTCACGAACATGTCGTACGGCTCCTTCGCCCCATGGGTCTGGTTGCTCAGGATCAGGTAGAAATGCTGCTTCGCCGCGACCTCGGGCACATACGGCGCGCCCGCGCTCATCTGCTCGACGCCATCCAGCCACCACGTCACCCTCCGCCGCACCGGATCGTAGCTCCCGCCGAAGGTGTGAACCTTGCTGCGGTCGAGGGCCGTATTAACGACATTGTTCGGGTTCTGGACATGCTGCGGGTAGCCCTTTTCCTGCGTCCACACGCCCTCGGTGCTATGGACCGTCCCCGTCAGCCCCGGCCCGAAGCCGCCCTCATCGATGTCGAATTCCATGAACCGCTCGTACCCCGGCGGATCGCCCTCGTACTGATCCAACTGCTTGGGACCATGCTCGGCGGGCATGAGCCACACCGCCGGCCAGTGATCGGGCGAGTCGCTCGACAGCCGCACGTCGAACTCGACGTAGAACCCGTCCGGCCCGGGCAGCAGAGGCAGTTTCCCCGGGGAGAAATCGAGCGGCGCGCTCACCAGATCGCCGCCTGGGCTGAGCACCAGCACGCCCTTCTCCGTGCGGTAGAGACTCAGCGGCGGCCCCGCCTGCTCGAACCATTGCCCGCTGAACCACTTGTAGTCGCCCGTCCTGCCGGGAGCGATATCGGCCGCAGTGGGATGCTCGTTGAGGATGCACTTGGTGTAACCCAGCGCCGCTGCCCCCGGGGGCACCTTCTCCGCCCCCATCGCGCAGGCGCATATCCCGACCAGCACTAAGGTCATCGCTTTCATCGACAAGCCCTCCCTCTTGGGGGTCTTCGCAGTGCTAGGAACAGCCAAGGCCCACCACATGCCACCCCCGCACCCTGAAGGGTGCGACTAC
>PMZA01000183.1 GCA_003170595.1 Armatimonadota bacterium
CCCTCAGGCAGTTCGACTGCCCGCTAACAGTCGTCGGCTGGCTGCAGGAGGGCGAGGGAGCGGTGCTGATCGACGCCCAGGAGAGGCCCATCGAGCTACCGTCGACGGGCTGGGAGCACTACAAGAGCAGCGAGTGAAACGAGAGTCTCGAGATGGCTAAAGATTGGCTCTCCGGGTAAGGGGAACACCAAGGCCCACCACCGGACCACAGCCGCACCTTGAAAGGTGCGACTACGGTTGCGACGCGATCCGCAGAAGTGATGGGCATCGATGATCGAAGGGCGACGTTGAACAGTAGTCGTGCGGACCTTCGGTCCGCGTGGCTTCAGCTAAGCGGACCGAAGGTCCGCACGGGTGTGGGTGCGTGGTGGGCCTTTGCTAGCCGCCCAGAACGAGCGTCCGAAGAGCCGTCCCGACCGGCCTTTCCTCGTCTTTGATGACCACGTCGGCTATCCGCCGCAAATCCTCCCCGGACGCGGGCATGGCGACGGCCAGGGCGGCCGCCTCCAACAGCGGGGCGTCATTCGGGGCGTCGCCGAGCGCCATCGTCTGCTCGATGGGCACCCCAAGGTGATCCGCCAGCCAGCGCAGCGCCGTCCCCTTGTTCACGCCAAGGTTCATCAATTCCACCATGTCCGGGCGCGAGCGCGTCACGTAGAGGGCATCGCCGAAGCGCGTGCCGAGCTCCTCCGTCAGCGGCTCGATCGTGCCCGCCTCGTCCATGATGATGAGCTTGGTCGCCAGGCGGTCGCGGACGTTGCGCAGGTCGCCCACAACGAGCGGCCGCAGGCCGGTCCGCTGCCAGTACAGCCAGCCCCACCGCGACATGTGCGTCACGCATACGTCGTCGCCGGCGAAGTAAAGGAGGTAGAGGGATCGCTCGCGGGCCAGATCGACGGCCGCGGCGGCGAGGTCGGCCGGAACGGTCAGGTGCCTCATCGGCTCGGCCTCGCCGGGCTTCTTGATCATCGCGCCGTTGAAGGAGATGATCGGCGTCGTGAGGCCGATGCGCCCGAGGATTTCTTCGGCCGAGCGGTGAGGGCGGCCGGTGGCGATGACCACGGTGACGCCGGCAGCCTCGACGGACCGGATGACCTCGGCTTCCTCGGGGTCGATGAGGTTCTCATCGTTGCGGATCAGCGTGCCATCAAGATCGATCGCGACAAGTTTGACGGGTTGGGCGGACGACAGCGCAGTTCACCTGCCGTGGGGTGGGCGGAAGAGGGCCTTCGGGGCTCACTTGGTTTGCTTGCCTAGCGATGTGGGCGCTTCGGGATTCCACCAGCTTTCCGCGAATACCTGGTACCAGATCTCGTGGCTGCCGGGCTGGCGACCGCTGCGCGTCCAGAACTCGACGGCGTCGCGGGTGGTTGTGCCACGGTAGGCCACGAGGGTGCGGGGCCTCTCCGCGCCGGAGCTGACAGCCTCGAGCACGCGCACTTCAAGGCTCTGCATCCCGGAGTCCGACTTGATGAGCGTGGCCGCCGCGTTGTAAGCCGTGCGCAGCACCACATCGGTCAGGTCGCCCTGCACCGCTCGCGGCATCGAGAGCGTCACGAAGGCGAAGCCGTTGTACGGGTCCGACTGCACCAGCGAGGTGCCGGACAGCGACGTGCCATCGGGCCAGGAGAGGGACGCGAGGATTTGGGTGAGGAAGAAGTCCTGGTCAGTGGACGGCGCCTCGACACGCTTGGTCACGATCACGGGCGGAACGGCCCCAGGCGCAGCCGGAGAGGGCGCGGGCGTAGGCTGAACCGCGGGGGCCGCGACTGCCGGGCCTTCAGTTCTCGGCGGGGCCGGTAGGGCAGGGGCGCCCGGCGTCGCGGCAGGGGTAGGCATGGCGGTTCCGGCCTGGGCGCCGGGACGCTGAACAGGCTCCGACGGCGGCACGAACACCCGGGTACGTCCGCCGTTTGCCGTCTGATGCGAATGGCGGGAGACGAGTATGACGGTGGCGATGACCGCCAGTAGTATCGCGAAGGATGCCGCGACAGCGACGACCGTGCGCTTGGTGACGGCGTGAGACTCAGCCGTGGCGGCCAATTGCTGGCGAGCCTGGGCCAATCGGCCGGCTACGTCGGGGTCATACTCGCGGTCGAGGCCCTGCCGGTAATACGAGACAGCCTCGCGCCATCGGCCCGCGGCGCCGTAGCAGTCGCCCAGCGCGGCGTAGACCGCCGCCTGCGCCGGGTGCTCGCGTGCCAGGGCGGTCAGCCGCTGGCGTGCCTCCTGCCAGTTGCCCCCGGTGAGGATGAGGCGTGCTTCATCGATCTGAGCACGAAGGACGTCGTCTGGACCTCTTACCTCACGCTGCACAGCGCGACCTCCGGCCTCTCAAACGTTCTACACCGGTCACCACGGCGCCAGTTCTCAATACGATTTCTCCATGCGGTGGCGGATGATCTCATACCCGGCCGACTGGTACAGGCTCACAGCCTCTTCATTGCAGACGCTGACATCCAGCGTGGCCTTCGTGCATCCGCGGAAGCGGAACCACTCGTCCGCGGCCTCCAGCAGCATCTTCGCATAGCCTTGGCCACGGACTTCCGGGGCAATGTAGATGTTTTTAACATACCCAACTAGCGGGTCAACCATCGTCGCCCGCACTTCAATCCACAAGAATCCGCACACCGCCCCGCCGTTATCAAGCACGTACATGTGCTCATAGGGGCTGCGCGCCGCCTGCTTGAGCTGGACGGCGTAGTCGCGCAGAAATCCGGGCGTGACCCTGAACCCGGGGAAGTTCTTCTCATAGACCTCGTACTGGAAGCTCAGAACGGCTTCCCGATCCGAAGGCCATCTCATCTCACGAAGGCGAGCCGGCAACGGCATCCTCCAAGCAGCTTCGATCTACGCGCCTTGGTCGATGAGCATTACATGCTCGCGCACGACATTCGGCGGGCACAAACGTATGAACCCCCGGGTGGACAGCCACACAATCAGCGTCGCGGTTGGGATGCCGAGGATGGGCATCTCGATGTCCGCCAGCAAATCGATGGGGCTGACGAGATACACAAACCCGGCTACCAGGATCAGCTTCGGCACCCAACTGACGCGCGGATCCCGGAAGAGCCGCCAGTACAGCTTCACCAGATTAGGATAGTGCAAAACGCGTTTCGGATCACGCACCACGGTCCTGCCAATCCAGCCAAGTGGACCCATCCGTCTAACCCCCGGAACGTCTAATCCGTCTCGATTATACTTCCACGACGCGCCCAGCGATAACCGTTCGTCCGAAATCTCCGCCCTAGCGGCCGAAGATCGATACCGCGACCAGCCGGAGCACCCTCGATACGTTCAGCAGGCCCACGGCGGCCCAGTAGGCGACGGGGTTGACCCGGCCGAGATAGTGCTTGCGGTAGAACCTCAGGAAGCTGCGATGCGACTCGGCGATCATCCGCTGCCGCACCTGCGACGTGGACGCGCCGTGGGCGTGAAGGACCGTCGCCGTGGGCGTGAACCATATCTCCCACCCGGCGCCCCACAGCCGCTTGCAGAGGTCCACGTCATTGAAGAAGATCGGAAACTTCTCGTCGAAGACGCCGACCTCTCGCACGGCCGCCATCCGCAGCAGGAAGGCCGACGCCATGGGCTGATCGACCGTCCGCTCGTCGGCGTAGTCCCACCAGGTCATCTTGTACTTGCCGAAGCGGCGATTGCGGCGGAATAGCCTGCTCAGACCGAGGACCTCGTAAATGACCACGTCGGGCGTGGGGAAGCTGCGACAACTGCGCTGCAGACGGCCATCCGGATAGACGAGCTTCGGCGCAACGCCGCCGGCCTTCGGATGGGGCTCGGCGCAATCGAGCAGAGCCTGGAGAGCGCCGTCCGTCACGATCGTGTCCGGGTTGAGCAGCAGCGCGAAGTCGGCCTCGACGCGCTCCAGCGCCTGGTTGTTGCCGCGCGCGTAGCCGGTGTTCTCATCGCTCGCCACCAGGTCCACGCCGGGAAACTCCGTGCGCACCATGTCGGCGCTGCCGTCGGACGACGCGTTGTCCACGACGATGATCTGCAGCTCGAGGCTGCCGGCATGATCGCGCAAGGCCTCGAGGCAGCGGCGCAGGTGGTCGCGCGTGTTCCAGTTGACGATGCAGACCGCCAGATCCGCCACTACCAGTCCTCCACGACGTGTCGCCACGTGTCGGCCCAGCGGCCGAAGTTGAAGTCGCGATGCACGGCCTCCATCTGACGCGCTGCCTCGGCCGCGCGACCGGCCAGCGTGCGCTCGAGGGCGGCCGCGAAATCCTCGGCTTCGGGGCGGGCATGAACGCACGGCAGGTCGGGCATGCCACCGATGTCGGTGCCCACGACCGGCGTTCCGCAGGCCATGCTCTCCAGCGCCGACAGCGACGTGCCCTCGCCGCACAGCGACGGGATGACCGTGACCTCGGCCGCGCGGTACCAGCCGAGCAGATCCGCCCTTGGGCGTGGTCCGGCGAAGACGACGCGATCTTCGAGATGGTGACGCGTCACGGCTTCGCGCGCCGCTGCTACGGCTTCGGGCTGCCCCTCATCGCCGACGACTACCAGCCGCAGGTCCTGCCTCTCCGGTCCGAGGCGCGCCAACGCTTCCACAGCAAGATGGACGCCGCGGTTCCAATAGATGTTCCGCGGGGCCAGAAGGAAGGGGCGATACCGGGCGGCCTCATCGCCGGGCGGGCCGGGGCGGAAGAAGTCTGTGTCCACCGCGTTGGGCATGAACCACCGGCCCGGTTGGACTTCCGAGAACGCCGGCGCGCCGGGCGCCACATCGACGCCGACCTCGCGCAGGAAGAAGGTATCGTTGGCGACAAACTTCGCGCAGCGCCGGAAGGCCCACCTCGCCCAGGAGCGCTTGACGCGCGACTGGAGGGCGCTCGGCCGGTCGTCCCACGTCACGCCGTGCGAGAGGCCGATCACGCGCGGATGCCACAGGGCGGGAAGAGCGTAGTTCGGGTAGTGGCAGATGAGCGCGTCCTGTCGTCGCAGCGCACACATCATGAAGGGTAACGACAGGGGCAGGCCCCAGAAGGCGTTGAGCGCTCCGAAAGGGGAGGGGTAGGCAAGCACGTGGGGGTCGTCAGCCGGCGCCGGCGGCTTCTGCAGCACGCGGACCTCATGACCGGCGGCCTCCAGCACGCGCCGCAAGTCCTCGGCGTAGACATCGGCGCCGCCGCGTATCGGCTTGTACGAGTAGGTGATCTCCAGGATGCGCATGGGCCGACCCAGCGCGCTCGCGCCAATTACATCGGCGGCAGCGGGCCGTGGCCCGCCGCCCTCATCCGCGGGAGCGCACTGGCGAGGATCTCCGCCACCAGGTCGTCGTAAGTCATGCCCGCGGCCGTCGCCTCGGCGGGCACATCGGACGTCTCGGTCATTCCGGGAATGCTGTTGATTTCGTGGACCCAGACCTGGCCGTCTCCGTCCAGGTGCATGTCCACGCGGCTCACGCCGTGGCAGCCGATCGCCTTGTGGACCTCGATCGCCATCGCCTGCACGCGGGCGGTCGCGTCATCGCCGATGTCGGCGGGGCAGAGGAGGTCGGTCAGGCCCTTGGTGTACTTGGCCTCGTAATCGTAGAAGCGAGTCTTCGGCACGAGTTCGAGGACCGGCAGGGCATGCAGCCCATCGCCATAGCCGAGGACGCCAACTGTAAGCTCGCGCCCCAGGATGAACCGGTCGACGAAGGCCTCACGGTACTTCGCCACGCTCTCTGCCAACGCGGCCTCAACATCGGCGGCCTCATCCACGATCAGCACGCCCACGCTCGATCCCTCATCGACCGGCTTCACAACGACGGGCAACCCGAGGGTCTCGACGGCTTCCGCCGCGACGAGGCCCAGGTCATCGCCGGGGCCGGCCGTCAACCACTCAGGCGTCGGCAGGCCGATCGCGCGGAGGATGCGCTTGGTCTGGATCTTGTGCATCGCGAGGGCGCTGGCCAGCACGCCCGACCCAGCATAGGGGATGCCCGCGTGGTCCAGCAGCCCCTGGACCGCGCCATTCTCACCGCAGCCGCCGTGCAGCACGCTCAGCACCACGCCCGCGCCGGCGTCGCGCAACTGGGCCACGAGGTCGGCGCCGGGGTCGATGCCGACGGCGGTAAGGCCCAGCCGCCCCAGAGCGCCAAGCACGCCGTCACCGGAGCGGAAGGACACTTCGCGCTCGGAGGATTGTCCGCCAAGCAATACTGCCACGGTCAGGTCTGCGAAGGGAGTGAGGTCGGTCATTGCGGCGATCCCTGGTCTCTGGCGCGCGCGCCTCGTTTGAACAACTCGTCGGCCAGCGTCGTCGCCGGCGCGAAGGTAAGGTCGGTGATCTGCCCGTAGCGGTAGCTCGCGGCGACGTGGGAGCCCTTGTCGTCGGCATGGGCGGCGAGTTTGTCGCCGGGACCAAGCCGGCCGTCGCCGTTCACGTCGATCCCGCACAGGGCGAAGTACGTCGCCGGCCTGATCGCCACCCACGACCCCGCTCGCACCCACGTCGAGGCCACCAGCGATCGCAGCTTCGGGTCGGCGAAGAGGAGCAGCCTGCACCAGTGCGCATCGCCCGCGGTGTCGGTCTCGGCGAGCTTCACCTGCACCACGGCCGGCCGCGAGAAGATGGGCATATCGACGACTGCCCCGTCCTGGGCGATGGACGTCTCGCCCTGCCACTTCCCGCCGAGGGTCATGGCCGGCACCTTCACGTCAGCGCCCGGCAGAAGACGCAGCGTTGTGGGCTTGTCCTTCTCGGCGAGCACGCAAGCCCTCTCGCCCGGATCGAAAGACCCATTGCCATCGTCGTCCATCACGGCGAACACCACATACTTGCCCGTCGGCAGCTTCATCTCGAAGGAGCCATCGTCGGCCACCGGCATGGCGGTGCCGAATACTCCGTCCGCCTCGGGCCACGCGATGACGTAGACCTGCCCCTTGGCGTCTCCACGCGACACCTCGCCGCGCAGGACGGCCATGCCGACCTCGGGACCGACCGTCGCCTCGCGAAGCTTTCCGCCCTCCGCGAACTGAAGGGTGATGTGTATCTCGATGATGGCGCCCTCAGCATCGGGGCTGATCGTCAGGACCTTCGGCGCATCCTTCGGCTTGTCGACCCCATAGAACCCGAGGCCGTCGCCCGCGTCCGGCTTGCCGTCGGCGTTGAGGTCCACACTCGCCATGAGGTAGTAGTCACCGGGCGCGACGGGGAGTATGAAGTGACCGTCGTCGGTAAGCGGAGCCGCCGCCACCACGTTCTTGAACCTGGCATCCCGCGCTGCGATGACCTGCCCCGCGGGGAACCACTCAACCCCGGGCCACACCACTGCGCCCCCGATCACCGGCCCGTTAGCCTCAGCCGGTTGGTCCGCCGCCCAGGCGGCACACGGCACTACCGCGATCAGGAGGAGGCCTACCATGCCGGAAAGATACGCGGCCGGCTTCATTGCCCGCCTCGTTGTACGTCGAGCACCTTGAAGTCGAGTTGGCCCAGGACCCGCGCCGTGGCCAGGCTCATCTTCGCCATGGACATCTCGTCGAGCCCGCCCTCGGACACCTCGATATGAGTGCCGTCCACAGTGCTCTCGCCCCAGGTCGGGTCCATTTCGACCCACTCGCCGACCCACAGCTTGGCCCACGCGTGATAGTAGAAGGCGTCGCCGACGTACCCCAACCCCACGCACATCTTGCTCGGTATCCCGACCGACCGCGCCATCGTCCCGGCCAGCAGCGCGTGCTCCGTGCAGTCGCCGACCATGTCGCGCATGACCTCCGTCGCCGTCACCGGCCTCGGCTCACTCGCGACGCTGCGCATGTGCGTGAAGACCCAGTCCACGATCGCCTGCGCGGCATCCCACGCCGAGGTCTTGCCTGCCACGATTTCCTGCGCCTGGGCCTTGATCTTCTCGTCGTCCGCCTGCGCAATCGCCGTCGCGATCGTCAGGGGCTTGAGGTCGTCCGGCACGGTCAGCGGCCAACCGCCCGCCTTCGCCGGCGCCGTATCTTGCGACACTGTGAGCGTGTAGGAGCCATCGGCATTCTTTGCGCACTTCTGCCGATCCGCATCCGGGAAGGGGGCGCCATCGGGCGTGCGGGTCAGCGTCGCGTGCAGCTTGAGCTTCGCCACCGTCCGCGACTCGCCCACGGGCCTATCAACCGCGACGCGATTCGAGAGGCTCAGCGGCTGGCCCTCAGCCTTCGCGGCTTCCTCGCTGACCTTCTCGAGCACGAGGTTCATGATGCCGGGGACTTCCTGTCGCCACATGACCCCGGCGGCGTCCACGAAAGTCTTGATCTTCAGGTTGAGCCGCTCGGTATCATCGTTGAGGGCGAGGAGGTGATGCTTCTCGCCACCGATTTCCATCTCAGACCACTCGCCGACGGTGACTTTGTGCCGGTCGAAGTCGCCCACTTCCGGGTCGAAGATCGACACGGTGATCGTATCGCCGGGCTTGAGCTTACCCTCAGCCGCGCGGGCCGAGAACAGCAAGTCCGAGCCCCAGTCGGCCGGCAGGTCGAGAGTGCGGGTGTTGGTGGTGCCGCCGCCTTCCGTCTTGACCTCTAGCTTGTGATCCTTCACGACGGCCAGGACCGTCTTCTCGCGGCCCAGCTCATTCGCGGCCAGGGATATCTTCACCGGCCGCAGGCTCGCGTCGGTCTCGACCGTGGTCTCGCTGGAGGCCGAGAGGGACTGGCCGTTGAGCTTGATGGAGAAGTGGAGCCGTTGAGTAGACATGAGGCGCCGAGCCCCATCCGGGCCTTTGTCCGCCGTCGTGTCGTAGAGGGCCCAGCCGCCGGCCTGGCCCATGACCGACACGCGGTACCAGTGCTTGCCGGCCAGCTTCGCGGCGAGATCATCGTCGAGCATGGCGCTCCTCGCTTCGGTCGCACGGCCGACCACCCACCAGCCGGCCAGAGCCAGCCCGCACAGTGGCACCACGAGGCACAGAGCCCTCAGCGTCCGGCGTCTCACTTGCCGTTGCCACCCTCTTCCCGCAGCGCATCCAGTTCCGAATCGGGCGGGCCCTGCGGCACTCCCGGCGTTTCCACCGCCCCGACCTGCGCCAACTCGGGCTCGCGGTGCATGAGCCGGCGGAAGGCCGCCACGACCTCGGGATCGAAGGCCTTGTTGGCGCCGGCCGTGATCTCCTCGATGGCGCCGTCGGGGTCCATGGGCTCATCGCCCGGCAGTAGGGGATAGAGCAGCCGGTCGTACTCATTCGCCAACGCCGCCAGTCGCGCGTGGAAAGGAATGTTCTTGCCCTCGAGACCCTCGGGGAAGCCCGACCCATCCCACCGCTCGTGGTGGCCCGAGACAATGCTCAGCACCGGCTGGAGGAAGGTCACCGGCTGGAGGATGCTCGCCCCGATGAGCGGGTGCATGCGGAAGAAGACGTCGCGCGCACTGCCCGGGATACCGCCCGACTCGCCCTCGAGGCCGATCTTGCCGATGTCGTGGAGCATCGCGCCGAACTGCACCAGCTCGATCTCCTCGGCCGAGAGGCCCATCTCCTCAGCCAGGCCCACGGTCAGGTGCGTCACGCGCTCGGAGTGCGAGAAGGTCGCCCGGTCGCGGGCCTCGATGGCCGACGTGAGCGACCGCACCGTCTCGTAATAGTTGCGCCGGATGTCCTCGTAAAGCTCGGCGTTCTCGATGGCGACCCCGGCCTGGTTGGCGAAGGCCGTCACCAGCTCGATCTCGCGCTCCCGGAACCGGCGCCGGTGCGTCGAGTAGACGCGGATGACGCCGCGCACCTGGTTCTTCGCTCGCAGCGGGACGGTCAGGACCGAGTCGATGCGCTCATCGCGCACGGCGTCGGGGTACTGGAAGAGGCCTGTCCGCGCGACGTCCTGAACCTGCACCGGACGCCCGGCCATCGCCTGCTGGTCGACGCGGCTGGCCTCGAGATGCACCGGGCCCTTCGCCCGATATTGCTCGCTCAGACCTTCGACCGCGACCATCTCAAGCTCGTCGGTCTCGGGGCGGTAGAGGCGGATGCTGCAGCCTTGCACGTCGATGACCGACGCCGCCTTCTGCACGATGAGGTTGAGCACCTCGCGCAGGCGGAGGGTCGAGGTGATGCTTCGTGCGACCTCGTAGAGCATGCGGAATTCTCTGGCGCGGCGGCGAAGCTCGCTGGCTGCCCGCGAGAACACGACCGCCACGATGAAAAACATCGCGGCCCGGACTATCGGGAAGTAGGTCGCCTGCGCGACCGGGCCATCGTCGCCGAAGCGCGCGGGGGCTCCCCAGGCGGTTAGGGCCCCGGCCAGGAGCGCCGTGATGATGGCGCCGAAATCGCCGAAGGCATACCCGGCGTAGATCATGGGGAGATAGTAGAGATGGATGGCGACACTATCCGTGCCCACTTCGTAGACGACCCACGTGATGGCGAGCATGGAGACGACCAAAGCCCCGGCGGACGCCGCCAGCTTGCCGGCGCGTCTCCAGTTGATCTCACGGCTTCCGTTCGTGGTCTCGCCGTTTTTCGCTGCCATCTGCTTAGCGCACCTTGGTGCCAGGCGGACACTCGGGATCAAGAAGCACCAGCGCCACCGGCTCCTTCTCGCCCGCGGCGAGGATCATGCCCTGCGACTCGACCCCGCGGATTGTCGCGGGCGCAAGGTTGACTATCACGACTACGTTCTTACCGACGAGATGCTCCGCGCCGAAAGCCTGGGCCAGGCCTGCGACGACCTGCCGCGGCTGTTCCTCGCCGACATCCACCATCAGCTTGAGCAGCTTGTCCGCTCCCTGAACCGGCTCGGCCGACAGGACCTTCCCCGCGCGCAGGTTCACTTTGCGGAAGTCATCGAAGCTTATCGTCTCGGCCGCGGGTGCAGGCTGCTTCTTTGGTTCCTCTTTCCTCTTCTCCTGCTTCTGTTCCTGCGGCTCACCGGCCGCAAGTTTGGCGATGTCGATGCGCGGGAAGATCGGCGTCGGCTGCCCCATGGCCAGGCCGTTGGGAAGCTTGCCGATCTCGAAGTCGTCCCACGCCATCTCCACCCCGGCCGCGGTGAGGCCTAGCTGCCGCCAGATCTCTCCGGCGACCACCGGCATGACCGGCGCCACGCCGATCGCGCTGCACCGCGCCACGTCGAGCACCGTGCGCAGGACCGCCGCAGTTTCCTCCATCCGGCCATCGCGCTGGAGGGTCCACGGCGCCTTCTCATCCAGATACTTATTACCCGCCGAGATGAGTTCCCAAATCGCCTCAAGCCCGCGTCGGAAGTCGCACGTCTCCACCGCCATCTCGGCTCGATCCCGCACCTTCGCCGCCAGGTCCACAAGATCGCTCGCCGCCGGATCGCCATCAGGCAGCGTCCCGCCGAACCACCGGTGCACCAGCGGCAGCGACCGGTTGAGCAGGTTGCCCAGATCGTTCGCCAGGTCGGCGTTGAACCGCTCGATGACATTGTCCATCGAGTAGGTGCCGTCCAGGCCGAAGGTCACTTCCCTCAGCATGTAGTAACGCACGGCGTCGACCGCGATATCCAGGTCCGCGCCGGATGGCCCTGCCAGCGCCTCCGCCGACTTCAGCGGGTCGACAACGTTGCCCAGGCTCTTGCTCATCTTGGCCAGACCGCTCTTGTCGGCCGTCGCCGTAACCCACCAGCCATGAGCGAAGAGCATCCCCGGCAGCGGCAGCCCGAGCGCCATCAGCATCGCCGGCCAGATCGTCGCATGGAACCGGGGCAGGATGTCCTTGCCCATCAACTGCACGTCCGGCGGCCACACCTTCGCGAACTTCTCTTCATCGTGGAGGTACCCCGCCACGGTCAGGTAGTTGATCAGCGCATCGAACCACACGTAGATCGAGTGATCCTCATCGCCAGGCACCGGAATGTCCCACTCCGACCGCCGGCGGCTCACGCACGCGTCCAGCAGCCCGCTCTCGATGAACGAGACGACCTCATGGCGTCGCGAATCGGGCTGAAGGAATTCGGGGTGCTGGCGGATATGCTCGAGGATGGCCTCGGCGTACTTGCTCGTCGCGAAGAAGTAGGCCGACTGGGCGACCTGCTCGACCAGGCGCCCGCAATCGGGGCAGTTGCCCTCCACGAGTTCGTCCTCGCGGAAGTAGCTCTCGCAGGGCACGCAGTACCAGCCCTCGTAGGTGCCCAGGTAGATGTCGCCGGTGGACCGCAACTGGTCGAAGACGCCCTGCACGACGGCCATGTGCTGCGGGTCGGTGGTGCGGATGAAGACGTCGTTGCTGACGTGGAAGGCGCTCCAGGCCGCTTTGTAGGCCGCCGCGATGCCGTCCACGAATTCCTGCGCGTTCTTGCCCTGAGCCTGCGCCGAGGTGAGAACCTTCTGGCCGTGCTCATCGGTGCCCGTGGCGAAGAGGACGTCGAGGCCGCGCAGCCGCCAGTACCGCGCGATCACGTCGGCGGCCACCGTAGTATACGAATGCCCGATGTGTGGGAGGGCGTTGACGTAGTAGATCGGGGTCGTTATGTAACGAGTTTTGTCACCGGGCTCCCGGGCCATCGTTGGATCTCCTCTGCGTCTCAGACCATGCTGTGCTCAAACCCAACCTTTGCGTGAACGACCGTTCACGTTCTGGCCCGCCGTCACCCGGAGGGCGGGCAGGGCCTCGGAGCATCACTCGCGCTCAAGGCCGAGTGGCTCGCGCAGGACGACACTACCCGCCGCGTCTTCTCGGACTTGCACTTGGGGCACGGCTGCACAGCGTCGGCATCGCAACGCTGCGTCAGCTTCTCGAACTTGCCCTCACACTCATCGCACACATACTCGTAGATTGGCACTTGGTATCACCGATCCCCGCTCTATCTCGATCCACACGAGGCGCAGGATCCCGACTGGCACGACGCGCACTCCCCGCCGCCGCCCACTCGCGACGACCCGCCGCCATCGCCCTTGCTCCGGACGTTGCACACGGTCATCAGCCGCCGGCCGTTGCCGTTTCCGCACTTCGGGCACGACGCGGCAGCCTCGCGATCGCTCCGCGAACGCAGCAGGTCGAAGTCACTCTCGCAGTCATCGCATCTGTACGAATAGGTAGGCACGATTGAACCCTTCTTCAGCCGGTGGTCTTTACGAAGCGGTCTTCAAGATGCAGGAGGCGCCAGCGCAGCCTGATCGCCGCCACCCTCGCCACCGCTCTTCTTGCGCCGACGGCGACGCCGTTTCGGCTTGGTAGGAGCGTCACCAGCAACGGGCGCAGCGCCTTCAGCGACCGCCTCGGGCTCGTCCTCGGCGACAGCAGCCGTCGCCTTGGCTTCCGCCGCAGCGGCCACGCGGACGCACGCTCCACAGTTGCCGCACCCGCACGCCGGCCCGTACCCCAGCTCCTTCGCCGAGAAGGACGCTCGCCGCCCTTCCTCGAGCCACAAGCTGATCGTGTGGGTGAGGAGGTTGATGCCCTCAACCTTGCCCATGCCGTTGGGCGTCTGGATATGCGACCCCATCTTGGGCATGTTCTGCCCGAGTTCTTTGTACACGGCGTGCTCGTAGAGCAGGCAGCACATCAGCCGGTCGCACAGGCCGCTGAGCTTGCCGGGGTTGAGCGCGATGCCCTGATCCTTCGCCGCGCGGATGCTCACGGGCTCGAAGGTGCGGAGGAACTGGGCGCAGCACAGCGGCCGCCCACACGGCCCGAGGCCGCCGAGCATCCTCGCATGATCGCGCACGCCCACCTGCCGCAGCTCGATCCGGCAGCGGAACTCCCGCGCCAGGTCGCGCACCAGGTCGCGGAAGTCGACCCGCGCCTCGGAGGCGAAGTAGAAGACCAGCCGCCGTCCGTCGAGGGTGCAGTGGCAGTCGATGAGCCGCATCGGCAGGTTGTGCGATTCGATGAGCTGCCGGCAGACCGTCAGCCCTTCCTTCCGCTTGCTGTCGAGGCTTTCCTGCCGCTCCAGGTCGCGCTCATTGGCGACGCGCAGGAGCGTCGGCAGCTTCTTCACCTGATCGATCGGAAGCTGGGGCAGGCTGGTCACCTGCCCGATGTCCATGCCGCGATCCACCTGGGCCACGACAAGATCGCCGGGCGTCACGTTCATGCGACCGCGCCGGTAGTACACCGCCTGCTCGCCAGGCCCGAAGCGCACGCCGATCGCGGCCTCACGGGCGATTGGCCCGCCGGTTTCCGCCGCCTCGTCGGTCGCTGCCTCGTCCTCTTCAACCACCGGCGGAAGCTCGTCTTCGAGCGGAAGCTCATCTTCCACACGAAGCTCTCCTTCCGGCGTATATTCCGCTGCGGCTACAAGCTCGTCCACCGGTTCATCGCCGGGGTCGGGCCTATCTTCAACATCCCTAAGCTCTGCCATTTACCTTTCCGCCATGGCCGACCCTACACAGCCTGACCGGCCTGCTGTTTCGGTCCCGATTGCTTTTCTCTGGCGCGATGCACCAAGAGCAATACTACCTCTTCGGCGCCCGCCAATAACTCGTCCGCCTTCTTGCGGTCGGCGGCGAAGGAAACCTCATGCTCGGTCGCCGTAAAGCGCGGCAGGCGCGACTCAGAACTCCGCCCACGCCCGCTCACATGCGGCCGGTACATAGCCGATATCATCCGCAACTCACGCGCGTCAAGCTTGGCACGATCGTCCAGCAGGACGGTCATCTTGCCCTCGCGCCACGTGAGTTCGGTTATGCCTGCTTCCCAACATTGTACCCGCAGCCGGGCCACACGCACCAGGTTTTGCACCGTCGCCGGGACGGCCCCGTAGCGGTCGCGCAGTTCCTGCTCGATCGCATCGAGGTCTTCCTCGGTCTGAGCGGCGCCCAGCCGCCGGTAGGCCGCGATTCTCTGGTTATCGTCGGCAATGTACTCCTGCGGGATGGTCGCCGCCACCGGCAGGTCGATATTCGGGTGGCGCTCACCAAGATACTTTACATCGCCCTTGAGCGCGCGGACCGAATCCGCCAGCATCTCACAGAATAGATCTAGCCCGACCGCCGCCAGGTGTCCGCTCTGTTCGGACCCCAGGAGGTTCCCCGCGCCACGGATTTCCAGGTCGCGCATGGCCACCTTCAGCCCGCTGCCCAGCTCCGAGAACTCCTCGATCGCCCGAAGTCGCCGCTCCGCGTCTTCCGTCAGATGCTGCGGGTAGCGATAGAGCAGGTACGCATACGCCTGCCGGTCCGATCGCCCCACCCGGCCGCGAAGCTGATAGAGCTGCGCGAGGCCGAGCTTGTCCGACTCGTCGATGATGAGCGTGTTGGCATTCGGCACATCCAGCCCGTTCTCGACGATCGTCGTGCACACCAGCACGTCGACCTCCTGCGCGTAGAACGCCATCATCACATGCTCAAGCTCGTCCTCGGCCATCTGCCCGTGCCCGACCGCCACCCTCGCCTCGGGCACCAGATTCTGCACGTGCGCCGCCACGTGGGCGATGCTCTGCACGCGGTTGTGCACGAAGAATACCTGCCCATCCCGGGCCAGTTCGCGCCGCAGGGCCTCGCGGATGAGGTCGTCATCACTTTCGCGCACATAGGTCCGCACCGGCAGCCGTCCGCGCGGCGGGTCGTTGATAACTGAGATGTCGCGGATGCCGCTGAGGGCCATGTTCATCGTTCGCGGAATCGGTGTCGCGGTCAGGGTCAGGACGTCCACCGTGTGCCGCAGTTTCTTCAGCCGCTCCTTCTGCGCCACGCCGAACCGCTGCTCCTCGTCCACGACCACGAGGCCGAGGTCCCGGAACTGCACGTCCGACATGAGGAGGCGATGGGTGCCGATGACGATGTCGACGCTGCCATCGCGCAGGCCGGCGACGATCTTGCGCTGCTCGGCCGCCGTCTTGAACCGGCTCATCATCTCCACGCGCACCGGATAGGGCGCGAGGCGTTCGGTGAAGGTATGGAAGTGCTGCTCGGCGAGAACCGTCGTCGGCACGAGAATGGCGACCTGCTTGTGATCGAGGACCGCCTTGAAGGCCGCGCGGATGGCCACCTCGGTCTTGCCGAAGCCCACATCGCCGCACACGAGCCTGTCGGCGGGACGCGTGCCCTCCATGTCGCGCTTGATGTCGTTCACCGCGGCGAGCTGGTCGGGCGTCTCCTCCCAGCGGAAGGACGCCTCAAGCTCGTGGAGCCACGGGCCGTCCTCGCTGAAGGCCATGCCCTGCGCCTGCTCGCGGGCGCGGTAGAGGACCAGCAGCTCCTGCGCCAGGGCCAGCGCCGCACGCTTGGCCTTCCGCTTCTGCTGCGCCCACCGCGCGCTGTGCAGGCCGTGGATCGTCGGGGGCTTGCCGTCGGCTCCGGTGTATTTCTGGATGCGGTCGAGCTGGGTCACCGGGACGTACAGCTTATCGCCCTCGGCGTACTCGATGAGCAGGTACTCGCGCTCGATGCCATCGATGCTCTGGCGGACCATGCCGCGATAGATACCGATGCCGTGGTGGATGTGCACGACGTAATCGCCGTCATCCAGCTCGCGCAGCGATGTGATCGAAAACCCCGGCCGGTACAGGGGTTCCTCACCGCGGCGGATCTTCTGCCAGCCGAAGATCTCCCGCGACGTCAGGACCACGAGGCCCGCTTCCGGCATCGTAAAGCCCGCGCTCAGCTCGCCCTCGGCCACGTACGCTCGGCCGCGCTCCAGCCCGTCGCGGTGGTTCCAGGCGGTCAGGTTCGTCAGCCCGCGCGCGCTCAAAGCCTGCAGCGTGTCGTCCACCTGCTTCGTGCAGACGACGACGATGCGGCCCTCGGTCGTCCAGTCCTCGACGCCCTTGACCAGAAGCTCCATCCGCCCGCCGAAGCTGTCGGGCGGCGGCGTGGAGATCTCGACCTGCTCCACTTGGTCCTCCCACGGGATCTCCGCCCGCAGCATGCTGAAGCCCAGGCTGTGCTGGCGCCACGGCTTCTTGCGGAGATATTTCTGGGCGAAGGCCTCCCAGGTCAGGCAGGCCGATTGCGGGAGGCGCAGGTGGGTGCCCACCTTCACCGCCGCCTGCTGGGCATGGGTCAGGTCCTCGACGAATTGCTGCCCGGATTGCTGGACGCGGGCCGGCTCGTCGAGGATGATCGCCGCGTCTTCCGGCAGGTAGTCGAGGAGGGTGTGCAGCACCGGATAGAGATAGGGCACGTAGTGGAGCAGGTGCGGCGTCGGCGTCAGGGCATCCAGCGCCGCCAGGTCCTCCTCCATCCGCTCCTGCAGACGCTCGGCCTCGCGCTTCTTCTCAGCCTCGTTGAGGCGATCAAGTTCGCGCCGGTAGGCCGTCCGTATCGACGGCAGCGAGCGGTCGACCCACTCGCGCGCCA
>PMZA01000306.1 GCA_003170595.1 Armatimonadota bacterium
CGTCGATGCGTTGCCTCTACCTCAACTCGCTACGGCCGATGACGTCATGAATGTGCTGGACTTCTTCCTGAGCCCACGGTCCTCGTTCATCACCGGCCAAACCGTCTACCTCGGGGGCGTCAGGTGACACACAAGATGATCTATCTGCGATTCTGGCTAGGCCGGTGCTCCTGTGAACGTTGCGGCTTGCCGCGCCTGCTCTGCCGGTTCCCGCGATACTGGCCGACCTCGGGATGCCACCGCTTCTGGGCCGTTCCCGAGGCTGTCGAATGATCGGGATGCTGGGCTTCGGCTCCGTTCTCGGCTCGCGCGAGGTGTCCAACGCCGAAGTAGCCGCCGAGACAGGGCTCACCGAGGACTGGATCATCTCCAAGCTGGGGATCAAGAGGCGCTATTACGCGCAGGCGGGAGAAACGGCCGACTCGATGGCCCTGACGGCGGCACGGCGCGCGCTGGCTAGCGCGGGGATTAGCGCGACCGACCTCGATATCGTGGTCGTCTGTACCTTCACCGGAGAAATGGCCTTCCCGCCTGTCTCTGCACACCTACACCGCGACCTCGGCATGGTCGGCGGGCATTTCTACGACATTGCGGCGGCTTGCTCGGGCTTCCTCTCGGGGCTGACGGCCGTCACGGACAGGATGGCCGCCGACTCCTCGCTGCGGTATGCGCTCGTGGTCGGAACGGAACTCATGTCGTCCTACATCAATCCGGCCGACCCCGAAACGGCGCCGTATTTCTCTGACGGAGCGGGGGCGATCATCCTCGGACGGTCGGACACCGGCATCGTGTCGTCGGCCTTCTACGCGGACACGTCCGACTACGATCTAGTGCGCTGCCACCGCGACGGGTACTCGGAGATGAAGGGTCTCGTTACGGGCAAGCAGGCGGTGGCACATCTGCCCGACACTATGCACCGCGCCATGGCCGACGTGGGCTGGCACGACCGGGACGTAGACCTGTTCGTGTTCCATCAGGCGAACGAGAAACTCATCTCCTACTTCATGCACAAGATGGACCTGCCGATGAGCCGGACGTATTCCAACGTGGCGGAGATCGGCAACTTGGGCGTGGCCTCAGTGCCCGTCGCCTTAGCGGACGTGGCGGAGAAGAGCCTGCTGCACCACGGCGACAAGCTCGTGCTAGCCAGCGTGGGCGCGGGCTTCGGGTTCGGTGCGAGCGCATGGACGTGGTGCCTGTGAACTTTCGCGGCCTCGATTGCACACTGGCCCGCGATCCCCGCGGGGACACGAAGGGCCACTGCTGGTGGTGCGGCGAGCCCCTGTCAAAGTACGCCCGAAAGTGGTGTGGGACTGGCGGGAGTTGCGAACGAGCATGGTGGCGTAACCACTCATGGACAGAGGCTCGCGTAGAGGCACTCCGACGGTCGTCCGGCATCCCCTACGACTTCGCCCTCGCCTACTTCTGGGCGAGATGTGACCAGTGTGACTCACAGGAATCGCTGGAGGTCAACCACGTGGAGCCCCGCGTGGGACGGGGGTATGCGGCAGGCTGCTGGAATCACCAGTCCAACCTTCAGGTTCTGTGCCATAACTGCCACGTCAAGGAGACCAAGCGGCAGGCGATTGAGCGCCCGGTTATGTCAGCCCTGAACGCCGGGCTCATTACGCCCGAGACGGCCCAGCGGTACATCGATGACGCCATGGCATACATGGGCCGCGCAGCGCGTAAGAGGGCTGGACTGCCGCGTCTGCCCAGCACGCCGATGCCGGGCTTCCGGGCCGAGAGGGCGTCGTGAGCCGCACCAGTCCCTGCACTGGTGCCTGTTGCTCGGTGTTCTACCTGCCTTATACGTCAGACGCGCTCCAGTCCCGGGCGAGCCACATCCACGAGGGACAGTACATCGCGGCCATGGTTGAGCCACTGACGCTGGACGCCGCCGCGCAGCGGGCCGCCGATACGGGCATCGATTGGCCCAAGTCGATCCTGGGTGGCTCCCCGCTAGAGGCGGGCGAGGGACACCTCTACACTTGTCGAAACTGGGAAGAGCGGACCCGCAAGTGCATCCGATACGGCGACCGGCCTGAGATGTGCAGCGCCTATCCTTACCGGAAGATGTGTCGCCACTGCGGCTGGCACGGCGGCCGGTCCACCAAGAGGATGAGCCGATGACCGTCGTCGGCGTGTCCATGGTTCACAACGAGATTGATATCGTTGCCTTTACCGTTAGGCATATGGTCGCCGAGTGTGACCACGTAATTGTGGCTGACAATATGTCTACGGATGGCACCCACGAGATGCTGCTCGACATCGCCCTGTCCGAGCCCCGACTGCACATCGAAGACGAGCCCTCATTCCCTTATCGCCAGAACCTCACGATGAACCGCCTCAGTGAATTAGCTCGCACTGAGTACGGAGCAACGTGGGTCGTCCCGTTCGATATGGATGAGTACGTGTATTCGCCCGCGTGGAAGATTTACGAGGTCCTCCCCTCGCTGGCGACACAACAGGTGAAGGTCGGCGCTTATGAGTTTCACCCCCAGCCGACCGACGACGCCAAGGAGCGCAACCCGTTCAAGCGCGTCGTCTGGCGCCGTGACCTGACGCCTGATCACAAGGTCGCATTCGTGCCCAAGTCCGGTAGCGTCCTGAGCTTCGGGAACCACATCTACGGCGACGCCTGGGAGGAGGTGTCGCGCAGCACCCTCTACATTCGCCACGTACCGTACCGGTCGCTGGAGCAGGCCAAGGCCAAGTCCCGCCATGGCAAGGCGGCGCTCGAAGCGGCCGGGCAGGGGACGCAGGGCTGGCACTGGCGGCACATGGGCGGCTGGAGCGACGCCGAATGGTCGGCGTGGTGGGAGACGTGGTTGGCGCACGATGGGCTGACCAAGGACCCGCTGCCGTGAGGGTGATCTATCCGTTTGTGACTCGCTTCTCTGAGGCGCTGGCGGCGTTGGAGGGGTGGCCGGTCGAGGAGATCGATGTGTCCTCCGATGGCGAGGGGTACTACCGGCTCTGGGCCGACCTCTGGGCATCCGGCGACACCTTCGTCGTGATCGAACAGGACATCGTGGCGCCGCCCGGGATGCTCCAGAGCTTCGAGGATTGCCCCGAGGAATGGTGCGCCGCCATCTACTGGATGCCCTGGGGCGGATTCGGTGCATGGTTTGGCGCCGTTCGATTCCGGGGATCGCTCACACGGCGGCACCCTTCCCTGCCGGACGAGATAGGGGAGCGTCACTGGTCGGCGTTGGATAGCGCCTTTATCAACCACCTGCGCCTCCACGGTTACTCGGAGGCCCACCGCCACGGGTCCGCGCGGCACCTGACGAAGGGTCGGCCCGGCCTCAACGAGACGCTGTTCATCGGCTGCGCGGAGTGCGGCGTGCCGCTGCCGACCGAGGAGGTAATAGCGAGTCCATATCCGAAATGCGCGGCCTGCGGGGCAGTCAACAACATGGCCGTGTCGCCCGTCACGGTGACCAGCCCGGTCCTCTAGAACGGCGCCGCCAGATCGGGGTGCTGGCGCCTCAGCAGGTTGATGAGCAGCGGCTTGCGCTCGTGCTCGATGGCCCACGCCACGACCTCGGGGCCACCGTACTTGGAGTACAGACGGGCTGCGACGCGCCGCCAAGCCAGATCATGCTGGGATAGCATGGGCGTCAGCAGGTGTGCGATCTCATGAAGGAGAACCATCCGCTGGTCGAGGACCTCCGTCCCCGCCGTGACGGTGATCGTCCCGCTTGGCCGCCACCAGTCGCGGTAGGCTCGTCCGCTGGACGAGAGGTTGCGGGAAGCCTTGCGGTTCTCCCACGACTCGATGGCGTGGACGGCGATCTCGGGGTGGGTGCCGTTGAAGTCCCCGGCCTTGGCCTGTCTGATCCACCTGTCATACTTGGCGTTGCGCCGCGTCCGCCAGTCGATCAGCCGAACTAGGTCAGGCTTACGCTCGCCGCGCTCGACGGCCTCGATGAGGTCCCATGCCCAGCCGGGCAGTGGGGATTCAATGATCTTCATGGCTGTGCCCGGTGCCAGTCCGCACGGACCTTCCGGGCGAAGGTGGCGACGTGGCCCCAGCCCCACCGCGTGAGGGCGATGGCGCGCCCGCACTTCTTGCATTTGTCCATGGCGCTCTCCCTGTTGTTCGGAGGACGATCCCCCGCCTGTATTAAGGATACCACACGCCATGGCCGTCTGGCTATAGTACCTTTGGCGACCAGAGCCTAGTACTTTCGTACTACCAGCCACCGTGGATGGTCTCCCAAGCCCAGGCGTTTACAAAAGTGCCGAACTTTTGGTGACAGTAAGGAATCAGCCACAGCCGAAGTTGACCGATTGGGTTTGTTGGCCAGTCGGGCACGAGGCTCGACAGTTTGGAACAGGGCCACGCCTGGCCAAGTCCGCACGCACCACCGTAGGTGTTCACGGCTGCTGGATTCCACTTCGACTCGAACCAGACGATCTGATAGAGAGCGTTGTACTCGCGGGCCCCGAGGGTGGCGTATGCCCACGCCTGCGCCTCCGTTGCCACGGGCGCACTGGCGAGGCGCTTGACCTTGGCCGTGGGCGCAGGTGTAGGCGCGGGTTCGAGGGAGGGCGTGTACCAGACAGCGTGATAGGTAGGGGACGCTGTTGGTGCTGGAGTAGGGGTCGCCGTGGCGACTACGTCAACGGCACGGATGGGTGCCGGAGCGGCTCGGATGTGTGCCGGAGTGGTGATAGGAGCGGTCTGGGTGGTGCCGCCCATAGTCGAGGCGGCGACCAGCAACAACGCCAGCAGCCGCTTGATGTCGTGGTGCATCAACGAAGCCTCCTTTGTTGGTGCCCGGCCCGGAAGCCGGGAAGCCAGTTAGTCGTCTCCTCTCTGTTTTAGGTGGATAATGGTTGGCCGCCCAACGGGCGTCGGGGCGGACGTTACCACAACTCAGCGGCTCGCTGAGCGATCCCGCCGCCTCTCGTTGGCGTCCTCGATGCAG
>PMZA01000526.1 GCA_003170595.1 Armatimonadota bacterium
CGCTTGACTATCACGGAGTGATACATCTCACAGCATACACCACCCAAGAAAGATCTAACAAGCAGTGCCGCATTGCCCACGTCGCCCGTGGGGTTCCCGGTGGGGAGGGTGAGAAACTGCCCATAGATGTGTTCCAAGGGGCATCGCAGGAAGGATCGCGGCACCCAATGGTGAGCGCCAACAGGAGCCCTTGAGCCTGGAGTGCGACGCTCGGGTGCGGCACGGTCTGTTCGTGCTGGCCTGCAACCTGGGCAACTTCCTGCGGCGGCTCGTCCTGCCCCAGGAATAGCAGGTCGGGGAGGATCTCTCGGTAGTACGTGTAGTCCATGAGCCCGCCCGAGGGCAGGCCGTCGAAGATCCGGTGGCGCTTGGCCCACTCGTCCTTCAGGTACAGCCAGCCCACGACCGGCACAAGCGCACCCATGTTCGCTAGCGGCAGGAACGCCACTGGATTGTCGCCTGGGCTGGTGCCCCGCGCGAAGATCTCCCGGCAGAGGAAGATGGCCGTCGAGCCCTGCGCGATGTGGCGCGCCAACTCCGCGAAGGCCGCCGCCCCGCCCGGCGAGGGAGGCGTTGACTTGCCCCCATAAGCGGTACCAACACTCCTGCCAGACTCAGCACGGTTTCCCTCTGGGCGACAGGCGGAGCGTAACTACCCCTCAGGCCCCCTTGTGAACAAGCATGAGCGATTTTCCCCGGCCGTGCAGGAAGTGCGCTGCCAGGTGTTGGAGTGCCGGCTGCATGCATGGAACTCGAGGGCCGGTCCAACCTGGCGCGGTGATGACCTTCGACATCGCCCCCTGTGGGAAGGCACCGTGGGGCCTCGTTTCCAGGGGTGACATGCTCTGAGGACCACACCATCAAAGAGCGCCAGCAAGATCGTCAGTATCGCTGCGGGCTTGCCCGGCAGCCATCAGGGCCTCGAGTATCCCCTCCACCCAGCCGCCGCGCTCATGCCATCCATGACCGAGGCAGAGTTGGCCGAGCTTGCCCAAGACATCGCTGAGCACGGACTGTGGCGAACGCAGTGCAGATGAATAGCGCCCGTACAGGCAAGATCATCTGGCCTCTGGGCCACAGGCCAGGGGAGCCGAAGGTGCCGGCGGAGCCATGGCCAAGGCCTTACAGCAGCCTGAGGCACAACAGCGCTTTGGGCTATCAGCCGCCTTACTGCCGACATACCGCCCCTTGACACCACTCCTACTCAGTGATATGCCACACCCAAGCGCGGGCCATGAGAAGCCCCGCCAGCAACGGGAGGCATGACTATGGCACAAGCGGCGAAGGCATCAGTTCCCAAAGAGAACGCACTGGGTAGCGCCGTTCAACCGCTTTTCGCGGCTCTTATCACGCAGACCACGGCCTCGGCCGTGCAGCTTGGCCTTTTCCAGCGGCTGGTCAAGGGCCCGGCTACGGCTAGAGCCCTGGCCCGCACTGCCGGCGCCAAGGAGCGGGGTGTCACGATGCTGCTGGACGCCCTCGTGGCCACCGGCCAGCTGGAGCGAACCGACAGTCTGTACCGGCTTCCAGCAGCGATGCAAAGCGTTCTGGAGGTCCCGGGTGTCGACCCTGAGACGTATTTCGCCGACTGGCTGGAGCACGCTACGGCTCTTGTGGCTTCGTGGTCGAAGCTTGCGGACGTGATCCGCACGGGCGAGCCCGTGAACAACATCGTTGAACCGTCGGCCGCCCAGCAGTTCTTCGTAAGCCTGGTAAGAATGCTTTTTCCGGGCAACTACCTCACCGCCCGAGCGCTGTTCGAGAAGACCAAGGGGCGCTTCGGCCGTGGGGAAGTGGACATCCTCGACGTCGCGTGTGGGGCGGCTCCGTGGAGCATGGCCTTCGCCGTTGGCAACCGGGCGGCTCGGGTCACCGCCGTTGACTTTCCGCCGGTGCTCGACGTGGCGATGGAATTTGCGCGGATCTATGGGGTGGAGGAGCGCTTCTCGTTTCTGCCCGGCGACATCGGCGAGGTAGACCTCGGCAAAGGTGAGTTCGACCTGGCGCTGCTGGGGCACATCTGCCATTCGGAGGGGGAGCGCCGCACGCGCCGGCTCTTCCGCAAGACATACAGGGCCTTGAAGCCTGGGGGGACCATGGCCATCGCCGACTTCGTGGCCGATGACCAGCGGCGAGGGAAAGACGGTGGTGGCTTCGCCATCCTATTCGCGCTGAACATGCTGGTGCACACACCCGAGGGCGCCACCTTCACCTATCCACAGTACCGGGCCTGGGCCAAGGAAGCGGGCTACCGCCGGTCTGAACTGGTGGCGGTACCTGCTCCGTCCCCCATGATGCTTTTCTATAAGTAGCTCGCCGCTTCGCGGGAAGGAGTGCCTCCGGAGCACATCAGCGCCCGGGGCGGCGTTAGGGGCCGGGGCGCCAGTGAGCGCACTACTGAAATTCAACTTGGACCTGTTATGGAGGGCAAGGTCATGGCGCCAACGGCGAACTTGCCCGTCAGATGGGCGGCTGTTCAGCGGATGAGGGAACGACACCCATTTGATATGGTAATCCCGGCTAGACTCTCGGTTGCGCACGCAACCGCCAACGAGGTGATGGGGATGTCCGAGCACGGTCGATCGTTGAGGCGGGTTGGCGTTGGCATGGCGGTAATCGGTACGGTTATCGTTCTGGCGGGGTTCGCCCTGGGCGCGGGGGCCCAGGGAGGTGTCTTGCCTCACCTCGGCACGGCCGCGGGCCCGGCATCGGCAGGCCCGGCCACGGGGTCGCAGGGAGGAGGCCTCACTGCCGCCCTGCCAGCAGGTCAGTCCCCCCAGACGAACGCTCCGGCTGTCGCAGCGGCCAACGGCAAGGTGTTCGTCGTCCTCAATGGAAAGCTGATCCGCTACGACGCCGCAACCCTCAAGATCGAGGCCATAGTGACCGTTGGCATCATTGGCGCCCCCCCCGGCGGCAGCGGCAGCATCGGCGGCGGCGGCGGCACCCCTCCTGGTGGCACCGTCAACCCCTGACCCTTGTTCCTGGAGCCCAGGTGCCGACGCGGTACGTGGCGTTCGCGCCCTGCCTTGGGTTGGGGGAGGGACCAGCGAAGGGACGCCACTGCCGACTTTGAGCCCGGGGCGGCGAAGAGACAAGCAGGGCTGTCCCGTTGCAGGTGACGTCGTAGTCATGCGGCAGAAGGCCCTATCCAGGCTGTAGGCCCGCCACGGGCCAGGAATAGACCGGCGCATCCCAGGGAGGTCACGCTCATGAATCTCCGATGGTCGTTTCTCGTTATCTCTGTGCTGACTCTGCGGGCCGTGTTGGCTGTCTGTTTTGCCCAGGCGGATAAGCCCTGGGAACGGCCCGGCACGAAGGTTGGGGATGAGATTACCGGCCCGGATGGCGGCAAGATGGTCTGGGTCCCCGCAGGGGGGTTCGAGATGGGGAGCCCTGAGGGGGAAGGGTATTCCTGGGAACACCCGGCGCACCGGGTGGGGATCACGAAGGGCTTCTGGTTGGGGAAGTGCGAGGTGACTAATGCTGGATATCGACAGTACTGCCGGGAGACGGGCGCCGAGTTCCCCAAGGACAGCGATCAGGCCGACAATCACCCGGTTGTCTGCGTGACGTTGGCTGAGGCGAAGGCGTACTGCAAGCATTACGAACTGAGCCTGCCCACCGAGACGCAGTGGGAGTATGCGGCCCGGGGGCCGGAGGGCCGCAAGTACCCGTGGGGCAACGAGTGGGACCCGAAGAAGTGCTGCAACAACGCCAATCAGGGCCCGAAGGGGACGACCTTCCCGGTGGGCAGCCTTTCGCCGGGAAACAGTTGGTGCGGGGCGAGTGACCTGGCGGGCAATGTTTGGGAGTGGTGCAGGGACTGGTACGGCGAGAAGTACTATGCGCAGTCGCCCACGGACGATCCGCAGGGGCCGGACAGCGGCGAGTATGGCGTATTGCGGGGCGGGTCCTGGTACGTCGATGCAGGCTATTGCCGCTCCGCCTTCCGTAACTGGTTCCTGCCGTCACTCCGCTACTCCTACAACGGGTTCCGCGCGGCCAGGACTCCTTAAAATATGCACTTTACGCCTGTTCGCGGCGCAGCCGCTACCTGACCTTACCCCCACTAACGGGTCCAAGTTGAATGTCACTATAGACCCGACCTGGGCCCAACCCAAAGGGGGCATGAAGCATGGCCAAGAGGGCTCAGTCCGCATTGCGGCATTGCCAATCGGCGAGCCGACGCCGTCTGCTCGTCGTGCGGACGTCCCTTCGTGATCGACATAACCCTTGAGGACCTGGGCGATGATGTTGCTCGTCCATCGCAGCCAGGCTCACCGCTCTCGACCGCTGCGCCTCCACCGGCGCATATCCCGGTCGCACAGCCAACGCAGCAGCATTTCACGTCGGTTCGTTGTCCCGGTTGCCATAGGAACCTAACCCTCGACCCTCCCTGGGTTGCGGGCGATACGGTCGTCTGGGGTTCCCGCGGGATGCAGATCACGATATTGGCCACGCATGCAGGGGCCGGAATGCTGTCGGGAGGATCTATCGGAGTGATCGTGGGCGCTCTTTGTGGCGGTCTCGTGCTGGCGCTTATGCCCTATTGCCTGACCTAAGGATACTCTCGCCCTTCCCGCCCTTCAAGCCGATGGCCGACAAAGAAAAGCACCGGCAGCGTAGGCCGCCGCCGGTGCATGATGTGTGAAGCCAAGTTGCTTCTGCCTACTACTTC
Organism: Armatimonadota bacterium; assembly: GCA_003170595.1. Classification (GTDB taxonomy): domain Bacteria; phylum Armatimonadota; class Zipacnadia; order Zipacnadales; family FEN-943; genus FEN-943. The sequence continues at coordinate 4,682 of PMZA01000526.1, forward strand.
TTCCGCCGCAGACGCCCCACCAGACCCACAAGCCCCAGCCCGAGCAGCGTGCACGTTCCGGGCTCGGGCACCGGCTGCCGGGGAGCGTCGAAGGAGTATCTCACCTCGGCTGCGCCGAGGGTGATCGCGTCCGCGCTGCCGACGTCGAGGACGACGTGATCGAAGCTGTCGGTGTTGCTGTAGCCGGCGAACAGCAGGGCGCCGCTAGGGGTCGTGACATCCCGCGATATGCTGCCGACCAGCGTAGCGCCGTCGTAGAAGAAGGCGTCCATGCCCCAGGTGCCGTACGCGTTCCCCTCCATCTCCGCGCCGAAGATCTTCACCGGCGAGCTGAAGTCCATCTCCAGCGAGAGCTTGTCGAAGGTGTTGAGCACCCGCGGCGTGGCGGACTCGGACAGGGGCGGCGAACTCCAGTTGTGCCAGCTGCCCGGAACCGTAGTGAGCATGCAGGGGTTCGAGAGGTTGGCCGTCAAGGTCCCGTCGGTGATGGAGGTCACAAAGGTGAAGTCGGGCCCGACGAGCGGTATCTTGGTCGTCTCCGAGAGATAAGTCGCGTCAGGCAACGGGATGACATTGAAGTCCGAGGAGGCAAGGCTGAGGGCCATCAACGCCAGAAGAGCCAAACCTGCAACAACCCAGATGCGACAACTCACGGCAACCCCCTCCCGCACCGACAAAGTTGTAACCGCCAACGAGGCCCAGCCGGCAATCCTCAACCCATCGACGGCAGCGTAGCGCCTTCGCGACCAGGAGTCAATGGTCCGCCCTGGCCTTTACCGGCGTCCCGCCCGGTGCTTGATCTGTAGAACCTGGATTACCCATGCCAAATGGGTGTCGTTCCTTCGTGGGCGGAACAGCCGCCCGTCTGACATGCAGGTTCGCCAGAATCGCCGCCGCTACCTTCTCGGCCTCGGCGCCGCGTCGGCCCTGTAACCTGTCGTCTAACCCGACTTACGTAATGGTCGACGCTGAGGTAGGCGGCCTGACAGAGGCGGCTTGGTTGGGGCGTGCAGGATACGCCTCGTCCGGATGGAAGATGGTGCGCGCAGGTGGATCAAACTCGGGGAGCACTCCAAAAGGGCTTATACTCACATTCAACTTGGACCTGTTTTCGGGGGCAATGTCATGAGAGCGCGACACGGAGAGCCGTCGGTCTGGAGGGATACCGATGGGTGAGTCTGTGGTGAGGAAAGCGCCGCTGCCGTGGTGGGCGGGCGGCCTGATCTTGGGGCTTGTCCAGACGATCGCCATCGCGGTCGCCCGACCGCTGGGTGTGTCCGATCAGTTCCTGGCCGCCCAGGTCCATGTTCTGGGGCGAGCAATGCCCGGTCTCGTCCGCGGCCATGAACTCCCGGCGCAGTTCCGCCCCGCCAGCCTTGGATATGGCTGGTGGTTTGATGTCGGCATCGTCGTGGGCGCTGCCCTTGCTGCACTCGCGATCGGCCGCTGGAAGCTGCGCTCCACCACGGCGTGGTGGCAGGCCAACCATGGTACGGCCCCCGGATGGGCCCGGTTCGCAACCTGTTTCGCCGGGGGCGCCATGATACTACTCGGGGCGCTCCTGGCTCACGGCTGCACCAGCGGACAGTTTGCAAGCGCCTGGGCCCAACTGTCCCTGTCCGCGATCCCATTCACGATCCCTCTATTCCTCCTGGGGATGCTCGCCGCGCGGGTCGCCTATCCGCACGCCCCGGAGATCGAGAATTAGGAGGTGTGCCACAATGGAAATCACCGGTTTCATGATCGGAGTGCTCTTTGGGGCGGCGTTGCTGTTGAGCGGGCTGGCGGACCCTGACAAGATCGTCGGGACGCTCCGCCTCCGGGACTTCCATGCCATGCGAACGATCGCCGTCTTTGTGCTGGTGGGGATGCTGGGGACCTACGTGTTGGAGCAGCTTGGCATCGCGCACTTTGGGGTGCCGCCTACAGCGATCGTGTCAGTCCTGCTGGGGGGCGCCCTACTCGGGATCGGTTTTGGACTGACCGGTTACTGCCCGGGCACAGGGCTCGCGGGCGCAGCGGCAGGCCGCCTCGATGCCCTGGCCGCCGTGGTGGGCATGATGTTCGGGGCGCTTGTCTACGCCGGGATATGGCCCGCCATCGGCAAGCCCCTGGACACCATCGCGAACTACGGCTGCATCATGCTGCCCGATCTCACAGGCATCCCTAGAGTCGTGTGGGTGACTGCGATGGTGGTCGGCGGGACCCTCGTCCTTGCGTTCACCGCCCCGCGAAGGTCAGACAGCGGTCCCACGGAACCCCAGAGCTGATCTGCTCCGCTTCGCGGTGGGTACCTGAATGACTCACAAGCTCTGAGAATGCGAGGTGCGTCCGTGGCCAGACTGTCGGTTCCGGCATCCGTCCTGATTGCCCTGGTGTTGACGTCAGCGACGCTGTATGCCGAGCCGCAGGTGCAGGCCCTGCTGGTCGAATTCACCGCCGTCAACTGGGATCTGCAGGCCAGAGCGATGGTTGGCGACCTTGCTGATAACGCCTGGCTGACGCGCGTCAGGGCTGAACATGCCCTCGTGGGGATGGGGGGCGAAGCAGTATCCGACCTCATCGCCGCGCTGGACAGTCCGAACCGTCATCTGCGAGCCCTCGTAGCCCGGCGTGGTCTGGACCCCGAAAACAGGTCCAGGTTGAATGTGAGTATAAGCCCTTTTGGAGTGCTCCCCGAGTTTGATCCACCTGCAGTGAGAGTTTTCAGGCTACAAGGCAGGGCTCCTGCTCAGGTTCAGGGCCGGTGCGCCCCTTCGCCGCCCGTTTGGGTAATCCATGTCGTCTAACCACCCCTATGTCTTGATGAATTCTGACCAGTGCGGCCTGACACAGGTGGCTTGACCTTGGCGTGCAGGACACACCACGTCTGGATGGAAGACTGCGCCTGCAGGTGGACCAAAGACGGGTGCCTTGCCGGACCTCGCTGACTCTGGCACGCGTCTGGATGCCGCACTTGGGATCAGTGGAGAGGTACGATGAGGAACGCGACGGGCCTCACGACAGCCGTGGTGATCGCGGTGGCTTTGGTGCATGCGGCGCCGGAAGGGAGGGTGCTGCTCAGCCAGGATTTCGAAGCCGTGCCGGAAGGCGCGCCGGTGGCCGAGAGCGTGGTCAAGGACAATACCTGGACCGGTGACAAGACGACGTACCGGATCGTGCAGACAAACGGAATCGGCGGCAAGTCGCTGGAGATCGGCGTGAGCAATTTCGCGCAGATGCAGTTTGCGGGGCCGATAACCGTCACGGCCGGGAAGACGTACCGGATCAGCGGGACGGTGGCGTCGACCGGGCGCAAAGACTTCGCGATCTTGCTGCGTAAGATGCCAGCTCCCTACACAATCTACGCCGAGGCGCGAGGCACGGCGAGCGAGGCGTGGCAGCGGTTCGATTTCGTAGTGGCGGCGTCGGAGGGCGGCGACGATGCGGCGGTCATGATGATGATCTACGGGCAGGGGACGCTGTGGCTGGGCGATCTGCGCGTCGAGGAATACGCAGGCGCGCCGCCAGTTCAGGAGCCGCCGCTGCGTGGGAACATGGTGCAGAACGCGTCCTTCGAGCTGGGGTGGGACGGATGGCTGTGGCGCAGCGAGGCACCCTGGACGCCGGGGCATCTGCCGGGGTTGGCGGAGCTGGATGAGACGACGGCGGTGAGCGGGCGACGGTCAGTGAGGATGATTGGCGATGTATCGGTGAGCTGTGCGTGCTATCCAGTCGCCTACGGCCAGGACTATACGGTGGCGGTGTCGGCGCGGGCGGACTACGCGGGTGCGCGATTGCAGTTGATGCGGTCGGGCCCGAGCGGGGCGCAGCGGACGATGGGCGTGCCTGAGGGGAAATGGGAGCGGCTGGAGTTCACGGAAAAGACCCCGGCGGCGTACGGGTCGGTCTCGATGGCGCCGTACGCGGGAGTGTGGCTGTTCGCGAGGATCCCCGAAGGCAAGCACCTTTGGGTGGATGACGTCGACCTGCATGCGGGTGAGACGGCGCCGTTCAAGCCGCGGGCGGAACGTGAGATGGCGATGGCGACGGACAAGCCGAACGGGGTGGTCGTCGAGGGCGAGGCGGTGACCCTCGAGGTGAGGAGCGTCGAGTGGGGCGGTGGTGCGAAGGGTCCTGCGAAGATCAAGATCGAGTGTGCCGACGAGGATGGGAAGGTGGCTCGGACCTATGATGTCGCCCTGGCAGCTGCGACGTCGGGTGTGCCCGCTGAGCGGAAAGGGATGCTGCGGATTGCCGATCTGCGGCCCGGATACTGGCGGTTCACGACGCGGAGCGGGCTGAAGGATGGGGAGGAGGGCGAGGCGCTGGTGGCCTGCGTGCCGAAGATGCCGGACGTGGCGATCGACCGGTGGCAGGCCGGGACGCATCCGGCGATCGACGGGTGGAAGACGCCGCAGTGGATGACGACGCTGCCGAAGTGCGGGCTGAGATGGGCGCGGATGCATGATGTGTGCATGGCGACAAAGTGGCCCATGGTCGAGCCCAAGCGTGGGCAGTTCGACTGGGCGACGGTCGACGCGCAGATCGACCAGTACCTGCGGGCGGGGTACCGGGTGCTCGGGCTGCTCGATGGCGTGCCGGCGTGGCGGATGGGCGAGGGCAAGGAACTGAACTGGTCGGCGACGGCGTATCCCGACCGCGACTACGCCGACTGGGAGCGGTACGTGCGTGAGACGGTCGGGCACTGGCGCGGGAAGGTAGACGCGTGGGAGGTCATGAACGAGCCGGTCTTTGGTGGGAAGGGACCGGGCGGGCAGAGCAACGAGGAGCACTATGTAGAGATGCTGGCGCGGGCCTATGCGGCGGCGAAGCAAGCGAATCCCGAAGCTCTCGTGATCGGTGGAGGTGGCGCCGCAGGGCCGTCGGCTGATAACCCGTGGTGGGATGCGGCGATCAAGGCGGGGCTGTTCAAGCATTGCGATGCAGTGAGCTATCACGGCTACGGGCTGGCGACGACACAAGTGCTCGGGGGGCCGCAGCCGCTGGTGGACTTCATGGCGTCGATGCGCGGAAAGATGCGCGCAGACGTCGGGCGTGAGATGCCGGTGTGGGACACAGAGATCGGGATGAGCCCGCAGACGGCGTCGCGCAAGTTCTGGCTGCCGAATCGTGGAGCCGAGGACCCCCGCGAGGACGCGCGGGTGGTGGCGGTGACGATGCTGTGTGAGCGGGCGTCGGGCGTGGCGAAGACCCTCTACTACGCGGCCTTTGCGTACCGGCTGACGGAGAAGACCGACCTGGCGATGTTCAGTGAGATGAACGACCAGGTCACGCCGCTGGCGGTAAGCGTGGCAGTGGCGGCATCGCAGGTGGAGGGGCTGGAGCCGGTAGTGACCAAGCAGCCGGAGGCAGGGGTGACGGCGTTGTGCTTCCGCACGCCGGACGGGCAGACGGGCGGGCGGACAGTGTGGGTGGTGTGGACGCTGAAAGGGAAGGCTGCCGTAAGGCTGGCCGTCGCGAAGGAGGCGAAGGTAACGGCGGTCGGAACCTTTGGGCGAGCCGTCGATGTTAGTCGTGACGGGGGCGCCGCCATCGTGGACGCGGGATCGAGGCCGACGTATGTGACTGTGCGGTAACTTGCGCTATGGCGCACAGGCTGCCCAGACCTGGTCCACCGTTTAGTTTTGCCACCTGGGGTGGTCGTAGTAGAAGCCGAACTTGGCGCCGCCCTCGTGCATGATTTTGGCCCGCTAGCGAAGCCCTGCTGAAGGTCAGCATGGACTCGATCCGGTCCAGCCTTAGGGTGGGCGAGAGGCACAGTCACGAGGGCTTGTCCGCCGGCGCCGCTAGCCCAAGAGCCTTGCCACCGGGGAGGGTTGGCTGGGCAGGGGCGTGACGTCGTCTAACGCCCTGGGTGGTGATGGATCATTGCCGGTGCGGCCCGAAATTGGTAGCTTGGCCTTGGCGTGCAAGACAGAGCACGTTTGGGTGGAAGAGTGCCTCTACAGGTGCTACATGTTCCGTGGCCAGCGCAGGTCGGGTCCGTGCTGATCTTCATCTTGGGCCCGTTCCCGCAGGCAAGGCCACCATTGACCTTGGTGTCCATGAGGAGCGAACAACGTGGCGAGCGATAGGAAACGCATTCTCGTCGTGGAGGACAACCCGGACGACGCCAAGGTCATGGTAGCCGTCCTCGGGTCCGAAGGCTACGAGACGAGGCACGCAACTACGGGCTCCCAGGCCCTGCAGATCTTCGACGAGGTGGCGCCGGACTGCGTGGTGCTCGACATGCTTTTGCCCGAGGGTCCCGACGGTTTCGATGTCTGCAGGCAGATCCGCGCCAAGAGCGGCATCCCCATCATCCTGGTTTCGGCCAGGGACGAAGAAGTAGACACGGTCGTTGGGCTCGAACTCGGCGCGGATGGCTACATCGTCAAGCCCTTCCGGCCCCGCGAGTTTGTCGCGCGCATCCGAGCGATGCTACGCTGAGCCGTCTTTGCCGAGAAGGCCGCCGCGCAGAAGAAGCACCTGTCCTACCCGGGCCTTGAGATCGACCTGCCCAGCCGGACCGCGTGGGTCCTGGGCGACAAGATCCATCTCACGCCCAAGGAGTTTGACCTTCTCTTCAAGCTCGCGAGCAGCCCCCGACGAGTCTTCACCCGTGAGGAACTCATCGAGCAGGTCTGGGGCTACAGCACTCCGGGCGGCGACCTGCGCACGGTCGACACGCACATCAAGCGCCTGCGCAAGAAGCTCCACGAGGACCGCGACGTGGACTGGTCCCTGAGCACGGTCTGGGGCGTCGGCTACCGCTTCGACATCCGCAGCTAACTAATCGCACGCCTCAGAGATGAGCGAAAGAGGAAACGTTCCGGGGGTCTGGCGCAAACAGGTAAGGCGGGGATGACGGCAGATGCTGAAGGACGCACGGCAGATCGATCCCCAGGTGGTCTTGGCCCGCCGGCGAGCCTTTACATCAGATGGGCGGCCGTTCAGCCTATGAAGGAACAAGACTCATCTGGTATGGCCGATCCCGGTGTACCGGACAGGTGGCCCACATGCCAACCGAGGACAGGGAAGTCTCCCGCCGCATCATCCGGGAGATCTACAAGATGCCCGTCGACCCAACCCTGGTGACGGTGACCTGCATCGGCGGCACGGTCTACATCGGCGGTCGTATTCGCCGCGCCCGCACCCAGGGCACGCGCGGCCTCGACATGAAGAAGATCGTCGAGGACATGAAGGAGTACATCCTCAAGTTCCGCCGCGTCAACGACGTGATCATTGACGCCCAAATTGACGACATCGCGTAGTAATCGGCCTCGGTCGGCTGTGGTGGTGCTTGGCCATGACCCGCATTGACCTTGCCGCCGAGACACGTCTAAGTTGGGTGTTAGTATGTGCCCGCCCCGGGCCGATCAAGACATAAGGCGGGTTGGGCGACGTCGCCGACTTCTTCGGACCGGGCGGCTACCAGACACGGACGTGCCCCAACGAGCAGGTGCTCGACCTCGCCGGGTTCAAGGGCAGGATGACGTCGCGCTCGACGACGCCGGAGCCGGGCCAGCCCGGGCACGAGGAGGTTATGCGCGGACTTGAGGGGATATTTGCCGAGCATAGCCAGGGCGGGAAGATCGTCCTCGCCTACGAGACGCAGGTAAGATTTGGGCGACTGGATTAAGGGCGAGCCGAAGGGGTATCATTATCACTCAGTGATAGTCCGAGGGATAATGCTGAACGGGGGAGGGCGAGAGCCATGGGACGTAAACTGCTGTGGGGGACTCTGATAGTCGTCGTAGTGCTGGCCGGCGCCATGGTAGTTGTCGGCGCCCGAGGGCAGAGCTACCGCTTCGAGACTGCGGAGCTGGGAGCGGTGGACAAGCTCGCCGGCACGCCGGTAGTCAGCGCCGACGGCTGGCACACGGCCTACATGGTCCAGGCCGGGGACGGCTACGCGGTGGCCCTCGATGGTCAGCCCGGGGACACGTATACCGACATCGCCCCGGACAGCATCACCTTCAGCGCGGACGGGGGCCATCTCGCCTACGCTGCCGGAACCGGAAAGGGGTCCATCTTCTTCACTCCGGGCCAACCTCGGGTGGAGTATCCCGGCTGGCTGGAGAAGGCGCACCAATCGATAATCATCGATGGCAAGACGGCGGCCGACAAGTCTGTCCAAGTCGTGGATTACGGGCGCACGTGGACGGTGGTCGTGGACGGCAAGGCGGGCGGGCAATATACGAGCATCGCCGCCGGCACCGTGGTGTTCAGCGACGACGGCAAGCATGTGGCCTACGAGGCCCACGGCAAGGATGGGTGGCTCGCGGTCGTGGACGGCGTGGAGGGGACGCCGTACGACATGATAGTCCCCGGTGTGTTCAGCCCCGATGGGACCCGCTATGCCTACGGCGCCGCCAACGTTGCGCGGAGGAAGTCGGTCGTGATAGTGGACGGCAAGGCGGGACCTGAGTACGACAACCTGGGCACCGGCAGCTTTAAGTTCAGCTCGGACAGCAAGCACCTCGTGTACGCGGCACAAAACGGGGGCAGGTGGGTGTTCGTCCACGACGGCCAACCGGGGCCGGAGTTCGACAGCATCCTAGGGGCGGGCGGCGATTACAGCAATGACAGCGCCCACTACGCCTACTCGGCTTCGCAGAATGGCAAGCAGTTGATGGTCATGGATGACAAGCCGGGGCCGGAGTATGACGGGATTCCCGACGATGGGTTCACCTATAGCCCGGACACCTCGCGCTACGCGTACCAGGCCAGACAGGGCGACAAGCAACTGGTGGTTGTTGACGGCAAGGCCGACGCGCCGCACGACGGGATACTGAAGGGGAGCGTGGCCTTCAGCCCGGACAGCAAGACAATCGCCTACGTCGCCCAGGACGGTGCGAACTGGTTTCTCGTGCGGGACGGCAAGCTGGGGCCAGCCTACGACGAGATCGCCGGCGATAGCCCGATATACACGCCGTCCAGCAGTCACCTCTGCTACATCGCGCTGAAGGGAAAGTCGTGGTACCTGGTGGTGGACGACAAGCCCGGACCTGCTTTCGACGGGATCATGAAGACCAGTCCCAGGTTCGACGAAAAGGGGACGCGGATCGCCTACGTGGGCGAGCAGGGACAGAAGTGGGTTGTCGTCGTGGACGGTAAGGAGGAGCCAGCCGTCGACGATATCGGCGCGAACGCCCCCTACTTCAGCACCGACGGCAAGCAGTTCGCCTACGCCGGTAAGGTGGGCAATACCTGGCGGGTGTTCGTCAACGGCGTCCCCGGTGAGGAGTACGAGGCTGTCCTGAAGAACGGACCGACCTTCGCGGACGATGGTAGCTTCGAGTACCTGGTAGTGAACGGTGGGAAGCTGTCGCGGGTCACGGGCACGCCAATGACCCTCGTACAGCGGATCGTCACTAGCCCGAGCCGCCTGCTCGGGGCGATGAGGGCTAGGGCGAAGGGTGGCTGAGGGCTTCGGGCTTCGGGTCCTGGTTGCGGACGGGTTCAGTCTTACCCGGGCTCGAAGGCCACCAGGTCGGGGAGGGCACCAAGCTTGACATTGCCCCGGTAACAAGGCCAACCTGCAGGTCAGTATAGACCCAACGGGGGCCAACCCAAAGGGGCGTAAGGCATAGCCAAGAGGGCTTGCCCGCCGGCGCCTATTGCCCAAGAGCCAGGCCACCGTGAGGGTTGATTGAGCCCGGGCGCACCGTCGTCTAACCTTACTTATGATGAGTATCACTGGGCCGCTGTGAGCCGGCGGTATGTAAGCTTGCCCCTGTCCGCCCTGACCAGGAGGCAGGGCTGGAAACCTTAGAGACACTGCGGGAGGCGAAGGTGCTGGTGGAGCGTTGGCGAAGGCCTTACAGCACAGTGACGCCGCCCAGCTCTTCAGGTGGCCAGCCGCCTGCCCCGGGGCGGAAAGCGTGCTGGGCCTGGCATGGGTGTTGGCACCGCTACTCGGGGCAGCTCACCCCAGTGGGCGGAGGCCGGGTGAGGCAGGTAAGGACGAGAGAGCGATACCCAGATGGCCCTTAGCGCTGAACGTCTTGAAGTCCTGCTGCTAGTCGCTGCCATCGTCGCCATGGTGGCGCGACGCCTGCGGCTTCCGTACACGGTCGGGCTCGTGGTGGCCGGCATCGGCCTGGCCTTGCTTGGGGCCGAGTCAGTCCCGCAGCTCACCAGGGAGATGGTCTTCACGGCCTTCCTGCCGCCCCTGATCTTCGAAGCGGCGCTTCATATGAACTGGAAGGCCCTGCGCAGAGACATGATTGTGGTCGGTGTGCTGGCGACCCTCGGAGTCGTCGTCTCGGCGGGGTGCATCGTCCTGGGCATGCACTTCGTTGCGGGATGGTCGTGGGAAGCCGCACTCCTGTTTGGGGTGCTGATCTCCGCTACGGACCCGGTCTCGGTGATTGCCACCTTCAAGGAAGCCAAGGTGGGAGGCCGGCTTCACCTGCTGATGGAGTCAGAGAGTCTGTTCAATGACGGCACCGTCGCCGTGCTTTTCGGCCTGGCTCTGGCGACGGTCGGGGGCGGCCACGTCGAGGCCGGGGAGATCCCCCGACGTTTCCTGGTTACCGTCGTTGGGGGCATAACCTGCGGGGGCGCGGTCAGCGCACTCGTCCTGCTACTGGCCGGCCGCACTACCGATCACCTAGTTGAGATCACGTTTACGACTGCGGCGGCCTACGGCTCCTTCCTGGTGGCCGAGCACTTCGGGTTGTCCGGTGTCATGGCTACCATGACCGCCGGGGTGCTGGTTGGCAACGTCGGTCCGGCTGGGGCGATCTCAATCCGCGGGCGTGAGGAAGTGGCGTCCTTTTGGGAGTACGCCGCGTTCGTCGCCAATTCGCTGGTCTTCCTGCTGATCGGGGCGCGCCTGACCCAGGAAAACCTCCTGAAGGGGTGGCTCCCCGTCTTGATCGCGATCGGCGCTGTCATACTCGGACGGGCCTTGTCGGTCTATGGCTGTTCTGTGCTCTGGCATTGGTCGGCTTGGCGAGTCCGCGCCCGCGATCAGCACATGCTGTTCTGGGGTGGCCTTCGCGGCGCCCTCGCCCTCGCGCTGGCCCTGGGACTGCCCTCCGAGGTAGCTGGTCGAGACAACATCGTGATGGTAGCCTTCGGCGTAGTCACGTTCTCAGTCCTCGTTCAGGGCCTGACGATTGTACCTTTGCTACGGAGATCGGCCCTCACGGGACCTGGCCCAGACGAGGTTGCGGGTTCAGAGCCAGGGCTGCAGCCCGCTCTGTAGCAGGGGTCCTGGGCCTCAGGCGCATCAGGCAGGCTCTTGATGGCCGAAGCAGTGTGACCGTACTGGAGCATCCCCGCGAGTGCCGCCACGGTGGTCTCAGACCAATCGACTCGCACGGCCTGTGGGGGGACCTCACGCCGCCAACCTCTCCTTGCAGATGGACCAGTACCCGAGGTCCAGACCAGCATGGGTCGTCTTCCTTCGTCCTGCTGCCCTTCGAGGTCGAATCACCGCTGCCACAAAATGGGATTGGCTTCCAGGGGCACCGCAACGCCGCCGCGGTAAGGTATCACTCGCGCCGTATAGTCCGCCGCTGCGCGGACCGCAGACACAGCCGCACTGTAGACATAGCCGCCCGACTCGCCGGCCAGTCGGCGAACGCGCTTCATCTCCTGGCGCAGCGGGCTGCCGCCCTCGATGGCGTCGGCATGCAGTTCGACGCGCACTACCCCGGGGTCGAGGTCCTCGAGATAGAGGTAGACCTCGAAGACGTGCTGATCGCCACTGGTCTCAACCTTGACTTCGCCGAAGTGTAGGGGTGGCCCACTTCTGTTCCAGACTGTGATGCCAGGCGACCACTTGCCTACCGATTGCGCCCTTGTTGGCGCTACGCTCCGCCGGTCGCCCAAGGCCGAAGCCGTGCTTAGTCTAACATAGCGAGTGGTACCATTCTTGGGGGCAGGTTAGGGGCGATGTCGCAGACCATCACAGTGCCAGGTTCCATCCCTATAGCCGGCACTTCAACACCTGGCAGGGGACTTCCTTCACGGCTGGGGGCAATCGCTCATGCTTGCCCGAAACGCGGCTTGAGGGCAGTTACGCTACCCATGTCGCCCGGGGCGGAAATGGTGCTCAGTCTGACGTAGTGACTGGCGGCGTGGATGGGAGCAGGTCAGCTTTCGCCGCATTCTCGCTGTGACCTGGGTATCGGAACCTCGTTGCCGCGTGGAGGCGTTCCACTGCCTAACACCCCAGCCCCGTCCCGGGCGCGCTAAGGTGGCCAAATGGGTCAACACCTGTCCGACATAGTGAGCGTTCTCTCGTGCTGCATCTTCACCCCGAAGATTCTCAGCACGGTCTTGCCTGCGTTTCTGCTGGCTGGGGCCGTGGCGGTATTCATGCCCAAGGGCGCGGTTCTTCGCTACCTGGGCCCTCGAGCGAGCCGGACCAGAGCCTACCTCATCTCGCCAGTGGCGGGCATGATGCTGTCCATGTGCTCGTGCAACATAGTGCCGCTCTTCCTCAGCATCTACCGGGCGGGCGCAGGCATTGGGCCGGCGTTCACGTTCCTCTTCGCGGCCCCCGCCTTCAACGTCCTCAGCTTCATCCTGACCTTCAAGGTCATCGGCTGGCGCATTGGCGTATGGCGGATCGGCGGAGTGCTCTTCGTCTCCCTCCTCGTAGGCCTGATCTCGGCGTGGATCTACCGGCGTGAGGAGAAGGAGCGGGTGGCTGCCTTCCTGGGCGCCGAGGGCGCGGCGATGACCGACGGCGGCGCGATCGCCATGGAGCCCGGCGAGATGCGGCGCGGCATGGTTATACTTACCATGCTTCTGGCACTGGTGATCACCGGATCGCTCGCCGCAATACCGTGGAGCTTGAAGATCCCGCTTCAGATAGTCCTGCTCGGCGGAGCCATCCTGGCGGCTTTCAAGCTCACCAGCGCGGATCACGTGCGGGAATGGGGTATGGAGACGTGGGCGCTGCTGAAGATGATCATGCCGATCCTGCTGCCGTGCATCCTCCTGATCGCGGTCCTGGCTTATTACATCGATGTGAAGACGATCTACCACCTGGTGGGCACCAACAGCGTGCCGTCGATGCTCTTCGGCAGTATGTTCGGCGGCGCCACGTACTTCCCGATCCTCACCGAGATCGCCTTCACCAAGGCTTTCCTCAAGCTCGGCATGGCGACCGGACCGGCCCTGGCCATCCTCCTGACCGGCCCGGGCCTGAGCCTGCCGGGCACCCTCGTCCTCGCACGCGTCATCGGCTGGAAGAAGGCGGGCGTCTACTGGTCGATCGTCGTGGTCCTCTCGACCGTGGTGGCCATCGTTTTCTCCTGGCAGATGGGCCAGTACATGTGCCCGTGCATCACCATCGGTAAATGAGCGCGGATGTAGACCTGCGGGCTGGGGCATCGCTATCGCCGGCCAGCAGCCGTCGCCAGAACACCTCAATCTCGTTACCCAGCGGCGACACCAGGCCAAGGCCGCTGATCACTACGCGTATGTCCGTCACTCTTTCGGGCCCTGGATCACGCCGATCGCGCACAGCGGAACCCCAGGTCATTACTCGTCTCCGCGGGCACACCGTTGCCGTCGCGGTAGGCCGAGCGGAACACCCACGGGTCGCCACGATCCCACGACCCGCCCCGCTGCACCTTGTCCCAGCCGCGAGCCGGCGGCGTCAGATCGCCGCTCGCATACCGATAGTACACGTCCGGGTCGTACCAGTCCGCGCACCATTCCCACACGTTCCCGGCCGTGTTGAACATTCCGTATGCGCTCGCGCCCTTGGGATAGTGGTCGACGGCACAAGTCCTGCCAGACTCGCGATTGCCCGCCCACCTGCACATGCCCGGATCCCAGTCATCGCCCCATGGGTACACCAGCCCTTGCGGTCCCCTGGCACCCTTCTCCCACTCAAGCTCCGTCGGCAAGCGCAGGCCAGCCCACTCGCAGTAGGCCTCGGCGCCGAACCACGTCACCTGCACGACCGGGTGATCGCCATACTCCTCGCGATCCACGCCATACTCGGCCTCGGCCTGCACCAGGTGGCAGTCCATCAGCCGCACCCATCGCTTCAGATCGGCCTTGCTCGGCCCGGCGGCGTTCAGGAAAGCCGCGTATTGCAGATTGGTCACGCAGTAGAGGCCGAGGTAGTACGCATCCAGCCTCGCCTCAAACCGTGGGCGCTCGTTATCGTGGGCCTCGGTGTCATCCTCGCGCGACCCAAGCACTGCTTTCCCGGCCTGGATCAGCCGCATCTCATAGCCGTCGGCAGGATTGCGATACCGTAGCGAAGACACAGGCCGTCACCCATCCTTTTCCCTTCCCGCACGGTCTCATCCCCGCGCGCTTCTGGTAAGAACAGCCCCTCCTGCGAGAGGTTCCGTGCCACCACCTTACATGTGCAGGCCGCCGCCCACGATGAACGACTGACCGGTGATGTACGACGCCTCATCGGAGCACAGAAACGCCGCCACCCCCGACACCTCCTCCGGCCGGCCGAAGCGCCCAAGCGGTATCATCTGCTTCAACGCCGTCGCCCGTGCTTCGTTCATGCCCTCGATGAGGTCCGTCTCGATGCCCCCCGGTGCCAGCGCGTTCACGCTTATCCCCTGCCCGGCCAGCTCCCGCGCCGTGGCGTGGGTCAGACCGAGGAGGCCGGCCTTGGCCGCCGCGTAGTTCGCCCGCCGGATGTCGCCCATGTACGCGGCCACCGACGCCACGTTGACGATCCGGCCCCACCGCTTCTTCATCATATCGCGCACCACCGCCCGCAGGCACTGGAAGGCGCCCGTCAGCCCCACATCCAGCACCCGCGTCCACGTTGCGTCATCCATCATCGCTATGTACTGATCGACCGCGACGCCCGCGTTGTTGATGAGAATGTCCACCGGCCCCAGCTTCTCGTGCACGGTCTCGATCATCCGAGACACGTCCTCGGGCACGGCCACGTCGGCACCACGCTCGCCGAGCTTGAGGGCGATCGCACGGCCGATGCCTCGCGAACCACCCGTTACCAGCGCCAGCTTCCCGGTCAGGTCGATCATGGCCTCAGGTCCCGCCCGCAGCGGCCGAACGCCTCCCTACCGCAGGAGCCTGCAGCGGCACCGGGACCGCTTCGCCTAGCGGTTCTTTCTGCCGATCGCCATATCCCCTCCAGATGCCCCATCGGCACGTCCCGCACTCCAAGATGGGCCATTCTCGGTTCTCCGTCGCCTACAACCCCAACTTGGTGCATTCCTTGACGGGTTCTTGACACCACGGTGCGCCCTCTTGTCCCACATTTGACGGGGAGTTAGGTAGACTCACGTCAGTGACGAAAGAGAGGGCGATGGCAAGTGGACGATCGTTCCTTCTCGCTGCTGATCCTGTGCGTCTTCGCTGTCAGCCGATGGGTGGTAGCCATGATCGAGAGATCGAGGGTGTAAGAGGTTGTGAGATGAGAGAAGCATATCCTGTGGTCGGAGCAATATGATGTGGGACATCTTCTATGTAGTGATCGCAGTGGCTTTCTTCGGCATCGCCGCGGCTTTCGTGCGCGGCTGCGACCGGCTGTGAGGCAACGAAAATGGGAGACACAATCCTGTCGGGGTTCATCGCCTTGCTGCTCATGGTCTACCTGACCTATGCGCTCCTCGTACCGGAGCGGTTCTGAGAAGGGTGTGAGGAGAGAACCATGGTCATTCCCGCGATATTGGAGTTCCTCTTCTTCTTTGCCCTCATCCTGCTGGCTACCAAGCCGCTGGGTGCGTACATGCATCGCGTGTTCGAGGGCGAGAGGACGTTTCTGCACCCGGTGCTGCGACCGGTCGAGCGGGTGCTCTACCGGATCTGCGGCGTGGATGAGCAGGAAGACATGCGGTGGACGACGTACGGGGCGGCGCTGCTGGTGTTCAGCATCGTCGGCGGGCTGGTCACGTATGCGCTCCTCCGCCTGCAGGGCGTGCTGCCTCTGAACCCACAGCATTTCACGGGGAAGGACATGACGCCCGACCTCGCCTTCAATACGGCGATGTCGTTCGTGACGAACACGAACTGGCAGAACTACTCGCCGGAGGCCACGGTCAGCTACTTCTCGAACATGGTGGCGCTGGCGATGCACAACTGGGTGTCGGCGGCGACGGGCATCGCGGTCGCCATCGCGGTCACGCGTGGGTTCGCCAGGCACGGCGTTGAGGCGCTGGGGAGCTTCTGGGTGGACTTGACCCGCGCGACGCTATACGTGCTGCTGCCGATATGCCTGGTCTATGCGGTCGCGCTGGTGTGGCAGGGGGTTCCGCAGAACTTCTCGCCCTACGTGAAGGCAACGACGCTCGAAGGCGCCACGCAGACGATCGCGCAGGGCCCCATAGCCTCGCAGGAAGCCATCAAGAACCTCGGGACGAACGGGGGCGGCTTCCTGAACGCGAACTCGGCGCATCCGTACGAAAACCCGACGCCGCTGAGCAACCTCCTGGAGATCCTGTCGATCTTCCTGATACCGGCGGGGCTGACGTACACCTTCGGGAAGATGGTGGGCAATACGAAGCAGGGGTGGGCGCTGTTCGGGGCGATGGCGCTGATGTTCGCGACAGGGCTCGGCTTCTGCTACTGGGCCGAGGCGAAGGGCAATCCGCAGGTGGCGAAGCTCGGCGTCATGACGCAGGCGAGTGAGACGCAGCCTGGCGGGAACATGGAAGGGAAGGAGATGCGGTTCGGGATCGCCGGCAGCACGCTCTTCGCGACGGTGACGACGGATGCGTCGTGCGGGGCGGTCAACTCGATGCATGACAGCTACACGCCCATCGGGGGAGCCGTGCCGCTGGGGAATCTGATGTGCGATGAGGTCATCTTCGGCGGCGTCGGGGCGGGGCTCTACGGGATGCTGATGTACGCGGTTGTGGCCGTGTTCATCGCGGGGCTGATGGTGGGGCGGACGCCCGAGTATGTGGGGAAGAAGATCGAGAAGTACGAGGTGAGGATGGCGATCCTGGCGGTACTCATCCTCGTGGCCAATAACCTCCTCTTCACCGCGCTGGCAGCAAACTGTAACCTGCCGCCCGGGAAGGATGCCGTCACCATCACGGATGCAAACAAGGCGGACGAGGCGAAGCTGATGGCAACGGCGGCCAGTTGGAACCATGTCAACAACAGCAGCCCGAGCCTGTTCAACGGCGCGACGTGGAACAACGTCAACAACAGCGGGGCGCACGGGTTCACCGAGATGCTGTATGCGTATTGCTCGGCGACGGCGAACAATGGGTCGGCCTTCGCGGGCCTGACGGGGAACACGCCGTACTACAACTTGACGCTGGGAGTGGCCATGCTCATCGGACGGTTCATGATGATCATCCCGCTGCTGGCGATGGCGGGGAGCCTGGCGCGGAAGAAGCTGGTGCCGGCGTCGGCTGGGACGTTGGCCACGGACTCGGCCACCTTCGCGTTCTGGCTGGTCGCCGTAGTGATAGTCATTGGGGCGATGGAGTATTTCCCGGCGGTGGCGCTGGGACCGGTCGTGGAGCACTT
>PMZA01000274.1 GCA_003170595.1 Armatimonadota bacterium
GGGCTGTTGAGGACCGGCGCCAGGTCGTGAATCTGCGCGTTGATGGCCGTGACCGCCGCTAGCATTTCGGGGTCAGCCAGGAGCGCGGCCTCGATGAAGTTGAGCGCGAACTGGTGCACGAAGTAGATCAGGCCCATCGAGCCGTGAATCAGCGACATCCAGACCTCGGCCTTGACCTGCAGCGGCGTCGGCTTGACCTTCACGTTGCCGATGCGGGTGCACTCGATGCAGTTCCAGACGACCTTGCGATCCTGGGTGAACTGCCGCAGGCGACTGACGCCGGAGGGGACGAGGTCGAGCTTGCCGGCGACCTGCGGGCTGTCGTGGACCACCGGGTAGATATCGTAGGACGCGATGTCGCAGCCCTCGATGTACTTGGGGTAATCCTCGGGATGATTCGTGCGATCGCCTCGTCCGTACCAGCCATCCCAGGCGACGCCCTGGCCGAGATTGAGCATGATCGGGCGCGAGGGATCGGAGGTGTGCATGCGGCGGTACTCGGCGACGATCACGTCGGGTGTGATGGGCGGGCCGTAGCCCTTCCCCTCCCCCAGCGACTGGGCGTTGTCGGGCTCATCGCCGTGCATCCAGGCGACGATCGTGCGGTCGTCCTTGTGGGCGAGGGCGTACTCGTTCTGCTCGCAGATCACGGGCATGCCGGCGGCGCGGAGGGCGTCGATCTGAGCCGCCGTGGGGCCCTGCCAGAGGCCGACGTAGAGGTTGATTCCGGCGGCCTTGAAGGCGGGGACGTTCTTGGGGTCCTGGAGCCAGACGGCGGTCGGGAAGTAGCTCGGATCGGAGGGCGGCCCCATGGTCCAGCGGCCGTAGGGATTGCCTGAGGCGCCGTCGTTGAGGGGCGGGTCGGCGGCTGTCACGCAGCCGGTGAGCAGGAGCGCGCAGGCGGTCGCAAGGGCGATCTGCATGATCCTCACCTCGATGTGAATCGCGCAGGCTAGTCGATCGGGAACGGAATCTTCTCTTCGTCGGCCAGGCACTCGATGGCCCGGCGGACAACTTCGGATTTGTCGCAGCGAAGCTTCCACCGCAGCTCCTCGATGACCTCTAGGGTGCCCGCGTCGAGCATGAAGGAGCGGCGGTAGTGGCCGACGGTGGGAGCGTCGGGCGGGCGGAAGTCTGCCCCATCGTCGAAGTCGTCCTCTTGCTCATTACTCGCTGGGGGCGCGCTACTCGCTTTACTCTGAGTACCTACGGTACTCTTCGCGCTCGCGACAGGCACGGTGGGTAGTCGATGCGTTTTACTCGTGTCGCGTATTACGCGCTCTTTACTCGTGGCGCCCTTGGTATGCGTAGGAGCCTCGACAGGAGCAGTACTCTCACTACTCGCGGTGTTCTCGGTGAGCGCCTCCACCGGGTGCAGGCCCTTCACCGACCGCGCCACTGGCAGTCCCTCGCGCTTGTTAGCCATTATCCCTCACTCCCTGGGCCGAGCATGGCCGCGATTTCCTTGGCCAGGGCCCGATAGTCCGCCGCTCCGGGCGAGTTCGGCGCGAAAGCAGTGATCGGCCGCCCATAGGCCGGCGCCTCGGCCAGCCGTACGTTCTTGCGGATCACCGTCTCGAAGATGTGCTGCCCATAGTCGGTCCGCAGCCGCTCCAAAGCCTCATGGGCGAGCCTTTCGCGGGGGTCAAAGCGCGTCGCCAGCAGCCCCAGCACCCGCAAACGCTGGTTGAGCTTGCGCTGCACGACCTCGACCGACTGCAGCAGCTGGCCCACACCCTCCAGCGCCAAGGCCTCGGTGGGCACCGGCGCCATCACGTAATCGGCCGCCACCATGCCGTTGATCGCCAGCAAACCGAGGCTTGGGGGGCAGTCGATGAGGATTAGGTCGTAGCCATCGACGCCCGAAAGGGCCTCCGCGAGGACGTGTTCGCGGCTCAAGGCGGTGAAAAGGAGCATCTCAGCGGTCGCCAGAGCGAGGGTTGAGGGGGCCAAAGTGACGCCGAAGTCGGTGGGGCAGAGGACGCTCGCGAGCGTCGCACCCTCGGCCAGAACGTCGTACATCGAGCGCTCCAGGGCCGCGTAATCGATGCCCAGGCATAGCGTAGCGTTGGCCTGAGGGTCGGCATCGACGAGGAGAACGCTGCGGCCAAGCTCGGCGAGGCACACGGCGAGGTTGACCGAGGTGGTGGTCTTGCCGGTACCGCCCTTCTGGTTCGCGATGGCGAGGATCGTTGGCATGAAGCATCGTCCTACTCGTAAGGCGGTTGGTGTGCTGCGCGAGTAGTTTACTCGCGGTACTCATGAAGGTCAACAGGCAGAGGCACCACAGCGTGCCACCACGCGGCGGGGAGTAAATCCCCGCCCTACAGCAAGCCAAGGCAAAGGACCGGCCAGCAAGGTGGGGAAGAGGTGGACGGAGGTGTTGTCATTAAGCTGCTCACTACAATCGCCATCCTTCTCGGGTTGGTGCTCGTTGTCATCGGCTGCGGGAAGCAGGCGGCTGAGACGCCGGCTGGTCCGAAGGCTGGCGCGGCCGGTGGGACCATCACCCTCACCGTCTGGGATTGGCATTCCTCCGATCCGTCCAAGGGCGTTGGCCTATGGCTGAGCAAGATCGATAAGGAATTCGAGGCGGCTCATCCCGGCGTCAAGATCAACCACGTCGGCCAGCCGCATACCGAATACTACGAGCTGTTGAAGGCTGCCGCGTCAGCCGCGTCTAAGAACGGCGGGCCCGATGTCGTCATGCTTCACCAGGGGAATCGCGTTCTGGAGAATCGCGGCAGCCTGCGCCCGCTCACCGAATACGTCACGCCCGAGTTCAGGAAGAAGATCCTCGGGTGGGAGCTGACCAGCGACGATTTCGACGCCGCGAAGACGCCGTGGGCGGTGTCGATCGCCGTGCAGGGGCTCGTCTGGTACTACAACAAGGCGCTCCTCAAGCAGGCCGGCCTCGACCCCAATAAGCCGCCGGCGACGTGGGACCAGTTCCTCGCCGCGTGCGCCGCGGTGAAGAAGATCGGCAAGGCGGGCATCGCGGTGGGGGAGAAGGAGGGGTTCTGGGCGGCGTGGTTCGCCAGTTCGGCGTACTTCCAGACCTTCGGGCCCGGGGATCTCCAGCGGCTGCGCAGCGGTGAGATGAAGTGGAACGACCCCAAGATCGGCGCGATTTTCGATAAGCTGAAGGATCTGAACGACAAGGGCTGCTTCCAGGAAGGGTTCATGTCGACGCCGCTATTCCCGGACGCGGGCGAGGTCTTCCAGCGCGGGGATGCGGCGTTCTTCCTCGGGCTGATCTCGGACGTCGCGCACTGGAAGGAGTTGGGCGAGATGATCGGGCCGGAGAACCTCGGGGTGATGACCTGCCCGGTGTTCAAGGCCGGTCCGGATGCGCAGAAGTTCCCCATCGGTGGGGCGTTCGCGTATGCGATCACCAAGTGGTCGCCGCACCCGAAAGAGGCGTGGGATTACATCGCCTTCGTGGCGAACGATGAGCATGCGGGCAGCTTCCTGAGCGAGTGCGGATCGTTCCCGGCGAACCAGTCGTATGACCGCAAGCTCATCACCGACCCGACGGCGAAAATCATCGCGAAGTGGATCAGCGACGGGCGGGGCGGGCGGCACCTGCTGGATGAGATGCCGACGTCGATAACGGACACGCTGCAGAGGGAATGCCAGAGGCTGCTGACGGGGCAGACGGATGTGGCGGGGGCGCTGGCGGCGA
>PMZA01000479.1 GCA_003170595.1 Armatimonadota bacterium
CCCCAGCCCCAGCGCTGTCACCACATGCCTGCGCCGTATCCGCACGCGGTCGGCGATGCGGATCCCCTCCATCTCGTAGGCCGCAAGCTGAGGGAAGGTCATGCGGCAGAGAACCTGCAGCAGCGAGAAGGCCGTCTCCGAACGCCGCGCCCCGAGCGACATCTGCCCCGACGTCGGCCAGACGTCCTGGATCGTCGTGAAGATGTCCTCGCGCGGAACCATGTACGTGATCGGCAGGCCCGTCTGCGCACGGATCCGCACGTACACGAGGGCGCAGGCGTATAGCAGCAGCACGTACATCGCCGCGCGGCCAACCGTCACTCCCACGAGCACCATGAAGACCGTGAGGGCGATCATTCCGCAGGCCAGCCCCCAGAACGCGAGCCGATAGGGCATGGCCTCGTCCGAGTCATCGACCGTGCTGAGGCCGAGGGCGACCTTCGCGATCCGCGCGAGATGCTTCCGCGCCGCATAGACGAAGAAGATTGCCAGCGCGATGTAGCTCCCCATCGCCTGAGCCGTCTCGAAGGGGAACCGCCCGATCTGGTAGCCCATCACCTCGGCGCCCAGATTCTCGAAGCGGAAGAGCAGGAAGAAGCTCCACACCGATAGCAGCACATCGAGCGGCACCAGGTACCCCAGCCCCACGATCTCCGGCCGGAAGCTCATGGGCATCGGCTGCAGCGCGGTCCACGGCCGCTCGGTAAGCATGCGGTTGAAGTCGTACTGCTGCCCGATGGCCGGCACGCCCGGCGAGAAGGCGTGGGCGATGTTGGAGCCGTTGTAGATCGCCGCGAGCGCGAAGCCGGCCCAGAACAGCCCCGACTTCAGCAGTGGATGATCCTGCACCCGCTCCGGCGGGTCAGGCGCGAGCTTCACCGCAAGCTCGGCCAGCGGGAACGTCAGCCGCTCATGCTCGGCCCACGGCTTCCGGAACAGTGCGACCATGCACATCAGCGACCCGGTGAACACGAGGAAGACGAGGCACCACACTGTCATTGACGGCGCCCACGCACCCCACGGCACCACCCCATGTTCGCTCCCCTCGAAGAACCCACGCACCACCCCCTCATCCGTCGGCGCGACCCACTTCGGCAAGAGGTCCGCGAAGGCCAGAAAGTCATTCCCCGGCGCAGCGAAATACCGAAGCGCCATCATGCTGGCGAGAAGCTGTCGCACGCCGTTGGCGTCGATGGTCACGAAGGTCGTGGTCAGCGCGACGTAGATGAGGAGAGCCTCGCGCCTGTAACGCCCGCCCTTCGTCAGCCTATGGAACGCATATCCGAGCGCGGCGAAGAGCACCAGCGTCGCCAGCGCCGGCACGGGCGGCGTCCCTTCGCCGACGAGGATGGTGAACGCCAGCAACGACGCCTTGCGGATCCACAGCGCCCCGACGACGGCGAAGACGACCGTCAGGCCGACGGACCACACGGACAGGGCAGGTTGTCGGGGCGCCGGCTCCATCGATCGTTTGCCTTCGCCGATGCCTTTGCTGCACCTTCGCTCGCGCCCTCGCGCACAGGACTCCGAGGCGCCTTCCGGAACATGCGCCCTATGACGAACTCGCGCGTTACGGCTGTCCTGCTGCTCGCGGTTTTTGCCTGCGTCGTACCGGCTTTTGCCGCCCAGGGCACGCATGGTCGCATCGACGTCTACGTTCACGATCGCAACTTCAACCTCTCCGGCGTCAGCGGCTCCGGCATGTCCGACGTGGGCTACACGACCTTCCTCGGCGCAGGCAAGGAGCAGATGGGCGTCTCGATCGCGAAGCGCCTCGGCCGCGACTGGGAGAGGGTTTACGTCGAATTCACCGCCGACGGCACCGGCACCGCCGACATCCAGCTTCAGGGCGAGTGGTACCAGCCCAGCGACGCGAAGGACCTCCGCTACGTGTGGGTGGACGATGTTGAGGTCACCGGCGCGCCGATCGCTAACGGCGACTTCGAGACCGTCGGCCCCGACGGCTGGCCCGCGGGCTGGCAGGTGGGCGGCCAGCCCACGCCCGACCGCTACAGCCGCGACGGGAAGGTCGCCCGTCACGGTAAGTCGTGCATCGCCATCTGGGTCGGCGCACCGGCGCGTCAAAGCTTCGCCGTCGAGAAGGGTAAGCGCTACCGCGTCAGTGCCTGGTTCCGCGTCTACGATCCGGCCGCGCTGAAGGAGCCCGACCGCCTCCGCTTCGCCTTCCCGGCCGAGACCTACAAGCAGCAGATCGAGATCGTCGCCCGCGACGAAGTCGCCGCCCGGCAACTTCAGATCGAACTGGCCCCGCTCTACAACGACTACGAGTGGGCCGTCTCGAGCCGCTGGGATGACAACAACGGCGACGACGTGAAGATGCGCGACGTCCTCACGAAGCACGGCCATCACGGCACTTTCTATCTCAACAGCCTCTGGCCCGACTGGCCCACGCAGCCCACCCACGTCGACTCAGACTTTGGCCGCCAGATCCTCCAGGGCGGCAACTCCATCGGCTGCCATTCCCTCACGCACCCCTTCCTCTCCTACTGCAACCGCAACCGCATCTTCGAGGAGGTCGCCGGCGACCGGATGATCTGGGAGTCCGCCACCGATAAGCCGGTCGTCTCCTACGCCTTCTCCTACTGCAACTTCACCAACCCGCAGGAGGGCCTCGCCGTTCAGGCCGACATCGCCCGCTCGCTCGAACGCGGCGGCTTCTTCGACATCGCCAACGAGCCCGATTGGGAAGCGCTCCCGACCGAGATGATCCTCAACCCGATCATGCCCGCCGACGGCGCCGACATCGACCCCCACGTCGAGTCTGCGTTGGCCAGCGAAGCCTTCCGCAAGGCCCACCCCAACCTGACCTACTCGATGCACGTGTGGTATCGGACGCCCGAGGCCTGGGCGAAGTTCGAGGCCCAGCTCGACAAGTATGGCCACAACCCGCGCTGGTGGTACTGCAACCAGAACGAGTATGGCGCCTACCGATATCAGTTCGAGCACACGAAGCTGCGCGTGATCGGCCGCGAGGGCAAGGTCGTAAAGGTCGCTCTAGAGCGATCCGTGCTCCTCGACCTCAACGACACCGTACCGCTGACGCTCAAAGTCACGGGCGTCCCGGCGGCGAAGATCGCGACCGTCCGTTGCGCGACGGCCGACATCGCGTCGGCGCCGACGCCACTCACCTTCAACCTGAGCCACAATCGCGACCAGTCGCTGCCCTCCAAGATTGGCATGGTCCTCCCCAACACTCAGAACCGCGCGACCCTCTCGCCCGACGACTGCGACACCGACTTCCCCGGCCTCCGCGCACATCTTCACTTCGCGGGCGGCCGCCTCCTTCTCGCGCTCGACAACGAGGGCGACAAGCCGCTCACCCGCTTGCGCCTGACCTACCGCCTGCCCCTCGAATGGAAGGAGGGTGTCGTCCGCCGTTGGGTGAGAGACCTGCCGCAGCATGCTCATCGCGAGGAGGTCCTCACACCTACCGCCGCGCAGTCCGACTACAGGTTCACCGGCGGCATCCAGTTCTTCATCGCCCAGCTCGACTTCCTCCGCGGCTCCGAGCGCGGACGCCTCTATACGTCCTGCCAGGTCAAGCCCATCGAGCCCGACCGCTCCTATCCGCAGGGCGGCTTCATCTTGCTTGGCCCGATCGCCAAGCCCCAGCTCGATCTGGGCAGGCTCGCGGCCGACCTCAAGGCCGGCAAGATCACGACCCAGCCCTGGGGCCTGCCGGATGACACCCACCTCGACTGGCACGCGGACGGCACCTCCGCGACCGCGCCCTATCTCGACGCCGAACTCGTCCGCCTCTCGGNNATGCAGACCGACCTGACCTCCGACATCGACCAGCCTATCGAGCTGAAGGGCTTCGGCGGCCAGTGCCAGGTTGCATTGCTGGACGGTCAGGAGATTGCCTTCGGCAAGCCCGTGCACCTCAAGGCCGGGACAAGCCGGCTCATCCTTGCGGCAAGCGACTACGTGGCTTGCTGGCTGCGCGTCGTCAAGCCCGGCACCAACGACCGGGTCACGACCATCAGGTTCGTCGCGCCCAGCGTGCCCGTCGGCGAGGCCGCACCCTACACGCCCGTCCCGGTCGGGGCTGTCGAGCGGAAAACCCTCGCGGGTAAGTGGCGCGGCATCTTCACGCTGAAGCTTCCAGCCGCTACCGCCGCGAACATGCACCCAGACCCTGGCGTCACCGCCCTCGCGAGGCAGTACGTCGCCGACGTCGTGGATGACTCGTCGTGGGCAATCCTCGACGTGCCGAAGCGCTGGAGTGAGTACGGCGGCGACTGGGCGGCCGATGATGGTGAGGCGGTCTTCCGCCGCGAGGTGCAGATACCGGCCGACTGGGCTGGCAAAGACCTCGCCCTCTCCCTCGGCACCATTGACGACTTCGACGACACCTACTTCAACGGCACGCTGGTCGGCCGCACAGATCAGTCGACGCCCGACGCCTACTCCGTGCCCCGGCGCTACACGATCCCCGGCGCGCTGGTCCGCCCCGGGCGCAATGTCCTCGCCGTGCGCATCTTCGATCACTACGGCGATGCCGGCTTTACCGGTGCCGCCGGCGACATGTTCCTCGCCCTCAAGTGACACGACGCCCATGCCCCATGCCCCAGCCAGTCGCCGGCTCTATGCCGCCTGCCTCGTCTCGATGGTCGCCTTCGCGGCCTCGGTCACCACGCCCGCCATCTGCCTGCAGCAGATGGGCGACGACTTTCACCTCAGCCTCGGCGCTCGCGGCTTCCTGGGCAGCGCGCGGATGGGGGCGCTCCTCGGCGGCCTGCTCGTCACTGGTTACCTCGCGGATGTTTTCGGCAAGGGGGTCTTCCTCACCACGGGGATGCTCCTCATCAGCCTCGGGATGGCCGGCCTATCTATCGCAGGCGGCTTCGGAGGGCTGGTCGCGGCCTCGATGCTCGGCGGGTCGGGCACCGGCGCGCTGGAGGCCCTGGTCAATCCGTTGGTGGCCGACCTCCGCCCGGTGCAGACGGCGAAGTACCTTAACCTCGCCAACGGTGTGTACTCCCTCGGCCTGGTGGCGGCGGCGCTGCTGAGCGGCGAGCTTCTTTATGCCCACGTCTCCTGGCGGTCGACGATGCTGCTTTGGATCGCGCCCGCGGTGGTAGGGGCCGCCCTCTTCGCAACACGCCGCTACCCGCGTATCGATCACCATGCCGGCGGCGTTGCGCCACACCGGATGGCCTT
The DNA here is from genome assembly GCA_003170595.1 of Armatimonadota bacterium. Taxonomy (GTDB): domain Bacteria; phylum Armatimonadota; class Zipacnadia; order Zipacnadales; family FEN-943; genus FEN-943. The sequence continues at coordinate 5,185 of PMZA01000479.1, forward strand.
CCTGAAGCGCCCGCTCTTCTGGACCCTCCTCGCGGCCATCTTCCTCGGCGGCGGCGCCGAAGCGGGGATGACCTTCTGGGGCTCCAGCTTCACCCAGCGCGAACTCGGCGCCTCGGCTCGCAGCGGCGCCTGGTGCCTTGCCTTCTTCGGGCTGTTCATGGCCGTCGGACGCTTCGGGAGCAGTTGGCTCGTGTCGAGGATCGCGCCGGTTCGCCTCATGACGATCTCAGCGGCTGCCTGCGCGGTGGCGACGGCCGGTCTCTGGGGCGTGCACACGATCCTCGGAGCCTGGGCCCTCTTCGGCCTCGGCGGCCTGTTCGTGGCATGCTTCTGGCCCACGCTCCTGGCCGTCGCGTCGGCGGAGGTCCAGGTCGGCTCCGCATCCATGTTCGCAATGCTGGCGGCCTCAGGGATCGCCGGATGCATGCTCTTCCCGTGGGGCATAGGCGCCGTGGGCGACCTGGCCGGACTGCGCGCCGGCACCTTGCTTCTCCCCGTCTCCATGGCGCTCCTGGTGGTACTTCTCCTCGTCGCGTGGCGACAATCCAAGGCCCATCACGTGCCCACCGCCGCAGGCTAAAGCCTGCGACTACGGTCACGGCAGACGCCCCATAGAACGGTAGGGCCTCAGGAATCGGGGGCATCGAAGAACCGTAGTCGCACCCTTCAGGGTGCGGCTGTGGGTGCGTGGTGGGCCTTGGCCTTTGACTTCGATCTTCCGGCTCGCCCACCTGAGCGCAAGGAAAAACCCCGCGGACGCTAGTCGCATCCGCGGGGCTGCAAAGAGTTCTCGATGCCCCGTCCTCTAACGCACCGGTTCGGCGTCGGCAATCAGAGGAGTAGGAACGCTGTAGGTCGAGACGACGTCCTTGGCCACGAAGACGCTGGGTCTTTCCTCGCCGTCGTGGATGACGCAAAGATGGCCCAGGGCCTCTTCGACCTTGAGCAAGAAGCGGAACATGCCCTGCTGGAAGCGCGTATCGGCCGCCCACATCGCGAGGGGCTGCCACGCATCCACAGCCTGGTCCTCCTGCCAGCCGTCCACAAGTCGCGCCAGACACATGTGGTAAAGCTGATCCGGCGTCAGGCCGGTATCCATGAACTGCCTGTCCGAGCGGCGAGGATCGGCGCCAAGCTCCTGCGCCTGGGTGAGAGCCACGTCGACGATCAGGCGCCCGATCTCATCGGTAAAGGTGTTCCAGTATCTGCGCATGTCGATTTCCTTCCTCCGACCCATCCTCTTCGATCCGTGCCTGCCCCGGCACCGATCAGCCTCGGTTGGCTCTCCCACCACTGAATGTCAGATTACCGAAATCGAAACCGCGGGCTAGGAGCCACTGCACCTGTAGTTTTTGCCAACCCCACCGCCTGTCAGCCCCAGCCCCTAGCCCGCGGTCAGACCTGGCCCGGAGAACTCCGCATCCACTCGCCGATCCCC
>PMZA01000424.1 GCA_003170595.1 Armatimonadota bacterium
GAGCCGGAACAGTAACGCGGGAAGAGCGCCGCCGAGGCAGTAAGCGATGAAGAAGCCACAGAAACCCGTCAAGCAAGTGGGGCTGAACATCAGCCCGCGACTGGTGCTCAACCGCTACTTCTGCCGGCTGTTCGGGGCAGGCAGCTTCGATGAGCTGAAGGGGTGGGTCTACGACCTGCGGGAGGGCGAGGCCCTCGCCGGGCAGAGCTACTACCTCGGCGCCCTGGTGGGACGGCCGGGGCTAGGGATCGACGAGGAGAGACTGGCGCGGTGCGACAGGGCCGTGATGGGCTATCAGCGCCGGCTGGCAGAGGCGCGGAAGGGCTTCCGGCTGAGATACTTTCAGTACCTGGCGTTGCTGTTCACGGAGCTTTACCTGGAGTTCCTCACCCAAGACCCCGAGGGCTTCTGCGGGCGGCTTAACGACTTCACCCGGCAGGAGGCGGACGGCCAGGAAGAGGTCTTCGCCCTCGACGGCCTGCGGCGGCTTGCGTTCTTCATGGCGACAGGCAGTGGCAAGACGCTGCTCATGCACGTCAACTACTGGCAGATACTCAAGTGGCTGCGCGAGGGGAGACATCCCGAGGCTCTTGTGCCGCGGCTCGATGGACGGCGCGGCTTTGACAACGTGCTGCTTATCACCACCGGCGAGGGCATGACGGACCAGCACCTCAAGGAGCTGCGCGCCAGCGGCCTCCCGGCGGTACGCCTCACGGACGTGGTGGCCAGCGGCGGGCAGTACGGCTTTGGGGGTGAGCCGCCGGTCAAGGTGGTCGAGATCCACAAGCTGTCAGAAGAAGCATCTCGTGGCGGCGTGAGCGTGCCCATAGACAGCCTCGGGGCCTACAACCTGGTTTTCGTGGACGAGGGGCACAAGGGCACCGGGACTGAGGCCCAGGCGTGGAAGGATCGCCAGCGGCGGCTGAGCGAGAGGGGCTTCCTGTTAGAGTACAGTGCCACCTTTGCCCAGGCCATCGGCGCCGCACCGAAGAAAACGCAGGAGGAACTCCTGCGGGACTATGGGCGCTGCATCCTCTTCGACTATTCCTACCGACACTTCCACGGGGACGGCTACGGAAAGGACTTCGACGTGCTCAACCTGCAGAGGGGTGCGCAGGTGGCAGCGGAGCGGCTCTTGGTCGGCGGGCTGCTGGTGTTCTACGAGCAGCTAACGGCCTTCCGGCAGGGCAGGGATGCACTACGGCCCTACAACATCGACGAGCCCCTGTGGGTGTTCCTCGGCCACAGCGTCAATGCGGTGTACCAACGCGAAGGGCAGAAGCAGAGCGACGTGGCCACGGTGGTGGCTTTCCTGCGCCGCTTCGTGGAGGACCGCGCCTGGGCCGTCGCGACCGTCAGGGACACGCTGGACGGCAAGAGCGGGTTCAGCGAAGAGCCGTCAGGTCGGGACCTGTTCGCGGATCGCATAGGCCCTCTCGCAAAGCGGGACGCAGCGGGCCTCTATGACGAGATATTGCGGGAGATGTTCCACGGGGCGGGCGTGCTTGAGGTGTGGGAGCTGAAGGCGGCAGAGAACGAGTTCGGGCTGAAGCTGTCGGCGGCAAGCGGAGACGAGTCGCCCTACTTCGGCGTCATCAACATCGGGGACACGTCGGAGTTCAAGAAGCACTTGGCGGAGCACCTGGAGATCGAGGTGCGGGAGGATCGGTACACCCGGTCGCTCTTCGACGCGGTAAGCGCCGAGGACTCGCGGGTGTTTGTGCTGATCGGATCGAAGCGGTTCATCGAGGGGTGGGACTGCTGGCGAGTGTCCAGCATGGGCCTGCTCAACATCGGCAGAGGAGAGGGCTCGCAGGTCATCCAGCTTTTCGGGCGAGGGGTGAGACTGCGGGGGCGGGATATGGGCCTGAAGCGATCTTCGGGTGACGGGGAGGCTGTGCCGGCCGGGCTGAGAGACCTGGAGACGTTGCGAATCGTGTCGTGGAACGCGGACTACTTGGAGCAGTTCCGCCGGATGATCGAGCTGGAGGACGTGTGGGAGGAGATCGCCGCAAAGGTGCAGTGCATGGACGAAGCCGAGTGGGCGACGCTTCCGGTTCCTCTCCTGAGCCCCGGCTATGACGCCATGCGCGAAACATGGGTGCTGACCCCACCGGAAGATGAAAGGTATGTGGACCTGAGACCGCGGGTGCAGGTGCTCAAAGGCAAGAGCGGCCTCGGGCAGGCGGCAGTCTTGGGCGGGCGCGTTCGGTTCCGTAAGCCGCCAGCAGGGCAACCACCGGAAGGCGAGGTCTGCTACGCGGGCCACATCGTGGATCACGACCGCCTCTACCGCGACCTGCTGGAGTACAAGCGTACTGGCACTGGCAGCGGCGCTGATCGTGGTAACGTGTTCATCCCGCGGCAGGTCGTGGAGCAGGTACTAGCGCAGGGCTCAGTACAACTGCCGGCAGCAGAGGCGGCCGACGTTGAAATGCTCCATGCGGCCGCGCGCCAACTCCTGCGAGGATGGTTTGACGATTGGTACGCACAACGACAGCGGGAAGCGCAGGGCAAGCACCTGGAGCCTGGTCATTTGAGCGAAAGGGCCGAGCCCGTGCTGAAGGCCTACACAATCCGCGTTAGGGCCTCTGAGAGGGAGTTGCTTGAGGGCCTCCGCGAGCTGGCCCGCGATGTGGAACGCTTCGCCACTGAGCAGGGCCCGGACGATAACCTGCCGCGCCTGTATGTCTCAGAGCACCTGTACAACCCGGTGCTGCTTGAGGTGCCGGATGAACGGGCCGAACACCTGTCAGTGCATCCACCTGGGCTCAACGAGCTAGAGGCGGACTTCGTGAAGGAGCTTCGCGAGTTCTGGAAGCGGCACCACGGCGAAGCCCCCTACCAAGGTTGGACCGTCTACCTACTCCGTAACCTTCCGCGGGCCGGGGTAGGTTTCTTTGAGGCCAGCGGCTTCTACCCGGACTTCATCGTGTGGGTGAAACAGCCGAATGTAACGCGCGTCGTGTTCGTCGAGCCCCACGGGCTGCACCACGGCGGACTGAGCGGCAATCGAGGAAAGGTCGAGGCATTGCGGTGCCTGGCACGGCACAGCGCGTCCCCAGCCTTCACGGCTGCCTGCGTGGTGCTGGACGGCTACATGGTGACCGCAACTTCCATTGACCAGATCCCAGACGCCACGGACTGGGACGCTGTAGAGAAACAGACCGGTGGGCGAGTACAGCGGTGGCACGAGGAGAACAAGGCGGCAGTCGTCAAGATGATACTTGGAGCATAGCCCGGCCCAAGCACAAGCCACCAGCGTTGGGCACACGGCCAGGTGGACTGCCACCATCGGCGCCAGGTGCGGGCTCGATGGCTCGCGTAGGGTCTCCAGCCCCGAGGTCGCCTAACGGGCCACCAGAGGGCCGTGGAGGGCGCGTGGGCGCGTTTCGCGGGCCGGGGCGGTGATAGTTTCAGAAGGACGCGCTGCAGGCCCTACAGAACGCACGGAGGGATCGACTTGAGCGAGGTTCGGCAAGGCGAATATCAGGCAGGCGATGCAGTCATTCGATGGACGGCCGTGCCCACGGAGGCGGACCTGGCGGACCTGCAACGCGGCCAGGAGGGCAAGACCCTCGAGGTGACCTGCTGGCGGCGCGGAGAGGACGGACAGGCGACGGTCACGGCGTGGGGGGTGCCCGCCCTGGCGATCGACGCTTTCCTCTTCGACCATGAAGGCGAGCTTGGGACCATCATCGGGATCCGCGAGGTGCAGAGCGCAACGCCGTGAGGATCAGGCCGGAAGGGGCGACCTGACTGGCAGGGCAGGCGACAGGAGAACCTGACCGTGAGAGACTACGCGAGACGAGCACGCAAGCGTTACGATAGACGGGTCGCAGGGCCGCCGGCGTCACCGGATGCTGTTGCCTCTGGCTGGCTGGCACGCGGCTGCGCCTGGTTCCTGCGCAGCCGCTCCTGGCTCGAACGCAACAAGGTCTACTTCAACACGCTCGCCCCTACCATCCTTGCGGGGGCCGCTATCTACCTGTCACACCAAGCCAACATCTACGTGGCTCGACAGACAACCGCGCTCGAAGCACAAGTAAGCCCAACCATTGCCTGCACTCGCGAGATACGCGAGGGGCAGCTCGTCTATTCCATCGACAATCCTGGGGGATTTGCTAGTTATCTGCGGTGCGAGCCACTAGCAGCCATCATCGTCGACGAGGCTCCGCTGGACCGCCTATCGACGGTATTCTACCTCGCGCCCGGAGCCGGCAGACAGGAACTACCCCCCGCGCTCATCGTGAGCGAAGTCGAGATGGATGACACGACCGGCATCGGGACCGTCGGCGTACCTGGTCCGGCAAAGGGGCATCTTGGCGCGCTGCGAGTCGAATTGCCCACCCCTCAGGATGTTAGGAGCTGGGTGAGCAAAGTTAGGTCCGGCCGCAAGGACTCTGCCAATTGCCAGCTCTCCGTGCTTGTGCGCATAGAACTAGACATCCACTATGGGGACGCCGTTGGCGGACACCACCACCTCTATGGCTCCGACTGGTTTGGCACCGCGTACCCCGCAGGCACCAACCCGGCGATCACCGCCAGCTTCTTTCAGAAGATGGTTACCCCCCGTAGGGACGCTCCGATGCCGTTGTTGGAATGGGATCGGGCCGCAGAGGATAGTATCGAGCAACTGCGAGAGCTGCTGCCCCGTCGGACCGGGATATACCCGCTCCATACCAAACCGACAGCTATCTACCTAGAGCCGGGGCGGACAGGTGGACAGACGCTGCCATGAGGATCGACCTTGCGCGCAACGGCCTGACCGGCACGGCGGCGCTGTACTAGGTGCCTCTCTCCCGCGGCGATGCCCACTTCACCCAAGCGTGTCGAAGGCTCTGCACGACTTCCACATGCGCCCCCGGCTCGATTGGGCCGATCTCTACTCTCGTCTGCTCTGCTCGATCACGCCGATGGGCGCGGACTTGTTTGCCTCTCCCCCGCCGGCCGCGCAGAACACGTCGTGTTACAATTGTGATACCGCCATTGACGTTTGACGACGGGCGTAAAACGGCGTATCGTTAGCACGCTATGAGTGACTCCGATGATCGCGTTCTGAGCACCGAAGAGGCCGCCGAGTTGCTGCACGTCAAGCCCAAGACCCTGAGGGAATGGGCCAACCTGGGCCGCATACCCGGCCGCAAGATCGGGAAGAGCTGGCGCTTTTCCCGCGCGCAGCTCCTCGCCTTCGTCCGCACCGGCGAGACGGTAGGCCGCGACGCCCTCACCCGTTGAGAAGCCTATGCCCGACGCAGACGAGATCGCAGCCGAGACACAGCAGGCATGGTACACCTTGGGGGAGGGTGCCGAGGCCCTCGGGCTGTCCTACCGCACGCTTAGGCGCAGAGTGGACGCCGGTGCCGTATCGGCGACTAAGAGCCTGCACGACGGGCGCGAGGTGCTGGTGATTGCCGGGTCAGAATTGGCCCGCTTTGCCAGCGCGGAAGGGCGGACATTGCGGCATGTGGCACGACACGCCACGGCACGCCAAGACGGCGCGCCTACGGCAGACACCGGCGCGCCATCGGCAGAGGTGGCGGCACGCCTTGCGGCACTTGAGAGAGAGAACGCCGACCTGCGCCAACTTACCGCATGGCTACAGCGGCACACCGACAACCTCCAGGCGAACATCGACACCCTATTGCACGCCCTGCCGCCGGCGCCAACGGCAGACAGTGTCAGCGATAGGCAAGCACCGACAGAGGTGGCGGAGAAGGTGTCTGAGCCCACGGAGCCCAAGAGGCGGCCGTGGTGGAGGCTGTGGTGATGAAGAAGCCCACTGAGGTGTCCGCAAAGCAGGATGCGACGGCGGGGCGGGTCGAGTGCGAGAGCGACCTGCTAGGGGCTGGCTTCATCCAGACGCCTATCGTCGTGCTCCGGGACCCCGACCTATCGGCTGGGGCGAAGCTGGTCTTCGGTGCCCTCTTGTGGTACCTCTGGCGCGGAGGCACCTACCCCGGACAGGCGGAGATGGGCCACGAGTTCGGCCTCAGTGAGCGGAGCGTGCGCACCTACCTCGGGGAGCTTCAGAACCGGGGCTACCTCGCAGCCAAGAGGCACGGCCTGGGGCAGCCGAACACGTATACAATCCTCTGCCCTTGGGAGCGTCGCACAGACCGGCAAAATCTGCCGCTCAAGGCGGCAAAATCTGCCGCTCAAGGCGGCAAATCTCGCCGGTCCCTCCTTATTGATTCAGACTCTAAGACTCATACTAGAAAGCCTGTGGATCCTGAAGCAAACAGAAAGACTTCAAGACAAGCCCTCGCGGCGGCGGAACTTGCGAAGGGCAAGGCTCCGGAAGAGGTCGTGGCGGCGCTGGCAAGGATGAACACCCCGCAGGCAGAGGCCGAGGAGATCGTGGCACAGGCGATTGGGGAGAGAGGCGGATAGGCCGTGAGGAAACGCCCGGATCGCGGCAGCATGGCTCTTGTGTCGCCCTGGCGGATAGGGATAGCCAAAGAGCGTGCTGCCCTGGAGGTGCTGCTCAACGCGCAGCTTCCACCCGAGCCCGCACCACCTCGGCCAAGGTCAACCGAGCCGGACCCACTCCTCGGCGAGGTTGACCGTACGGCGCTGAGCAGGCTGCTGCAGAAGTGGGCGGAGGACTTCGAGCTCAGCGAAAGGCGGTCGACAGCACCCCACCCTTCTCTGCCCGAAGGCTACCCACTCCTGGAACGCATAGGGATCGAGGCCCCTTGCCGATTCATCGTGCGGAGCCTCGAAGACCTGGTTGAGCGGCTTCTGTGGAGTACGGCCCCGGACCCTGAGGAGGCCCAGAAGCTCACGCCCGAGCACTGCGAAGCTCTCAACACGCTTCTGGACGAGCTTTACTGCCTCGGTCTGGGCATATCAATGTCGGACCTGCCAGAGGATGCCCTCGGGGGACGCCCGCCCAGCTATCTGCTTCCCCTACTTCGGGACTTTCACCTCTTGCGGAGATTCGCGGAGGAGGTAATCCCCGACAAGCTATCTCCCGAGGGTTCACCGAGGGAGATCCTTGTGCAGTTCTCAGCTACGGATGTGGAACAACGCCGCTTGGCGGTGCTACTACGGCGGGGAATGATGGTGCCGAGCATCATGCCCTCTGACGATGATGATCGCGCGGTGATACCCTCCTTCCTGGGAGAGTCCGACGGTGCAAGACACCCCTGGGAGATCGTCATCGAGAGGAACGATCACAGCTTCGGCAGGCTCGATCCCTATACGGAACACGACGTCAATACCATCGCAGGGATGGCCTTCTCCGCTTATCTGCTGGGGACCTGGCGCGGCTGGCGCCGCCTATGCTGCGAGGGCTGGGGAGCCCCGTGTGGCCGATGGATTATCACGAAGGACAAAAGGCGGCAACGGTGCGCGAGGTGTCGGCGAAGGCAACAGCGCAGACCGGAGGCAAGGGGATGAGAGGCGTGAGCGACGACGACCAGCCTGCGGCGCCCGCGCCGCGGAAGAATGTCATTCCTCGACGGCGACGCCAGACCACGCCGGCGTCCGAGGACGTCACCGCGGCCGGCGACGGTAGGGGAGGACGGATGCCACAAGCGGCGACGACAACCAGGACCGCGAGGAAGACTGCCGAGGCGGCCACGCCCAAAGGTGGCGCCGACATCCGAGGGGCGGCGGCGGCGAAGCCCGAGACCTCGAAGCCGGTCGAGTCCAGGCGGAAGAGCCGCGGCGGTTTCCTTCACGAACCATCTTGGCGCCACAGGTCGGCCGAGGGCGTTGCGGCCGTGGAGCTGCTGCTGAACCTAGAGCTACCCGATGAGCTGCTGACGGAGGAAGCCCGCAAGCTCCTCGACGAGTTTATGGACGAGTTGGTGTGGTGCCTGTGTCCCGGATTGCAGGTCGGGCCGCCGGCACCAGAGGCGCCTCGCCGGGTATCGGGGATCGAGCGCACACCGGACGTTCTTCTCTACCGCCTCCAAGACCTCCGCCTATTGCGGCGGCTTGCGGAGGAGACGATACCCGTGCAGATGGTGGAGCATCCGGGAGAGCTGGCGGCAGACTTGATCGAGCCCCGCAAAACGGCGGGGGCTATCGATGTTGCCTTCCGAGCGACAGACGTGGAGGCCGACCGGATCGGGAAACTGCTGCAACAGGCGGCCCCACTGCCGACGGTGTTCTGCCTCGACGAGCCCTACCGAACTCCCTACGTTGAACTGAACGGCAACGAACACCGCTGGATCATCTTGGGCACGCGCATGGACGACCCGTACCAGTCGGAGCCTCCGTTCCACAGCCTCGACAACAAGGGCATGGCACAGCTGGCCTATGCCGTATACCTCCTGGCGATGGACCCGTGGCGGGGGGGGGAGCCGGGCGGCTGGCGACGGCTACAATGCGAGGGTTGGGGAAGACCGTGCGGCCGATGGATCATCACGAACGAACGCTCACAACGACGGTGTGCGAGGTGTAAGCGGAGACAACAGCGCAAACCGGAGGCAGAGGAGAGGGGGAACAGCTAAAAACCTTATCGGTGCCCTTATATCCGGCCCACGAGCTTGGTAGATTTAGGGTGTGAGAAGGACAACTAGACAGGACAAACAGAGTCTATCATCCGTAGTCAGAGAAGCCCTGACCGCGCCAAAGCGCGGCGGGGCTTTCGTCTTTGGAGGTGGGAAGCATGGCGACAGAAGACGGCAGGCGTAGGACGCAGGACACAAGCCCGCTTGAACTCACACGGCAATCCCTAGGCTTGACTCGGGGCGAACTGGCGCTCCTTGCCGGCGTTGGACATGGCGCCCTCTTCAACGCTGAGCGGGGAAGCTCAGGCATGGCCTCGATCCCTTCCCGCGTTGCCAGTGCACTTGAGAGCCTGGGGGTGAGCGTCGGCGAGCTGGAGCGCGAGCAGGCGGCATGGTTGCGCCGACGGGCGGACGCGCTGCGCGCCGAAGTGCTGGGCAGGACAGAGGCCAGGGCGGCGAGCTCATGACACCGCACCCGGCAGTCTCGACCCCACCCGCTACGGCGGCGGCAGTCACGAAGATCACAGGACCTCTCTGCCATTGCCCGCTAGGCGAGCCCTGCGGTTTAGCGAGGAGCCTATCGTGCAAGCTGAGGCGGGCGAGTAAGACGCACGACCGGGCTGCCGCCGACGAGTTCCGCGAAGCCATTGCGGAGCATCGCGAAGAGGCACGGCGGCGATGGGATGCACTCACGCGCGAGGGTGACCGCAAGACGCAGAAGACCTTTGCCGAGGTTCACCACTAACCAGCTTTGGGCCGGGGCGCTGGTGTCGGCGCGAGCCGAGACCTTGCCCGAGGTCGTGAGCCCGGCGCCCTGGCCTTACCTCACGAATACGGGACACGAGATGGACGACAAAATCACAACAGAGATCATGAGGCAGACGGCGCAGGACCCGGCACTCTTGTTCGGTTTCATCGCTGACAAGCCGCTGAAGCACCAGGGCAGCGAATGGCTTGCCTTCTGTTCACGCTGCAACGCCGACCATCCGACCGTCCGCATCGGCGATGCAGGCAGCGACGGGGCGGGCTTGTGGATCTGCGATCACTGTGCGGCGCGGAGCGAGAATGTATCGGGCGGCAACGTCTTTCACTTCGCGGAGCGCGAATGGGGCTGCACGTTTCCCGAGGCGAAGGATCGCCTGGCGGAGTTCTTGCGCCTCGACGGGGATAGCAGGCCCGCGTCCAAGCGCCGGGAGAAAGCGAACGTGCCCCGCTACGCGGACGGCGAGCCCACCTACCTTTACCGCAACGAAGAGGGCGCGGTGCTGTTCGGCGTCTACCGCAAGCCCGGCAAGCTACCCGGCAAGAAGACATTCCCGCAGGCGCGTCCGGACGGTAACGGCCGGTGGATCCTCGGCATCAAAGGTGTCCGTCGCGTTCTCTATCGTCTGCCCGAGGTCTCGGCGGCCGTCCGCGCCGGCGAGCTGATATTCGTTACCGAAGGCGAGAAGGACTGCGATAACCTCGCCGCCCTTGGCCTAAGTGGCACGACAAGCCCGATGGGCGCGAGAAAGTGGAATCAACCGGAGTATGCCGAGGCGCTGAGAGGTGCCGACTGCATCATCCTTCCCGACAACGACGCAGAGGGCCAGGCCCACGCGGCGCAAGTCTGCGAGAGTCTGCAAGGCATCGCCGGGCGCGTCCGCATTCTCGATCTGCCCAACCTGCCGCCCGAGGGGGGAGATGTAAGCGACTGGATCGCCGCCGGCGGAACCCTCGAGGAACTGCTGGCGCTGGCAGAGGCCGCGCCCGACTGGCAGCCGTCCGACCCTGCCGAGGAGTCATCCGCCGACGAAGCCGCAGGCGGCGAGATCCTTGCCGTATGCCCGGCGAGCAAGACCGCGACCCTCGTGGGTGAAACCCGGTGGCTTTGGCGCGACTGGGTGTCCTTCGGGCACCTTACCATCCTGGCCGGTGAGCCCGGCGTCGGCAAGAGCAGCCTCGCCCTTCACCTATGCGACCTGGCCCTTCGCGGCAAGCCCTGGCCGGATGGCGCTCCCTCCGAGGGGGCTCTCGGCGAAGTCCTCTTCTGCGACTCCGAGGGTGCCCAAGGGGTCAACCTCGAACGCATGGCCCGATGGGGCGTCCCCGCTGAGCGCGTGCTCTTTCCTGGCGTTGAAGGGCTTGACCGGCTGCTCCTCAGCGATCGGCGCGTCCTTGCCGCCGTCGAGAGGTTGGTCGCGACTCGCGGGGTCAAGCTTCTCGTTGTGGACTCCCTTCGTGCCAGTCTGGAAGCTGGCATTGACGAGAATAGCTCGAGCCTCGCCGCCGTGTTGGCGCCGTGGGCGGAACTTGCACGGGACAACGGCCTCGCCCTCGTGATCGTCCATCACTTCGGGAAAGCCCGACAGGGCGAACCCTCGTCCACGTCCATCGACCGCCTGCGTGGATCCAGCGCGATCGCCGCGACGGCCCGCGTGATCATCGCCCTTGACCGCCCCGACCCGGAGGCGGAAGCCGCGCGTCTTGCCGTGATCAAGAGCAACCTCGCGAAAATGCCGAAAGCTCTCGGCTTCACTATCAGCGAAGAGGGCATCGACTTCCGACACGAGGCCCCACGGGCGCCCCGAGGTGACAGCGCGATCGCCAAGGCTGAGGAGTTCCTGCGGGTGACCCTTCAGTCGGCGCCTATGCGGTGGCGTGACCTTGAACGTATCGCCTCCGACGCCAGGGTCTCGCGAAACAGCCTGTACGGGGCGCGTGAAAACATCGGCATCGTGGCGGTGCCAGACCCGGACGATCCGAGCGGCAGAGGGCGCTTGTGGAGCCTGCCAGCGCGCGAAGAGAGTTCGCAGAGGCCGTAAGTGGAGGATATATGGGAAATGGGATACATGCCAGAAATACGGGAAACGGCTTATATACCAACCGATTCCCATGCTTCCGCAATTCCCGTTTCCCAACGTGGTACCACGTTTCCCAAGACCGGGTGAGACCATGACAGACGAACCGCAGGAGGTCGAAAAAGATGTTAGGCACCGCTGACCGCGCGCGCGGCCAAACAGAAGGCCGGGATCCGTTACCTAAGACGCTGCCCGGTGCCGTCTGCGCTCAGAAGGTGAAGTGCGGGCGGCCCAACTGCCGGTGCGCGAAGGGCGAGCTGCACGGCCCCTACTGGTATCGCTTCTTCCGGCAGGGCGGCCGTCTCGTGAAAGAGTACGTGCGGCAGGCGGACGCGCCGGGGGTGCGAGCAGCGTGCGAGAGGCGGCGAGAAGAGGAGAGGCAACTGCGCGACCTGCTGGCGCGGGGAGTAGGCAGGTGGCGTCGTCTGCTGTCCGCTGTGCGGGAGGTGGAGCGAGGTGAGTAACCTTGAGAAGCGGGACCCCGAGGCGGAGCCGCTTGCGCGAAGGCTGCGCCGGGAGTTCAGGGAGATGGTGGAGGCCTACATGCGGCCTTCGGAGTACCACCCGGCCATGACACGCGCGGAGGCGGAGGAGAAAGTGGGGGAGTGTCTGCCTACTGACAGGGATCGCGTGGAACGGGGCACGCCCGATGAGATCACCTGGTGGGACCTTAGCCGCGTGGCCGGGGAAGACCCGGACGTGGCGCGCGAGGCGTGGGCGCGAATCAGGCGGGCGGCGCAGGATGAACTCGCCACCGGGCACCGCTCCGCTACAGCTATCGAGGTGGGCTACGAAAGCCCTATCAGCAGGGCGCAGTACCTAGCCCTGCGGAATACTATGGTACGCGACTGGGGGCCGGTGAACGGCACCGAGATGCTGCTGATTGACACCATAGCGCACGCCTTCTCCGAGTACCTGCAGTGGATGAAGACGTTGACCTGTTACACGTCGATGCAAGAGAGGGAGTGCGTCGGCCCGAAAGACTGGCAGCCGCCGCGCCTGAACAGCGACAAGGCCGTGGATAACGCGGCTGCGATGGCGGACAGGTTCAACCGGATACTCCTTCGGAACCTGCGGGCCTTGCGGGACCTGCGGCGCTATTCGCCCAACGTGACGATCCAGCAGGCGGGGCAGGTCAACGTCGGCGGCCAGCAAGTCAACTTCGCCGGCGGAGCTCCACCGCAAGGCCCGGGGCCAGGCCAGGGAGCACCGACCATCGACGGCACACCGGACGAAGCGGCGGACGGTGAAGGCCAGGACTAACAGCCTAAGGTGGGGCAGGGGCCGGACAGCAGAAGGCAAAGCGGCGCAATACGCAGGAGGTAACACAACGGCATGGGCTGGGAGAGACGCAAGAGAGGAGGCCTGTACTACACGACAAGCCGGAGGGAGGGCGGGCGGATCGTCCGCAACTATATCGGCCGGGGTGAGGGTGCGGAGGCTATCGCGCAGCTCGACGCGCTCGACCAGGCGGAGCGGGCCGAAGAAGCGGCGGCATGGCGGGCCGAACGTGAGCGCCAGGAAGCTAAGGACCGGGAGTTCAAGGCTTACTGTGAGCTGGTCGATGCGACGACGGCCGCCGTGTTGACCCTCGCAGGATACCACCGCCATGATCGCGGACAATGGAGGCGAAGGCGTCGTGCCAAGAGCGAAGCAAAAGCCCAAGTCTGAGGAAACAGCCGCACCAGCGCAAGCCGACGGAGCCGGGGCGATCAAGCCGGTCGAGGCGGAGCAACAGAAGATAAACCGTCTCGCTCGTGCGGCGCAGGGCGGGGATGACAAAGCCCTGGTGGAGCTTTGTGAGCTGGTCGGCGAGGCCCGACTGTGGGAGCGCTTAGACAAGCTGTCGCAAGTCATGCGGGACATGCACGTAAGCATCTTCGGCGAAGACCTGCTGTTGAGGGGCGTGGCGCGGGAGGAGGCCACGGCGATGCGCCGGGAGCTGCTGGGCGAGCGCAGCACACCCCTTGAGCGCGTGCTGGTGGATTGCGTCGTGACGTGCTGGCTCCAGATGCACAGCGCCGATTACTTCTACACCCGGAAGACCGGCGGCATGTCCTTGGTCAAGGCCGAATACTACCAGCGAGTCCACGACCGGGCGCACCGGCGCTTCCTGTCGGCCTGCAAGACCCTCGCCACCGTCCGACGCCTCGGCGTCCCTGCGCTACAGGTCAACTTCGGCCGGCAACAGATCAACGTGGTGGCGCCAACCGGCGAGGCCCACGAGAGGGCCGGGCCATGACCGCGAGGGCGCGCAGCGTTGCGCCATGACACAAGGCGACACAGTGCGCGGAGAACCGCGGAAGCGATCTCTGCCAACGAAGCACTGCGGTGCGCCCAAGGCGGAGGTGAGGGCAGCAGCCCGTGTGCGCCAAGGCCTGCGCGGGTTCGGCTCCCCGGAGCGCCTTGAGCCACGAGCTTCCAGGTGGCCGGTCAGCGGGCGAAAAGGGGGGCAGTCAGGAGGGATGACGTGGGGGGGGCGCGCAACCCCATGACGGTGACGGTGACACCGAGGAGGTGGAACCAGTGAGCGGACGCGCGACAAGCAGGCAGGTCATGATCGTCGGCCAGTGCGGGGCGAAGACGCGGGCGGGAACCCCGTGCACGCAGCCGGCGGGCTGGGGAACGGACCATGTGGGCTGGGGTCGATGCAAACTGCACGGCGGCGCCACCCCAACCGGCCACCGGAGCCCCCACTACAAGCACGGCCGCCTGTGCCGTGACGGGACCAACGGAGGGCCGGCGCTGTTCGAGGCGACATCGATGCTAAAGCACATTGGGAGGAGGTTCAACATCAAGTACCGTTTCTTCATGGGCAGACGGAGCGGCGGCCCCAGCGACGGTCGCGTACTTGAAGCACTCCTCGCCCTCGAAGACGCCCGCACGGCAATGCGCCTCGGGCCGATCGTCGAGGGCATCATCGACACCAAGGACGTCGAGCGCCGCGCGCGTCGGAGTCGCCGCCGGGCGGCGAGGTTGACCCAAGATCGCACTCCATGATGCGCGAGGAACTGGCGGGCGAGGGGAGCACACCGTTAGAGCTTTGGGGAGCGCCGAGCAGGTTTTACGGACCGGCGGGGCGTGCGGAGCCCGCCCCAAGAGCGTACCGCTTTGGAGGCCCTGAAAGAGGCCCCAAGGGAAACTCCCTGGAGCGAGGCAGGGCTTCGGTTTTGGGCACGACGGAGCACTTCGGAAAGGCGCGAGGCAGGGCGACGGAGAACCAGTTTTTCCAGGTGTCGGGCAGTAGTCGCGCCGTGGCTACGCCGCCTGTACGCCGTAACACTTTCAGCCGCCTGCGAGGTGCCTGCCGGCTAAGGGAGAGCGGCGGACGCCAGGGCACGCGGATCGGCGGCGGCGCCCTTTTCTCAGATTACTGCCGAAAAGTGTTGACAAGCCCTCCGGGGGTCGTATATACTGCCGACAAGTGCAGTTCTCGGCAGTAAAGACCTCGGGAGGCAGACAACGTGACACAGGACACGCCTATCATGGAGCAAGACGAACTTGAAGCCCTTCTCGGGGCGATCAATACCCGAACCCCGACCGGGGCGCGGAACTATGCCCTCCTGCAGCTCATGGCGCAGACGGGTATCCGGTGCGGCGAGGCCCTCCAGGTGCAGGCGGCCGATATTCGGCAAGAGGACTGGCCGGGCAACGGTGGCACGGTGCGGGTGTGGGTGCTGAGGCTACCGCGACGGGCCACCAAGGGGCAGCAAGGCCGCCAGGGCATACCACTGGCACCGGCTACACGGCAGGCACTCGACTCCTGGCAGGAGAAGCGGGCCACCCTCGGGATCCGCGGCGGGCCGCTATTCTGCACGATAAGCAAGGGCAAGCGTGCCCACGGCACACCCGGCGCCGGCGACAAGCCCGGTGCGTTCGGTGAGGGCGTGACGGTGACGGACCTGAAGCCGGGCGCGGCGTTGAACCCGCGCTATGTCCGGGAGATGGTAGCGAAGCTCGCAGAGAGGGCCGGGATCCAGCGGCGGGTTCACCCGCACATGCTGAGGCACACGGCGCTCACGAACCTATACGACCGCACGCAAGACCTGCGCATGGTGCAGGAGGTGGCCGGGCACACGACAAGCCGGATGACTGAGCGGTATACGCACGTTCACCCGCTGGCAGTAGCGGAGGCGATGGGCGCGATCGAGGAGGGCGGCGAGTAGGCCGGTGCCGCAGACTGTAGGAAGCGACCCTCCACGCGCGCAGGAGCGCACGGAAGAACCGGGGGTATGGTAGGGTGGCCCGGAGGCAGCGGGCGCGCTGTGGGGCCACTAGGACGCAGGAGAGGCCCTTCCGGGGGCGCGGCCCTTCCGGCTTGCTATGGCAGAAGTCGAGATCGACCGCATACATGAGAGGACACGTAAAGGACTGCGCGCGGCGAGGCAGAAAGGTGTTAGACTTGCACGGCGAGCAGAAGACATAGGTGAACTGGCAGACAGGGCGGCCGTAATGCGTCGGGGCGGAACGACCTTGCAGGAGATCGCCGATATATTCAACGCCGAGGGCCACAAGACCGCTCGCAGAAGAAGGTAAGGGCACCAATGGGCGGTGTGTGAGTCAGTTTCACGGGAGGGTTTGCCATGTTCTACGTGATGCTTCTCGCAGTGGTTTCGCAGTGGCCTTGCGGCCCCGTGACCGAGGACGCCGACGTGACCGTCGAGTTTGAACGGGTGCCGGTCGCCGGGATGGTCTCACAGGCCGACTACCAGAAGCTCGGACTGGTCGACTGTTGGGAGGGCTTCCTCGTCCGCCTGACCAACCACGGACAGTATCCCGCCGCCATGTTCAGCCCCTTGACCGCCTCCTTCGGGATCGTGGATGCCTCCGGAGCCGGGTGCGGAGCCTGCGTCATGCAGGCCCGTTCCGGCGGACGGAAGAGCCCGATGGGCGGAGTCCAATTTCAAGGTGTCGATGGGGCCGTAATCTCCTTCCCCCTCACCGTCAAGTCCCTCTATTGCTCGGACAACGAATCGTCTCTTCGGTACACACTCAACGGAACTCAGTACGCTTGGCTCGAAACGGCCCTCTCCCGAGGTCCCGATGATGCCGCGAACGCAAGAGCCGGCCTCCAACAGAAGACCGTCTCTCCGCTCTGGCCGGGGAAGAGCGTCTGGGGCTACCTGCTCTTTCAACTTCCCTCCCCGATGACCGGACAGGAGATGCTGACCTGCGAACTCGGCAAGGCCGTCACTTGGTCTCTCGTGCAGAAGGACGGCCTCTCCGACGACATCGCCAAGCAGGAGAAACCGGCAGGCGGCAAGTAGCGAAAGCGCTGGTGCAGGCCCGCCAGGGCGCATGATGGGCACGCTGTAGGCCCTACAGACGCAGGCAACAGGCCGTCGCGGCAACGCGGCGGCTTCGCTTTTGCGGGGTGCCTATCGGGTAACGGCCTGTGCCTTCTGCCTGGCCTGGGCAGCATCCTCGACCCGGCCTTCACGCTCAAAGCCCTTGGCGGCGGCTTCCCATTCGTCCGCTGCCCTGGCCGTGGCCATTCGTCGGAGATCGGCGTGCGTGTCACTCGCGGCCGTGCGCTCCCATTCAAGCGCCTGGGCAGCGTGGGCTTCGGGCAGCTCGGGATCTTCATCGGCCGGCGAGCTGACCACGCCTGAAGTCGGACCATGATCGGCGACGTGTCGGCACAGCGGCACGGCTGCCACAGCTATGCAGAGGAGGACGAAGGGCACTGCAAACTTGGCGCTCACAGCGCAACGATAACCGCCGGCGGAACCCTCCGGCAAGCGTCTGTTGACGCAGGGACAATCCGAGCAGGTCAGGCCTCGGCCTCGGCAAGCGCCGGGCCGGTCCACTTTGCGGCCGGGCCTAACATTCCCCCCGTCCGGGGGACGGCAGGTGGTTGACCCGCAGGTGGCGAAGCTGGCGGAGGCTCTGGCCGGGATGCCTGCCGAGGCGAGGGCGGCGCTCTTGGAGGCGCTGCAGGTGGGCGGCGAGTGAGACAGTGCCGCAGAGGCGGAGGGCGCGCTGTAGGGCCACCAGGACGCAGGGAGGGGCCTTCCTGGCGGGAAGGAGGCGGCGCAGGCACCATGCCGGGTGCACCGTGAGCGTTGGGGGCAGGTTTAGTCTGCCCGGCAGGGAAACGACGCGGTACGGGCGACCCCTGGGCCGAAGAGCGCGGCCTCACGAGTTCGGCTAGGCGAGCCCCAATCTGTAAGCTCCCGATTTCGCCGGCCCCGCGGTGTGGGCAGTCCACTTCAGACACACCGCCGGAGCGTGAGACCATCATGGCCACAGCACAAAACAGCGCCCTGTCGCTTTTCCAAGACCTGCTTCGCCAGCTCTTCCAGTTCGACACTGCCGACCTCGACTTCGGCCTCTATCGTCTGCTGAGCCTTGAGCGTGACGAGGTTGAAGCTTTCCTCACCGAAGACCTGCCCCGCCACGTCGATGAAGCCTTCTCGTCAATCGCCACCGGCGAGGTAGAGGCGCTGGAGCTGGACCTTGCCAAACTCGCCGAGGAGGTGCGGCAAGCCTTCGGCGACGATCATCTCGACGCCCACGGCTGCCTGACTGAGCAGTTCGTGGGCACACGGCTTGGCAAGCAGTACGAGGAGACTCGCCTGGCTCTCGAAGAGGCCCGGCAGGTGGCTTCGAGCACGCAGGGCTACCGGGAGCAGGTCTTCAATCACCTGTACGCTTTCTTCTCGCGCTACTACGAGGACGGGGACTTCATCCCTCGCCGACGCTATGGCGCCGCGGAGACCTACGCCGTCCCCTACGGTGGCGAGGAGGTCTTCTTCCACTGGGCCACCCGCGACATGCACTACATCAAGACCGGCGAGCGTCTCCGCGACTACGCCTTCGATGTTGAGGCCCTCGGGCAAAGCTACCGCGTCCGCTTCGTCCTTGCAGAGGCTACAGTGGCCAAGGACAACACCAAGGGCGACATGCGCTACTTCTTCCCGAGGCCCGGCGCTGTGAGCTATGACGAGGCCACCCACGAGCTCACAGCCCCATTTGAGTACCGCCTGCCCACGCCCGCGGAGGTCGAGCACTACAGCGGCACCAACTCGGCCAAGCAAGACGCAATCCTCGCCGAAGCCGTCCCTTCGCTGCTGAAGGCCATCCCCGCAGCCGCACTCGCCGAACGCCTCGGCGGCCCGGCTGAGGAGGACAATCCCGCCGGCCCCGCCCTCCTCGCAAAGCACCTTCGCCACTTCACCCGGCGCCAGACAAGCGACTTCTTCATCCACCGCGACCTGCGTGGCTTTCTTGGCCGCGAACTCGACTTCTACCTCAAGGACCAGGTGCTTCAGATCGAGGACCTCCACGGCGACTTCCCGGCGAAGCGCCGATTGATCGAGGTCACTCGCGAGCTGGGCCGCGCCATCATCGAGTTCCTCGCCCAGATCGAGGACGCGCAGAAAAGGCTTTTCGAGAAGCGCAAGTTCGTTCTCCGCACGGACTACCTATGCCCCGTCATGCACTTGCCGGCGGAGATGTGGCCTGAAGTCCTGGGCAACGAAGCCCAGCAGGCGGCATGGGCGGCCCTCTTCGCCCTCGACGCACCGGCCGACCTAGCCTTCGCTCAGGCCCATCCCACGCTCGTCGTTGACACCCGCCACTTCGACGAGGGCTTCAAGCTCCGGCTTCTTGTCGCCGTGGCCGACACGTTCGGTAGCATCGCCGAAGCTATCGACGGCCTGCTGATCCACGGCGAGAACTACCAGGCCCTCCGGGTTCTTGAGCCGACGTACCGCGGACGCGTCCGGTGCATCTACATAGATCCGCCCTACAATACCGACGGCAGCCCGATCATGTATAAGAACGGCTACCGGTCCTCGACTTGGACCACCCTCATGTATGAACGGCTCCGGGCAGCACGCGCCTTCCTCGACGGGCGTGGCCTCCTGTGCGTCACCATAGACGACCGCGAACAAAAGGAGCTTCATTTCCTGCTCGAATCCGTATTCGGCCAAGACGGCATCGCCGGGACGGTGGTGATCCGCGCTAATCCTTCGGGCAGGCCGGTGCCGTCCGGTCTAGCCGTAGCCCACGAGTACGCAATCTTCGCGAGAAACTCGGAAGTTGCCGTACTGGGCAAGATGCCCCGCACAGAGGCCCAGGCTCGCCGCTACGGCGAGGAGGACGCCGATGGGCAATACCAGTGGGAGCTCTTAAGAAAGCGGGGCTCTGGCTCGCGGAGGGCCGACCGGCAGTCTCTCTACTACCCGCTCTACGAGCGCGAGGGACGTGTACGGGTTCCCGAGATGGAGTGGGACGAGGCTAGGCGTGATTGGATCGTCACAGAGCAGCCGCTGCCAGGCGAGGACGTGCTGTGGCCTGTGGATGAGGATGGGGTGCAGAGGAGGTGGCGCTGGAGCCCCGAGGCAGTGGACAGAGATACCTCGCAATTCATGGTCAAGCCGGGCACCAGAGGCGAGAAAGTCGTCTACTACAAATATCGCCCCCGCTTCGACGGCGTGACCGTGACAACGGTTTGGGCGGACCCCAAATACTCCGCGACCGAGCATGGCACCGGTGTTCTTAAGACCCTCTTCCCGGACTACAACGTGTTCTCGTTCCCTAAGTCTATATATGCCGTGGAGGATTGCCTGCGGATCGCGGCACCGGATTGCGGAGGTGAGTGCTGCCTGGATTTCTTCGCGGGCTCTGGCACGACGGGTCATGCTGTCATCAACCTGAACCGAGAGGATGGTGAGCGGCGGCAGTTCGTTCTGGTAGAGATGGCCGACTACTTCGACACCGTTACGGTCCCTCGTATCGCCAAGGTCATGTACTGCCCCGAGTGGCGAGACGGGCGCCCCGACGGCTATCCCGCAAAACCCCTGAGCGAGGGTGAATGGCCCGAGTGGGTGGAGCGTACGCCGCGGCTAGTGAAAGTGATTCGACTGGAGAGCTACGAAGACACGCTGCACAACCTCGTGACCGCGGATACTCTGGCTCGTGCCGAGGAGCGCCAGAAGGCCACGAAGACCATCGTTGGCGCGCCGACCTATCGCCTTCAGTACCTGCTGAAACTTCCCGCCGAGGCCAGCGGCAGCCTATTGCTCAGCGAGAAGCTGGAGCATCCCTTCCGCTACGAGCTCGAGATCCTCACGGACGCCGGGCCGGAAGTGCGGGGTGTGGACGTGGTGGAGACCTTCAACTTCCTCTACGGGCTCGACGTGGACCGCGTGGAGCGGTGGGAGGGCGCGGGGCGGGAGTACCGGGCGGTGCGCGCGCGGAACAGGGCGGGCCGGCAGGTGCTGGTCCTCTGGCGCGACATGGCGGGGCTGACGGACGGCGAAGCGTCCCTGCCGGCCGTCGTGGCGGAGAGGGAGTTCCTGGAGGGGAAGATAGCGGAGCTGAAGGCCGCTGGGTGGGTGCCTGACGATACGCTTATCAACGGCGACTGTGCTGTGCCGGGGATCACGTCCCTGGACGGCGAGTTCAGGCGCCGGATGGAC
>PMZA01000045.1 GCA_003170595.1 Armatimonadota bacterium
ATCAAGGTGCGGAACTACTTAGCCGTCCGCAGTTGGCACGGCCCTCGCTGCCCAGGACGCACCCCGGATAGGAGGACTGAGAATGGTACTGGCTGCCCTCATGTTGGTGGGATACGGTGCGCTTCAGTCGCCGGATGAGCTTGCCCTGACCGGAAATGTGCGTCGGGGACAGGCGGCGACGGTGGCTTTCCACTTCACGCCGGAGGCCGCGTCGGTCCTCTTCGACGGCTCCATCGATGACCGCGAGTCGCTGGGCATGCCGCAGGATGGGACCGTGCGCGTGACCTTCGACGAGCCGGTCCTCGTGACACGCGTGGCCGTGAGCGACTACAACGACCCGAAGCGATCGTACAACGCCGCCCAGGATGCGACGGTGCGGCTCTGGGATGGCGAGCGGACAGTGGGGCAAGCTGTGGCCCTTGACCTCAGCGGCGATGCCGAGCTTCGCCTTGGGACCGACAGCCATATAGTGTGGAGCGGACGCGCCGAGGTCGCCCTGCCCGGCGATGCCCCGGCGACGGCCGTGAGCATCGACGTGCGCAAGAAGACAGGCGCCTTTCAGTCGCTGATCCGCGAGGTCGAGATCTGGGGCATCCCCGCGAGCTGGGCGACGATGGGCTGGGCGCCCGTAAAAGCGACGGTGGCTGAGAACACGCCGTCGTCGCTGAAGGTTACGTGGGATGCGCTGCCGGCGGACGCGAAGTATGTCCGGCTGCGCTATCGTCGGCAGGGCGAGAAAGACTGGAGCGCGGCATGCTTCGCGACGTCGCCGGGCCTGATCCTTGGCCTGACCGCGGGGGCGACTTATGAGGTCATCGTCGAGGCACGGACTTCGAAGGGCGACGTTGTGGCGACCAGGCAGCCGGTGCGGAGCATAAAGCTCTGCGGCGCGCTGGAGGTCAGGACCGTGGCCGACGTGCTGGGGATGAACTTCTATCCCGGCGGCGGCGGGGCTCATCAGGCGCGCGAGGATGAGGCCGGGATGACGCTGCGCATGTGCCAGCTAATGAACGAGGCGGGCGTGCGGAACGCGCGATGGTGGGTGATGTGCCCGGGAGGCGAGGAGCTTTTCGCCGAGCATGGGATCGCGCTGCTGCCGTGTGTGACGCCGGAGGTGACGCCCGAGATGATGACCCGCGCGTCGCGGGAGTGGGGCGTGGCGCTGGCCTGCACGGGCAACGAGTCGGACTTCGGCCAGGTCTTCCCCGCCGAGTATGTCGCGGGTCTGCGGAAGATGCGCGCGGCGACGGATGCGGCCGGGCGCAAGATACTGCTCCTCGGGCCGACCTTTGGCGGCGAGCTTGTCGGGCCGGGGTCGGACTACCTCGACGGGTGCTACCGTGCGGGGATGAAGGGGATGCTCGACGCGCTGGACCTGCATCCGTACGTGAAGTATGCGACGCCCACGCCTCCGGGCGCGCAGGTCGGCGGACCGGAGGGCGTGCTGATCGACCTCGCTCAGGCGCGGGAGGATTTGCGGCGCAACGGCGAGCCGAATCTCCCGATCACCGTCAGCGAGGCCGGCCATCCGACCGGTGAGGCCAGGTCGCAGATGCCCTGCGTGAGCTATGACGAGCAGGCGCGGCGCGTGGTCCGCAGCCACCTTCTCATGGTCGCGGCGGGCGTCCGGCGGCTATGGTGGTACGCCTTCCAGGACGAGGGCACCGACCAGACGAATATCGAGCACTGCTTCGGCATCGTCGACTGGTACGGTAAGCCCAAGCCCGCCTATGACGCGTACAAGGCGATGGTGGGCATGGTCGGCGCGACGGTCTGCGAGGGCCTGCAAAGTGATGCCAAGCCGCCGGTGTATGCCGTGCGGTTCCGGGATGGGAAGAGCTTCCTGACAGCGCTGTGGGACAGTGGCGGCGAGAGCGAGGTGCACGTCGCGGGTGTGGTGCAGTCGGGGGCCGACCTCTTCGGCAAGCCTATCGACATCCCGGCCGGTCAGCTCCGCACAACGGAGAGCGTCATCTACCTCCGCTCGGCGAAGCCCTTGAGCATCGTCTCGGCCAGGCGCATCGCACCGCCCGTCGAGCCGCAGGTGCAGATGAAGCTCACGCCGACTACCGTGGCGTACAAGCCCGGCGAGCCGTTCTCGTTCACGTGCCGGGTGTGGAGCGAGTTCGACGCGCCGGTGGATGTCGAACTGATCTGCAACGGACACTGGGGACTGCCTGCCGCGCAGGCCTCCTTCGTTCTTCCGGCGAAGGGGACCCACGAGGCGACCCTCGGCTTCACCCCGCCTCCGGACGCCAAGGAGCGGATACTGTCGTGGGACGTACAGTGCCGGTACAGGCGGTCGGGGACGGATGGTGACTGGACGACGTTCACGCGGGCGGATTTCTTCGTGCTGGGCGGGTACTAGAGGACGAGGCAATTGTGCAAGGACCCCTTGCACAGTTGTCCAAGAATCTGGGCGAGACTTGTGTGCAGCAGCTTGCTGCACAATTGCTGGAGGAAACGATTGCCATGACTGATGCGCTGGTCCCAAACGACGACTACGCCGGTTTTCTTGAGGACCTGAAACAACGAGTTCGCAGCGCGCGAACCCGCGCCGCTCTGGCCGTGAACGCCGAGCTGGTGCTGCTTTACTGGTCCATCGGCCGGGACATCCTCACGCGCATGGCACAGCACGGTTGGGGCGCGAAGACCATCGACCGTCTGGCCGACGACCTGCGGCTGGAGTTCCCCGACATGAAGGGATTCTCGCCCCGCAACCTGCGATACATGCGCTCTTTCGCGGAGGCCTGGCCGGATGAGCCAATTTTGCAAGGACCCCTTGCAAAATTGCCCTGGTACCACAACCTCGCGCTTCTGGAGAAGCTGAAGGACCCTGCCGAGCGCGAATGGTACGCCCGCGCGGCCATCGAAAACGGCTGGTCGCGCAACATAATGGTCCATCAGATCGGCAGCGATCTCTACCACCGCCAGGGCAAAGCCGTGAGCAACTTCGAGCGTGTCCTGCCCGCGCCGCAGTCCGACCTTGCCGCCCAAATCCTCAAGGACCCGTATAACTTCGACTTCCTCAGTCTCGCCGACGACGCCCACGAGCGCGACCTCCACCGCGGCCTCATGGAGCATATCCGCGATTTCCTCATCGAACTCGGCGTAGGGTTTGCTTTCGTGGGCAGCCAGGTCCATCTCGAGGTCGGCGGCGAGGACTTCTACCTCGACCTGCTCTTCTACCACCTGAGACTGCGCTGCCTCGTGGTCGTCGACCTGAAGGTCGGCGACTTCAAGCCCGAGTTCGCGGGAAAGATGAACTTCTACCTCTCCGCCCTGGACGATCAGATGCGGCATCCCGACGACCAGCCGCCCATCGGCCTGCTCCTCTGCCACACGCGGAACCGGGTGATCGCCGAATACGCGTTGCGCGACATCCACAAGCCGCTCGGCGTTTCGACCTACCAACTTCAGGCAGCGCTGCCGGACAACCTGAAGGGCAGCCTGCCCTCGATCGAGGAACTTGAGGCGGAGTTGGACACTACGGACAGCGGAGAATAACCTTCCATGAGCCAAAGGACGTTGCGCCGGACAATCCTACTCGCCGTATGTGCTCTGCCCATGACTGCCCTCGCCTCCGATCGCCCATGCCTGACGGTCGCGCGGACGTCTCACCCTCCTACCATCGACGGCGTGATCTCGCCCGGCGAGTGGGACAATGCCGCGCGGATCGGCGGGCTGCTGACCTACGGCGCCCAGGCCGTCGCGCAGCCAGGCAGCACGGTCTTCCTCACCTATGACGACCGCGCGCTGTACGTCGCCGTCATCTGCGCCGAACCCGACCCGACGCGCCCCCACGGCTTCGTCCGGGCTCACGACGACCGGGTCTTCGAGGACGACTGCGTGCAGGTCTTCGTCGCCCCCGAGGACTTGCGCAAAACGAAGCAGGCGAGCATCAACTTCGGCGGCTACGAGGGCGCCTACGGCACCTGGTTCGCGGACATCTCCGCCTACTACGAGTTCACCGTCAACGGCCAGGGCAGCATCACCGAAGCCCGCAATGACGTCCGCGATTGGGATGCACCATGGACGGCCAGGGTCTCGCGGACGAAGGGCAGTTGGACGGCTGAGATCGCCATCCCCTTCGCCTCGCTGGGCATCACCGCGCCGCCCGACGGGGCGCTGTGGGGCTTCAACATCTTCCGCCTTCGTCACCCCGACATGAGCGCCTGGGAGGCGTCGGGATTCGGTGGGTATACGCCGCTCTCGCTCGGGGCGATCCTCCTCGCGGGCGACCACGCGGTGGCACGGCAGGCAGCGGTCGCACCGGCACAGATCGGCCCGGGGAGCGTGTCGTTCACAGTTGTGAACCCGGGCGGCAAAGCCGTTGATGTCAACGCCGGTGCCGATCCGGTCAGCGTCCCGGCGCATGGCACCGCTGAGCTTCACGCCGCCTACAACCTCGCCGGCGAGGGCGGGCTTCGTGGACGCTACGAGGTGAAGGTGGCGGGCGAAGACATCCCGCTCGTATCAGGCTTCGTGCCTCTGTACGTGCCGCCGTCGTGCGATCTGGACCTCCACTACTACTCGATCCCGGCGACGGTTCAGGGCCGTGTAAGCCTCGGCCCGAGCACCAAGACGGCCCGCGCCGTCCTCACACTTCAGCCAGCCTCCGGCCCAGCCGTGACGAAGGAGGCGGCCCTCGGTCACGATCGGGGCGCGCTGCTGACGCTACCCGTCGCTGGCGAAGTCGGCTCACGCTACGCCGCGACGCTGCAGATCCTCGACGACGCCGGCAAGCCGATGGCCGAGCGCAAGCTCGACCTCACCGTCCCCCCGAAGCCCGCGTGGCTCGGTACGAAGGAGCGGATGCACCCCGGCGTCCTGCCTCCCTGGACGCCGATGAAGGTGCAGGGCAAGACCATCACGATGCTCGGCAAGCGCCTCACCTTCGTCGACCTCGCCTTCCCGTCCGCAATCGAGAGCGCCGGCGCGGAGATGCTGACCTCACCGATGCGCATCGTCGTCGGCTCGGGCGGCAAACCCCTCGTCCTCAAGCCGCGGTCATGGCGCATCGTCGAGCAGGCGCCCGATCATGCGAAGATCGAGAGCGTGGCGGCGGCCGGCGGCATCGTCCTGCGCATCACCTCGAACATCGAGTACGACGGCTTCACGTGGAACGAGGTCACGCTGTCAGGCAAGCCCGGCGCGACCGTCGACCGCGTTGCTCTCGAAATCCCGATGCGAAAAGAAGACTGCCGCTACGTCTACGAGGGTCACGCGCAGGCGGCCCACGCCCTCTCCCCGCTCGGCCTGCGCAGACCGATGGGCGACAACCTCTGGGTCGGCGGTGAGGATCGCGGCATCGCCTTCCTCGCTGAGAGCATGGAATGGTCCATCGCCCACGACCAGGAGCACCAGGTGGAGGTCGTGCCGGCCGGGAAGAGCCCCTCGACGGGCTCGGGACCTGGCGGCTGGATGTGGCGATCGACGCTCATCGACTCGCCCCAGAGCCTCACCTCGCCCTACACCGCCCGCTTCGCCCTGCACATCACGCCCGCTAAGCCGGTGTCCCTGCGCAAATCGCGCATCTTCCACGGCGCCTACTACGGCCTCGAAAGCGCGCCGTCGTCGGCCTCCATCGCGATCCCGGCAAAGGGCCACATCGACCTCTCTCACGGCACCCTCGAGTTCTGGGTGAAGCCGACCTTCGACGTCGACCAGGTCTACGATCCCAAGGTCGACCGCAGCGTCTACAACCGCCAGTTCTTCGCCGTGAACTCCGACGCGAGCGAGGCCCTGATGCTCTACTACAACGCCGACGACCGCAGCTTCCGCGCCGTCACCCACAACGCGGCCGGGCAATACCCGGTCATCCTGAGCGGCCCGGCGAAGCTGGCGACGGGGCAGTGGAACTATGTCGCGATGTCGTGGGGCGACCCCTCGACGGGCTCGGGGCCTGGCGGGAAGCTCCGCCTGAGCATCAACGGCCACGTTGCCGAGCAGCCCATGGCCGCGCCGGTCCGCGGGGGCATCGAGCTGAGCAGCATCAACCTCGCCCTCGGCGGCTTCGACATCGACGAGCTTCGCATCTCATCGACCGAGCGCTCGCTGGAGCAGGTCCCCGACGCGCCCTTCGTCACGGACGCCCAGACTCTCCTCCTCGACCACTGCGAGGTCGCCGGGATGAACGATCACCTCGTCGCGGGCAAGTTCGGCCAGGCTCGCGGCGGCAGCGGCGACCTCGAGATCGACCGCCTCGCCCGCGAGGGAAAGCGCATCGTCATCTTCCACGAAAACTGGTCGCGCTTCCAGGGTTACCCCGACCTCGCGCAGGTCCCGCAGCTTCGCAAAATCGCCGACGCCTGCCACAAGCGCGGGATGATCTTCCTCGTCTACTTCAACCAGGATTTCTCGACGGCGTGCCCCGAGTGGCCGCTGATGAAGGACGACATCCTCCGCCAGCCGGAGGAGCTAAACTACCATCGCGACGACGTGGTGCAGGACTGCTATCTCGCCTGCGTCAACGGGCCCTATGGCGACCTGCTCCTCGACGGCATCGCCAAGCTTGCCGATCAGGCGGGCATCGATGGCGTGTACATGGACGGCACCACAGTGCCCTGGCTCTGCGCCAACCCGAGTCACGACGGTTGCGGTGAATACGTGGGCGACGGCATCATCCGCCCACACGTCACTCTCCGCGCCACCCGCGAGTTCATGAAGCGGCTGCGGAGCATCTTCGCCGACCGGCGAAAACTGTTCTTCCTCGACGCCCATACCGGCGGGTGCATCAACATCGCGACGCAATCGTTCTGCGACGGCTACTTCGACGGCGAGACCCTCGCCCGGTACAAGCCGGGCTTCCGCCTCTCGCCGGACACCTTCCTCACCGGGTACATGGGCAAGCAGTTCGGCTTCCGCGGCGAGTTCCTGCCCAATCGCCACTCGATGGATCAGGCGCTGGCGATCTCGCTGCCTCACGACACCGCGACGCGCGGCGAACCGGCCGAGGTCGACCTCGCCTGGGGGCCGTATGAGGGCGCCGACACGCGGTTCGTGCCGTATTGGGAGAAGTCTGGCCTGTACGCGATCAAGCCGGCGGCGATCCTCGGCAGCCTCTATCTGAAGCGGGAAAGCGCGCTGCTCGTGCTGGGCAGTCAGAGCGAGCAGACGCAGACGTGCCAGGTCGAGGTCGCGGCGCTGCTGAAGATGCTGCCCGCGGGTGTGAAGGCGGTGAACGCGATCACGGGCGAGGCTGTGCCGATGTCAGCCGGCAAGCTCTCGTTCCCGATCGGCGCACGCGATTGGCGGATGATCGAGATAAGGAAGTAGTGCAAAGCGATATGTGGCGGTGCCCTTTGTAGGACGGGCATGGCGGTCACGAACCAAACGACCTGCTAACGCTCCGCCCAAGGGCTGTCATCCTGAGGAGGCAGCGATGTGTGCTGCTGACGAAGGATCTCCTTTGGGCTTGTTGGCGTGCGCAGCAGTCTTCAGCCATTATCGACAAAAGGAGATCCTTCGGTCGGCAGAAGACGCCTCCCTCAGGATGACAGCCGTGGGGCACCCGGCTCTCTTACACGCTGGCGCCGTCGACACTGGCACCGCGTTCCGTTAGCGGCCATGATGTCCGCACTACAACAAGCGACCGGCAGGAAGGCGGAGGCCTTGATATGCACGCCATGGCACTCGCGGTTCTCGTACTGACAGGCTCCTGTCGGCAGGCGCCGACGATGGTGCCGGGCGTCTTCACAGTGCGATCTTTCGGCGCGGTCGGCGATGGCGTCGCCGATGACACGCATGCTTTCCAGGCGGCCATCGACGCGGCGGCGAAGGTCGGCGGCACCGTCTTCGTCGACCCAGTCGAGGGCGGCAAGGGCTATGTCCTCACCCACACCGTCACCCTCCGCGCAGGTACGAGCCTGGTCGGCAGCCTCGCCGGCATGCCCTTCATCGCATGGGAGGGCGTGCCGCGGTCGATGCAGGTCGGCGCCGTTATCCTCGCCCGTCCCGCGCCCGAGGAGTACAACGGCGTCCGCAGGCGGCCGCTCGTGCCCAAGCGCCCGCTCTTCTACCTCAGCGGCGGCAACACAATTCGCGGGCTCTACATCCTCTACGACCGCCAGCCCTGGCCCTCCGACGCCGAGTTCGACAAGCCCGGCTCGCCCTACCATTACGACACCCTCGCGGACCTGACCAAGCGCTTCATCCCCGAGCATGTCGCCCCCTGCGGGCCGACGATCATGGTCGCCCCGGGCTGCGCCTCGACCACCATCGAGGACATCACCTGCGGGCGGTACTACGACTTCTTCTACGCGCCCGCCGGCGGGAAGATCATCGTCCGCCGCATCTACCTCTACGGCTATCACCGCGCCTTCGCCATGCGTGAGGCCCGCGACGTCGTGCGGATATCGGAGATCCACCTCGTCCCCAACATCGAGCTGCCGATCAGTTGGGAGCACGCCAAACTTCAGGCCGCGATTACCGCCAGCCGCGAGAACATCCTCTTCGACTTCGGCTCGACGGACGGGTATTCGGTGACCGATGTCGCGGCGTTCCTGGTCCACACGGGCTTCAAGCTCGGGGCCTCGGCGGCGAACCCCTTCCACGATCCCATCACCGGCGAGAACGTGAGCTTCAAGTTCGGCCAGGGCCCCTGGGGTTCGATCGAGAACGTGAAGCTCGACAACTGCGTCGTCGGCTTCGACTGCGTGACGGGAACGATCCTGCCCAACCAGCTCACCAACATCATGGTCCACGTGAGCATCGCGCCGGGCGAGACCTTCCCTGCCGCGGGTGGGGCGGTCGGGCGGCAGGCGGCGTTCATCGCGGAGCCCGACTTCGCGGGCGGCACCCTCCAGATCGCCAATCTTTCCCTGAGTTCCTTCGGGCCGACGAGCGTTGTGGCCACCGGGCAGATGGTTCAGCAGGCGAACGGGCGGGCCTTCCTCATCGACTGCCCGACGGGCCAGCCACGGATCGACTACGCCGACAGGGGCGCGGCCAACATCGAGATCTTCGGCCTCGTCATCTCCAACATCCCCGCCGACCACCTCTTCGCCGCCACGCCGGGCACGAAGTCGTCGGTGCGCGTGCGAGGGTTCGTACACAACGGCGTCGCCCAGGGGGACCTTAACCTGGGCGACGCTTCACTCCTCAAAACCGGGCCCCGCTGAGGCTACCGCTTGCGCCGCCAGATGACAGCGGCCAGGATGAGAAGGGGCAGCCAGATCACGGCGCTCACGGCCAGCCAACCGGCGGCCGTCGTAGCGCTCTCGCCGAGGGTGCCGAGGAACTTGCCCGGGCCGCCCGGCTCGACGAGGGTCAGGTCGAGGAGCGCGAAGTGGGTCTCCTTGCTAAGCTGCAGGAGGGGCCGCTTCTGCCCCTTGTTCTGCTCGCGGAGGGCCTGGATCTGGCGGAATAGCTCCGCCTTGCGCGCGCGGTTTTTCTCCGCCTCATACTGCTGGACGAGCGTGTCCTCGCTGGCGCCCATCCCGCGGACCTCCTCGCCGCGCCCGTAGTACTCCTCGCTGACATCCTCGCTCTCGCCGGCGAGCTTGACAACCTTGCCCAACTCGCGAAGCTGGGCGACGGTGCCTGCCAGCTTGTCGACCGGCACGCGCGCTTCGAGGTGGGCGCGGTTGGGGCCGTGATTCTCGACGCGCAGGTCCTCGGTCTCGATATAGCCGCCCTCCTTGCGGATGATGGACGTCGAGCGGTCGTAGGCATCCTGCACGTCGCGGACCTGAAGCTCCATCTCCTGGTGCGTGCGCTTCTGGCGATCGCCGGAGTAGTCGTGCCAGGGCTGCTGGGTGATCGAGTCGTTGCGCTCGTAGTCCCCGCCGCCATACTCGCCCGGGGGAGGCGCTGGCGCCGGCTTGGCAGCCCGTGGCATGGCCGGAGCCCCGGGAGCAGCAGGCGTCGCGCTCGGCTGTGCGGCATGCATCGCCTCACCAGCCGCCGGAGGCGTCTCCTCCATCTGGCCCGGCCCTCCGGGCGCACCTTCCATCGCTCCGGACTTGGCCTCCTCACTCATCTGCATCGACGCCGTCGGCGCTAGGCGAGCCTTGTTACGGCTCCTCGTCATCACCGGTACCAACAGCGTCAGGATCAGGAACACGCCCGCCCCGGCCCCGGCCATCCGCAAGACCATCGGCCACAGCGGCGCAGGCTTCGGTTTCATGGCTGCCTCCTCGGCACGCACGGCGCGGAGGACCTGGTCCTTCAGTCCGGCCGGCGGCTTCTCCTGCGGCAGGCCTTCGAGGATCGGGCCGAGCGGTTGGCTCTCGTCATCGTAGGATCTTCGATCCTCAGGTAGTTGTGTCATTTTCGTTCCCCTCTTCCAGCTTCGGTTTGAGCATGACCCACAACTTCTGCAAGGCTTGGTGGATGCGCCAGCGGACCGTGCCCTCATCCACGCCCTCCGACGCCGCGATGTCTGGCGTCGAGAGGCCGGCGAAGTACCTCAGGGCGATCGTCCGCTGGTACATCTCAGGCAGTCGCCGCACCGCCCCCGCCACGAGGTCGCTTCGCTCGCGCAGGGCGGCAATATCCTCGGCCGTCGGCGCCGGATCGGGCACGTCCTCGCTGAGATCCTCCGGATCTCCCAAATCCTCGGGCGGCTCAGTCACCCCCGTCCGCCGCCGCCAATTCCGGTAGCGGTTCATCGCGACTCCGTAGAGCCACGCCTCGGGCCGGCCCCGACCGGCAAAGCCGTCGACCCCGCGGTAGGCCTCCACGAAGCTCTCCTGCGTCAGGTCGGCGGCCGTGTCGCGGTTGCCGGTGAGGCGCAGGTGGAGGTTGAAGATTCGCGCGTACTCGTTCGTCACGAGCTTGTCCCAGGCAGCCCGGTCGCGGCGTTTCAGCCGGTCCGGGCTACCTCCCATCGCTGTTACCGCCAGGCTCGCAATCATGGCTGCTCAGGTCCCTGTTCAGAGCTATCGGCGGTCCAGCCGCCGAACCTGCCGACTCGTCGTCGGACTTGTCCTTGGACTTGTCTCACACTATTAGTGGTCCTCGGCCGCCAGAACGTTGGGGCTTTTTTCCGCCACGGAGGGCTGTGGTATCATTCCAGTGCGATTCCTCAAGTCCCACGGAGCAACAGTCATGCTGCGCTATGCCGCATCCATCTTCCTCGGCGCCTTCCTGCTGTTTCAGGTTCAGCCTCTGATCGCCAGGTACATTCTCCCGTGGTTCGGCGGCACCCCTGCCGTCTGGACCACGTGCATGCTGTTTTTCCAGCTTCTCCTGCTGCTCGGATACCTCTACGCCCATCTGGTCATCAGCCGCCTCAAGCCTCGCGCGCAGGCCATCGTCCACTCGCTCGTCCTCGTCGCATCGATCGCCACGATCGTCCTCATGGCCGTCGCCTGGGGCACGCCGATCGTCCCGACCGCCGCCTGGAAGCCGCAGACCTCCGACCTGCCGGTCCTGCGCATCCTCATGCTGCTGGGCGTCGCGGTGGGCCTCCCCTACCTCGTGCTGTCGACGACCAGCCCGCTGCTGCAGGCATGGTTCAGCCGCACGCAGGCCGGGGCATCGCCCTACAGGCTGTACACGCTCTCCAACGCGGGGTCGCTGCTCGCCCTGCTGACCTACCCCGTCCTGGTCGAGCCCCATCTCGCCCTCCGGGCCCAGGCGGGGATGTGGTCGTGGGCCTTCGTGGCCTATGCGCTCATGGCGATCTACTGCGCGGCGGTGCTCTGGCGTCTCAACCCGTCGCCCGATCCAAAGCCTGAGGAATCCGAGGCCTCGCCCGCCGATGCCGCGCCTCCGACGACCTGGCTCAAGGTCCTCTGGATCGCCCTGCCGGCAGGCGCGTCGACCTTGCTCCTCGCCACGACCAACCAGCTATCCCAGGACATCGCGGTCGTCCCCTTCCTGTGGATTCTGCCGCTCGGGCTCTACCTGCTCTCCTTCATCCTTTGCTTTGACAATGAGAAGTGGTACTCGCGCCGGGCGTACATGATCGCGATGACCGTCGCCCTGCCGGTGATGGCCTACGTCATGCTCAAGGGCATCGAGTTCCCGATCGTGGCGCAGGCCGGGGTGTACGCCGCGGTCCTGTTCATCTGCTGCATGGTCTGCCACGGCGAGCTTGTGGCACTCAAGCCCTCGCCGAAGTATCTCACGTCTTTCTACCTCGCCATCTCCATCGGGGGGGCGCTCGGCGGGCTCTTCGTGGGGATTGTGGCGCCGCTCATCTTCAACAGCTACTGGGAGCTTCAGATCGCCCTGGTCTTCTGCGCGGCGGTGGGCATCGGCGTACTCCTCTACCATAAGCAGCCCTGGGCGCCGCTGAGCAAGCCCCTCGGCGCCGTCTTCGGCCTGGCGGCAGTCGTCATCCTCGCGGCCCCGGTCTACAACGACCGCGACACGACCGTCCTGCCCGGCAGCCGCTCCCGCAACTTCTACGGCATCCTCCAAGTCGAGGAGTTCAGCAAGGGCGATGCCGCCAAGGCCCGGTACGTCCTCCGCCATGGGCGCATCTGGCACGGCTGGCAGTTCCTTAACCCCGCCCGGCGCCGCCTGGCCACGAGCTACTACGGCACGAACAGCGGTGTCGGTCTGGCCATCGCCTGCCATCCCCGCCGCCTATCGCCCAACCCCGCCGACCGCTCTCTGCGCATCGGCATCGTCGGCCTGGGCACCGGGACCCTCGCCACCTATGGCCGCCCCGGCGACTATCTTCGCTTCTATGAGATCAACCCGGCCGTGCCGAAGCTGTCCGACCCCGGCGCCTTCTTCACCTACCTCGGCGACTGCCGCGGCAAGGTCGATATCGCCATGGGCGACGCGAGAATCTCCCTGGAGCGCGAGCTTGCCCAGCATGACCCCCAGCGCTTCGACGTCCTCGCCCTCGACGCCTTCAGCAGCGACTCCATCCCCATCCACCTGCTCACCCTCGAGTGCATGAAGATCTACCTGGCCCATATGCGCGATAGCGACGGCATCATCGCCGTCCACATATCGAACCGCTGCCTGGACCTGCGGCCGGTCGTCTATAAGCTCGCCGAGGCGCTGAACCTCTCCGCCGCCCTGATCTCGGCCCCTGGCGTGACGGATGTCAGCTACCATTCCGACTGGGTGCTCCTGTCCCGCGACCCGGCGGAGTTGGCCTATCCCGACATCGCCGCCGCCACCACCAAACCCACCGACCTGCCGAAGGTGGGGGTCTGGACGGACGATTATCACAACCTTTTCCAGATTATCAAGTGGCGGCAATAGCGGGGGCGCGTGACGTAATAGACTTCGCGTTGACTCTCCGAGGCCACTGAGTGATACTTTCCTCGCGAGTCAGGCGCCCTGTGCGAACCTTACCGCCTCGCCGGACGTCTTAACAGCATGCACAACCTGGCGTGTTACCTCGATGGATGCGGAGGAGATGAGTGATGGGGCTTAGGTCCGCAGGACTGCTTCTCCTCGCCTTACTGATCGTGGCGCTTCTCCTGGCCGGCTGTGGCGGTGCGGGGACGCCTTCGATTGGCGGCACGGCTACCACAACTTCGGCGCCAACCGTTGCCTCGGCTGCGGCTGCGACGACTGCTGCCGATAAGGCCGCCCTTCATGGCCCGCCCGCGAAGTGGGAGGGCCATCCTCCCATCCATGTCCACCGCAACCAGGCGACGGCGCCGGTCGGTTACTCGCCGGCCAAGGTCCGCCATGCCTATGGCTTCGACGCCCTCGCGGGCTCCGGCTCCGGGCAGACCATCGCCATCGTGGATGCCTACGGTAGCCCCACGATCCAGAAGGACCTCAACACTTTCTGCACCCAGTACGGCCTCGCGGCCACCACCGTGACCATCGCCTCCCCCGGCGGCAAGGTCACCACGACTAACGCCGGCTGGGCCCTGGAGACCTCGCTCGACGTCGAGTGGGCTCACGCCATCGCCCCGGGGGCCAGCATCCTCCTGGTCGTCGCCAAGTCCGCCAGCTTCACCGACCTCCTCACCGCCGTGGACTACGGCGCCGCCCACGCGTCCCAGGTATCGATGAGCTGGGGTGGCGGCGAGTTCAGCGGAGAGACCGGCTACGACACCCACTTCAACAAGACCGGCGTCACCTTCACCTGCTCGTCGGGTGACAGCGGTGGCGGCGCCCAGTGGCCGGCCTCCTCAAGCTACGTGACCGCCGTCGGCGGCACCACGCTGAACCTGGACAGCTCGGGGAGCATCACCTCGGAGACGGGTTGGTCGGGCAGCAACGGCGGGCCGAGCGCCTACATAAGTGTGCCCGGCTACCAGAGCGGCTGGCAGACCACCGGCAAGCGCACCATGCCTGACGTGAGCCTCATCGCCGACCCCAACACGGGCGTCGCGGTGTATGACTCGACCAAGTATCAGGGCAACTCAGGGTGGTGGGAAGTCGGCGGAACGAGCGCCGGCGCGCCCATGTGGGCCGCTCTGTTCGCTGTGGCGAACGGCTCGCGGAACACGCCTCTGACGGCGACCAACATGGCCGTCTATGGCATCGTCACTCCCTCCTCCTTCACCACCGACTATCGCGACATCGTCACGGGATCGAACAGCGGCTACAAGGCGGGTCCAGGCTACGACATGGTCACCGGCATCGGCACACCTAAGGCCGTTGCGGCGATCGGAGCCTTGGGTGGATATACCCCGGCTGTGGTTGTGGCGAGCAGCAAGTAGCCTGGCGACTACGAGCACGAAACCAGACAGCGGCGGAGGGTCTCCCCTTCGCCGCTGTTTTCTTTGCGCCGCCCGATATCGCTAACGCAGCAGCACCGTCGTCGGCGCGAAGGGCCTGACCGGCACGCTCACGACCGCGCCGTCCATCTTCAGCGGCCCCAGCGGCTCCTCGACGAGGTCGCAGAGCGTCGCCGACTTGATGCCCGGCAGGCCCACCGTCAGCCGCGCGACGACCGGCTTGCTCTCCATCGACAGCAACCGCACGATCACGCCCTGCCCATCCTCGGGCGCCTTGATCGCCGTGATGATCACACCCTGCGGCGCCACGCGGCAGAAGCTCCCCGACGACGGAAGCGGCCCCGGCTGCGCCTTCTGGATCACCCGGCTCTGCGGGAACATGGCCGCTTGCCATCCGAAGCGGGCGGCCTCGGCGTCGGTGGCGGCCTGGGTCGTGATCGAGTAGGAGAACACCATCGGCACCGGGCCGCCCTGGTCGGCCTTGTAGTTTGTGAACCAGTAGTTGTTCATCACGTACGAGAACAGCCAGCCGTTGTGCAGCTCGAGCTTCTCCGGCCAGCGCCCGCGGTTGATGTCGCCGAGGCAGACCAGCGGCGCATCAAGCGAGGCGAAGGCGAGGTTGCCCTCCTTGCTGGTGAGGCGCGCGAAGTGCTGGATCGCGTACCATTCCTTGCACGCGCCGGGAAGCTGATCGATCTCGGGGCGCATGACGCCGTTGGGTATCTCCAGGCGCCAGTGCGGGTCTGTCGCGGCGAAGGGGAAGGCGAAGTACGCGGCTTCCTTCATGCGCGAGGGGATGCGAGTGACGAAGTTCCGTATGTCGAGGCGCGGGCAGCCGTCCCAGAGCCAGTACTCGGTCACGAGATCAGACGTCTTCTCGGTCGTGCAGACCACGTCGAGTTCCTTGGCGATGCCGGGGAACGTGTCGGGGGGGAAGGCGGCGGGATACTTCGGCTCGTGGATGGTGAGGTCGGCGGGCTTGTTGGCGCCGAGGTCGACTATGTTCGTGCCGTCGCCGCCGGAGACGTAGAGGTACTCGTTCAGCTTGTAGGGCGCCGACTTGTCCACGAGTTCGCGTCCGGTTCTCTTGTCGATGAGGCTCGCGATGCCGCCCGTCTCGCCGTCGGTGGTCAGACGGAGATACTCGTTCTCGATGGAGGCTGGCCCAGGTTTGCCCTGGCTGCTGATTATCTGCGACGGGGGGTGCTTGGGCGGCTTGGGCCACTCACGTACCGCGTAGCCCCACGCCGGGATCCGCCGCCCGAACCCGACTTCCTCGCGATCCCAACTCGTCGGGTTGAAGAAGAGGTCACCGGGGCCGGTGGTCTTCACCATCGCCGCCAGACTCGCCAGTCCATCGGCCGCCAACTTCGCGCTCTGAGAGCCAGCATCCGTCGCGAAGCTTGCCTTGACCTTCCATTGGTCCGTCACGAACTTCGAGTCCGGCTCGGAGATGCTGTTGTACGCGCCCCACGTGTGCTCATCGAAGAGGAGGATGTTGCGCCACAATTCGTAGAGCCCACCCTTGGGCACGCCGGTCTTCGCCGTCCATCTCACCGCCGCCCACAACGCATCGGCGGCCGATGCCGTCCCATGCGCACGACGATTGGCCGCGGTCTCGCCCGCCGACGACGCCGCGCCGTCCTCCCAGTAGGCCCCTCCATCTCCCCTCACGACCGGCAGCTTGTCGCCGTAGGTCTTCTCCATGTACTTGAAGTACTCGGCCTCGGGGCTGAGGATGACCTTGGGGAACTCATACGTGTCGGCCCACTGCTGCGCCGTCGCCGCGATGCCTTCGTCGAGCGCGCAGTTATCGGGGAAGGCGCCGTACAGGAACAGCGCGTCGTAGGGGAAGCTCACCTGGTTCCGCGTCGTGGCCAGGACCCAGCCGCGTAGCTCATCGAAGCTCCGCAGCGGTCCGCCCGCCTGCCCGTACCCCGGCGCGAAGTAGCTCAAGACGCGGCTCCCATCCGGCCCCTCCCACCAGTACGGGAACCCGCTCATCAGCTTCGTGAACCCGGGCGCGCGCGTGGTGTTGATGCCAGTGGCGAAGTACCGCACCCCCGCCGCCGCGAGGGTCGTCGGCAGGCCCCACGTCTGCGTCGGCACATCGCTGATGAGCGCCGACTCCATGGGCACGCCATGCTTGCGCTTGAGCGACGCCGCGTAGTAGAGCCAGCGGTCCAGCTCCTCCGACGAGCACAGCCCGGTGAGCATGTTCAGGTAGTTGGCCTGCACACCGATCCTGCCCGCCCGCGCCAGCGCCCACAGCTTCTCGCACTGCTCCGGCGTGCGGGCGCGCTCATACTCGTCGGCCTGCCACGCGGTCTCGAGGTTCCACGCGAAGGCCGGGAACTTCGCGCACAGGGCGATGGCGCGGTCGGTATTCTCGCAGTGGCGCTTGGCGACGTTGGCCTGCAGATCGGTGTATCCGATGTCCGTGTGAGCCGAGGGGGCCATGAAGATGCGCCAGTGTCGCACGGGCGTCAGCTTCAGAGTCGCACTAGTGCGACTCTCCCCCATCGTCGCGGTGACAGTCACGTCGGTCGGCGCCTTGACCTCGGGCACGACGACCTCCTGCTCGACGGTGCCGAAATTTGGCAGCGCCGTCATCGCGGACACCTTCGCCCCGGGGGCATCGACCGAAAGCGTCGGCACCTCGGCCGGCCCGTCCATCTCTACCCGCGCGAGGACCACTTGCCCCAGCCCGCCGGCGATGCGCTTGAGGAGGACCGTCGGCTCGAGCGTCAGGCTCTTCACCTGCGGCTTGCCGCCCGCGGGCTCGGCCGTGAGGCTGATCGCATCGTAGAGGAACCACGAGCCCGTCGACCACAAGACGATGCGGTTGATCCCCGCGTGGAACATCGCGGCCGGAAGCTGCGCCGTGACCTCCTGCGGCTGACCCTTCGCCGGGTCGTAGAGACTCCCCTCGTTGGTGCCGTTGCGCAGGCGGAAGGTGCCAGAGGCATCGCCGACCTTCACGACCATCGCGTTCGCCTGGATGCTCTGCACGTCGACGAGGGCGATGCGCAGCCGCAGCGGTGTCGCCGGCGCGCTGGGCAGATTGAACTCGATGGTGAAGGGATGCACCCGCGACCCAGCCCAGTAATCCGCCGGCCCGGGATGCACGAAGCTCCAGTCACGCTTGGGCTGCGAGACCCCAAGGCGGTAGGTGATGTCGTTCGGGAAAGTTGCCGCAAAGGATGGGTAGTTCCGCGCACAGGCGAACTCGTCGTAGCTGTGGTCGAACTCGCCGATCCGCCAGATCTCCTGCGCGTGAAGCGAGGTGGCGAGGAAGGCGAGGATAGCTATGGATGGCAGTCGCATGAATCGGTCGGCCTCCTTAGGCCCTAGGTGAAGCCTAGTGCGGGTACTCGAACCATGCGGGCGCCGGCCCATAGATGGCATCGAGCGCGGGCACGAAGGTCTTCTCCAGGTACTCAACCGCTACGGCCGCCTTCCGGCAGGCATGGTCCAGGACCTCCTGGCCGAGGTAGCGCCAGCCCACATACTCCACGCCCGGCGGGAGGGGGAGGGTAACCGTCGCCTGCCAGAGGGGCCCTTCGTACCTGAACTGGCCCCCCAACCCGAAGCAGCCGGCGTCGAAGTGGATGTGCATCAGGTTGTTCGACGCCGACCTTTTCGTGAGATAGTACGTCCCATGCCCGCTCAGCTTGCTGCGGTACTCGTATCCGAGTGGCTTCAACGCATCGCCCATGGCCTTCTTGGGTGAGGCGGGCACGCGCGGAAGCGCCGAGCTGTCGGGCGCGTCCCGCGGGAGCTGGCAGGGGGACCGCAGGGCGATCTCTCGGTCCCGCATCTCCGCGCGCGTCGCCTCTACGACGCGCTTGGCCTCCGGTCCGACCGCCGCCAGGAAGGCCTTCTCTTCCTCGGACGGCAAGGCCATCAGTGTCTCCAGCTTCACCTTGCCCAGCCTGCCCAGGCTGGCCCNNGACGTCCGCGGGCAACTCCGGGAGCCGCCCCACGTCACTGGCGGGCGGATTGATCTCGATGTTCGCCTCCATCTCTGTCTCCCGCAGGCTGTCCCCCCAGAAGATGTTGGTGGCGATGGAGTGCGCCGCCGGCCCCATCCATCCCCAGCTC
>PMZA01000497.1 GCA_003170595.1 Armatimonadota bacterium
CGGTCCTTTCCCCGTCCCTCGACCGGCAATTCTGCGTGTCGCCAACCGGCAGTTTTCATTGTCGCTCATCAGCTTGCTCTGTGCATCGCTCGTAGGGCAGCGTGATAGGAGGGCATGGCCATGGGGTGTGATGCGGGCAGCTTCTTGGTTACCATGCCGCAGTTCGTCGCCTCGAGCGCGGT
Source organism: Armatimonadota bacterium (assembly GCA_003170595.1). Classification (GTDB taxonomy): domain Bacteria; phylum Armatimonadota; class Zipacnadia; order Zipacnadales; family FEN-943; genus FEN-943. Next base: position 183 of record PMZA01000497.1, read on the forward strand.
CCCATCGAACACCGGCCCTATAGGCGGTGGATATCGGCCCGCACTGACCTCCAGGCTATACGCCTCTCTCCGCCTGTGAGCAGATCCAAAGCCGCTTAGGGTCTGGCATAGAGGACGGTACCGCTGATGGGGTCAGATCACGTTCGTTGTCGGCGTCTCGTCGACGAAGCCTCTCTCTCTCGATCAAGACTGCCGCCGAAGCCATCGTCTATGATAGAGCTCGCCGGCAAGCACCAAAAGGAGTTGGGCACAATGAATAGGCTGAAGCTGCTACCGTCAGTGGTAATGCTGGTCGTGCTCATTGGCTGCGGAGGCGGGTCTGGAGCCGGGAGTAGCGGTGGAGACGGAGGAGTCAACCTACAAGGCTGGGACGTACCCATACCGCATCCAAAGGGGGTTGTTCCCGAGGCAGGCTAGTACAGCTTCACAATGACCACGGCAGTTGATCCGTCAATCACTGTAACGTTCGAGGTCGTTGCGTCAGAGGCCACACGACTCATCTGGCTCTTCCAATACAAGGTCGTCGACGGGGTGAACTACGGCGACGGGATGGGCTATCAGGCTGAGGTCCAGAATGGCGGATTCATGCACCTCTCCGGTTTCATCTACCCACTGAGCCCGGGCGGCTATTTCCCCGATGAATTCGCCATTAGCGGCAGCTTCGTTTCTGCAACTAGAGCTGAGGGAGAGATAGAGTTCGCCACCAATGGCCATGTTGACGGAAAGACCAGTTTTGTCGCGACCCTCGATTGATATCCAGAGATGCCTCGCCAGCGATAGACATCGTGCACGCGCTGTTCGTTCAGGGTGACGAGGGCACTGCCTTGATGGCGAGGGCGAGCGGCGAGCGGGCCGACAATTTCCAGAGGATGGCTCGAGCAGTGCACTCCTTGGCGCCGGCGCTCGTACGATCCGCGAGAGCCGAAGGTATCGGGTATGTGAGCCCGTGGCTCGCCCTCGGATCGAGTGGTCTGCGGGCAGGAGTCCATTGGCGACCCGGCGAAACGAATACGGGCCTTGACCGGTTCGTTGCACCAGTGAGACCCTCGCGGGCGGCAGCCCATCATTGGCCCGAAGAAGCGCCTTGGGGGGCAGTGCGTGGGTGGGCGAGGAAGGTGTGTAGGTAACTGGGCTTGCATAGCTGTCCGCCTGCGGCTGCGTCGGTGTCCACCTCAGCGTCGACATTAGGCGGAACGGGCGGCCCGCAGTGCCCGCAAGACACCGCCAATCGACGTTGATGATCACTGTGCCATTGGAGCATCGACAGCGCGGGTGCGGAGTCAACTACGGCGGAGACCGGCGGAATGGGGCGGCCGGCTGTCGTTGCTGGCGTTGGTGAGGCTGGCGTCGATGGAACCGGCACGGAAACCATAATCCTGTTAGAATATTCGAGCAGACTGGAGTTCATCGCAAAACGGGGGGCGATCTCGATGACGACGGTCACGCTAGAAGCTGGAGGCCTACTGCAGTGGGCGGGTGCGGTTCTCGCGATCGGAGCCAGTGTGGGGGCGGTGATCGCGGTTATCTTGGCGCTCGCGCCGGTCGATCAGACGAGCTACTGGTCTCGGTGGGGGCTGCTGTGGGGCCTGATCCTCGGCGTAGGCGCGGCCTGGTTGTTCCACGTTGACGCTCTCAGCCTGCTGATGCCTACGGCCTATGGCACGGGTTGGGACGCACCCAGGTGGATGGGCGGCATCCTGATCGGCCTGCCGGCTGGCTTGCTGGGCTGGCGGGTGAGCCTTCTGGCAAAGCCTCCCTCAATGCCTGCGGCAGTGCCTCCGAAAGAGGCTGAGGCACAGGCCGAAGCGCAGGTCGAGGAACCGGCCGCAAAGCAGGCCGTAGAGCCAGCGAAAGGCGAGTAGCAGGTGGACTAACGGGAGACGCCGAGATGGCCCTGCTTCCTGCTAACCCGATCCAGCCGGACCCGCCGAAGTCGATCCTTGATCGGATCGCAGACCTGATCCCCCGCTCGCTCACCGAGCTGACGCTGGTTCTGGCCGTCCTCGCGATCGCCGTATACATGTGGCTCGCGTTGACGACCACGGTCATCAGCGTCAACCCCTTCGCTTGCACATACGAGGCTGCGGCATCGCCCGATGCGGGGAAGACGACGCCGGGAACGACTCCGAGCACGCCCAAGACGCCGCCTGCACCTCTGTCGAAGGGGGCGAAGACTACGCCGGGGCCGCCCTTGGACAAAGCGAAGGCCCAGCCCCAGTCATCCACGGACAAGGCAAGAACTCAGCCTTCGACATCCACGGACACGGCGAAGGGCCAGCAGACGCCAACGCCGGGCTCGGGCACGCCTTCGCCCCCCCCACCTGGCGACGCGGCGAAGGCTCAGGCGGAGCAGTTGACTAATGACTTCAAAGACTCCCTGCGCCTGACGGATACCATGCTCCGCGAGTTCCTCACGGCCTCCGGCCACGACTTCTATGCCAAAGACCCGAGGATGCCGCCGAACTGGGCACCCGAGACGGGGGCGAAGTATCTACAAGATTGCTGCTCGATGCTGCCTGAGCTGCCGCAACTGCCGGATATCGTCACCACCGGCGAGGCCAAGGGGATCGCGGGCGCGGTGCAATTCCTCGCCTCCGCGCTGGGCAAAAGCGTGAAGATAAGCGGCAATGCGGTGGGGCCGACAGCAGGCAAGACTTACGAGGTGCGCGTGACCGTTGAGCGTAGCGCCAGCCCCGCCGAAGCGGTGTGGGCCGAGGGCGACAAGGAGGATGTGACCGGGGTTGCCGCAGCGGGCGCCTATCTCAGTCTCCAGCAGAGTCATGGCGAGTTGCGCCAACTTGTGGCGTCGCCGGAGGCGCTCTGGCACATCGTCGAGGGCCTGCACTGCTGGCTCGAAGCGGAGCACGATGCGACGCGGGAGGACTCCAAGCTCGCCGACGCCAGGAGCCTCTTCCTGAAGGCGACGCAGGAAGCGCCCTATCAGTCGCTGCCTTACCTGTGCCAGGGCATGGTCTTTGGCCGCCTCGAGAGCCGCTGTGCCTCGGGCTCGCCGGAGGCGGCAGACTACCACGATAGGGCGCGAGAGGCCTTCCTTCGCGCGATCGTTCACTGCCCTGCGAGCCAAGCGCGGTGGCTGAGTCGGATGTACCATCAACTCGGCGCCCTCGACCAAGGCAGCGCCGACGAACAAACCAAGATCCGGGTACTGCGCGTGCTGTATGAGTCGGTGCGTCTTGATCCGAGTAACACCATCGCCTGGAACCTGATTGGAGACCAGGAAGGCGCCCTTGGCGTCAGGCATCCATCCGGCTGGACGCGCCACTTCTCATGCGCTCTTCGGGCCTACCAGAAAGCAGGCACGAGCGCGGCGCTGGCCCCACTCGGGTGGACTGGTCTCGGTTGGGCGATGGCCTGGCGAGCCGAGGTGTCGCCGGCAGGGCAGGATGTGGAGTACCTGCGGCAGGCGCTTGCGGAGGCGACCGCTGGGGCTGTTCGGCCGTCGGCCCCGGTGACGCTCAGTCGCGAAGCTGTGGACTATGCCCTGAAACTCGCCCGCATAGATCCCCGGTCCGCGGCTGCCTATCACCGCATGGCAGAGGCCTTGCTGCCTAGGCTGAGTGGGCCGACGGTTTCACTGACCCAAGCCCCAGGAACGGATTTGTGGCAGAGGCTCGGGTCGTACTCTGCCCAGATGGGCATGATGGACGAAGCCCTGGGCTGGTTCAGGTCGTGCGCGGAGGAGGAGGAAGCCCAAGGGAATGCGCCGCAGTGCCTCGGCGCTTGGGCTGTCAGCAAGTCCAAGCGGGGCGCGTGCCTCGCGGCCGTATTGGTGGCCGGCACTGACGCCGAGAGGCTAAGCGCAGTCATCGCAGAGCCCAACGGAATGGGTTACATGGACTGGATCACCGCCCTTGCTGTTCTCGACCTGGCGCCCAAACGGCTGGACGACGACCGCCGGGTTCGCTGGGATAGTGTCCTTCTGTCGTGCATGGGCCGCGACCGCCCTGCTTTCCCGGACGATCGGCGGGTATCGATCACCTGGCTCGATCTATACAAGCACCTTGCCCACGCATCGAGCGACGAGCGGCTTGTGTCGGCCTACTCGGCCTACCTGCAGGGCGATCCGCCTCTTCGGCGCGCGGTGGAGATGCTGGTGAGCGCCCATGAGCAGTCGGCGAAGGGTGCGCTACTTTGGCCGGATGCGTATACCTGGGGCGCGATGCAATCACCACAGGACGTACTGAAGGACCTGGGGAAGCTCTTGGGGGAGCGAGGGCCAGATCTGATCGAGGCGGCAAGGAAAGCCAGCGAAGACACCTCCTGCCGCCAGTGTGAGTCCTGCGATCCGACCGGCCTACCCCGCGGCCGATGACGCCGCAGGAGGGTCGGTGTTGTACCTAGCCCGTAGATTGCCCGATTAGTATGCCGCCACCGGAGCCTGCTGGGGCGCTTTTGGACTGCACAAGGCTGAGGTGCCGTCGCTGCATCCAAGCACTTGCGAGTGGCCCTTGACGCTCATCAGCAAGAGCGGTGCTTGTCCGCCCTTCAACATACGGCACCAATCGACTCCGGGGCCAAGGTCGCAGCTCGTCCAAGGAAGCCCCAAGGCCTCTGCCGCGGCCCTCGCGTCCAGGACGTCCCGCCCGCCTACCTCGAGACTGGGCCCCTTGAGCGCATCCAGAATTCTCATTCCTGCCGGGCCGACAGCATGACCGAAGACACTCTCGGGAATCAGCATGTGGCCGTCGACCTGCTCCACTGAATACAGGATCTTCAGGAACTTTGGCGGAGTCGCCGCGTATGCGTCGCCCGCCAGAGTAAGCCCCAATATGGTCTTGGGGCGGTTCCAGGAAGACCAGACATCCAGCGCCTTATCGAGCACCCGAGTGTGCACCCAGTATTCGCCCTCGCGTTTCACGCACGCGAACTCCCGAGTCGGAACAGGACTCGAGGCGCTGGCGCTGAGGTCGAAGACGCCCAGCTCGGCCTGCTTGTTCTCCTTCAGCCCCACGCTGATGGCGCCGCCCGTGGGCATGCCGACAAACCCCAGCCCCGGGAAGAGAGTGTCAAGCGCCGAGAGCTTCGCGAAGGCGCCGTCGAGGAGCGCGTCGAGACCGGGCTGTGAGAGTGTGGACAGGCTGGCACACAGGGCGCCATCGACCCACTCCGCCGGGAAGCAGCCCTTTGCTTGCCCCGCTTGGCCTCCGACGACGAACGCCAGTCGCGACTCGCCACACGCGACGTCGGCCGTCGAGTGCTCCGCGTCCCACTTCACCGGCACGCCGAGCAGGAGGCCGAGAGTGGCCAGCGGGACGTACCTCTTGTCGTCCGGGCCTTGGGATGGTCGCGCGAGCCACTCGCGGACCACATCAACCGTCGGCTTCGCTGCAATCGCAAGGTGCGCACGCACGTACTCGACAGGGGCCTTGATATTGGCGAAGGGGTCCGCGAAGCCAGGGATCGTGGACGTGTCCGCAGCCGCGGTCGCGCTTGCCACACACGCGAGCACAACCCGACCTACGGCAGCCAAAGCTATAAGACTTCGGAAATATGCACTTGACAAACCAAGCGCGAAGGGGTACTATGGTCTCAGTCCGGGATGGAGATAACGACCATGACCCTCACACAGCTTGCTCGAATGACTGAAGATGAGGCCCGCGAATACCTCGAAGGCATCCGCTGGCCCAATGGCCCGATCTGCCCTCACTGCGGCAGCGTCGAAGTCACCCGCCTCAACGGCGAGGCCCACCGCGCCGGCGTCCTCAAGTGCAAAGCCTGCCGCGAGCAGTTCACGGTCACTGTCGGCAATATCTTCGAGAGCAGCCACATCCCGCTCGTAAAGTGGGTGATGGCCTTCCACCTACTCTGCTCCAGCAAGAAGGGCATATCCTCGCTACAGCTTCAGCGCGAACTCGGCCTCGGTTCCTACCGCACGGCGCTCTTTATGACCCACCGCATCCGTGAGGCCATGACTGAGCACGTCGATACAGCCCTGGCGGGCATAGTCGAGATGGACGAAGCCTACGTCGGCGGCAAGCCTCGCCCCGGCGACGGGAAGATCCACAAGAAGGGCCGCGGCACCTCAAAGACGCCGGTTGTCGCGGTTGTACAGCGCAGCGGGGACTCGGAGGCCACTCCGGTTGCCAGCGTCAGCATCGCATCCCTCAAGTCCGTGGCCGGCGAGAACATCGCCCCCGGCACCGTCCTGATAACCGATGACCTCAACCTCTACGACAGAGTCGGCGAGTCCTTCACCGGAGGCCACCGCTCCGTGAACCACACGGACGGCGAGTACGTCCGCTACGAGAACGGCGTCCCGATCCACACCAACACCGTCGAGAGTTTCTTTGCTCTCCTGAAGCGCGGACACTATGGCGTCTACCACAGCATGAGCCGGAAGCACCTGGGCCGCTATTGCGAAGAGTTCAGCTTCCGGTGGGACCACCGCAAGATGAACGACAGCGACCGCACGGAGGCCGCAATCAAGGCGGCAGAGGGGAAGCGGCTTACCTATCGGGAGATGGTGGACGGCTCGGGTGACTCTTCGGCTGTCCCCGCCTCTGCCTGACGCTTCTTGCGCCGAGCAGCCATCTCTACGTAGTTAGCGGTCGGTAGTAGAAACGGGCCGCCCGCACAGCCGCCAGTGGCGCTAATGAGAAGCCCTCGTAGCACCCCGTGTAGTATGGCGGCGCCGTTGTAGGCCAGAAGCATTTCCCGCTCTTCGAGGGGAGGGCCTTCAGTGATCGCGAACGTTCCCCAGACCATGCCGCCAATGGAGCGGAATCTCGCTGGCGCGTCGGCTGGCGGCCGGCAGAGCACGGACAGCCATATCAGGTAGCGGCCAGCGTCGGACTCCTGGGCGCCCCAGTCTACTGCGCACTCATACGCCTCGTCGGACGGCCCAGATGCCCGCGAATCCTGACATTCGACATGGAGAGATTCCAGGCGGTACGACTCTAATCGCACCCTCGGGACGGTCGTGCGTATGCACGCATCCTGCTCTTCAGCCATCGGCAGCTCTCTCCAATGTCACGCGGCCTTCGAGTAGGCGCTGTTAGCGGCGTCCTCGTGGCCTGCGCTGTCTATGTCCCCCACAAGGCCCTGTGCCGACGTGCCTTCGTCGCGACGAAGGCACGCATCCAACTCGGCCATCCGTGCTCGCGCCTCAGCGATCACGCGGCCGCTTGGCACAACGCCGCTGTGCATCAGATCATGGTGAGCCTTCCGAAGAAACAGCCCACTCACGATCACGCTCACAGTAATACATATCACCGCTACCACCCAAGTTTCGAGCATGTTCCGTCACCCTCCAATCATTAGCCGCAAGGGGTAAGTCAAGGACGCCAGCACGAGTGCGAGCAGCATGCCGCCAATTAGTTCGATCCACAACTGAGTCTGACTGGGAGTTGCCTCCTTGCTCACCGGCGGATCGCTGGCAATCTTGTTGCAGTGCGCCGAACGCCCACTTAGATACAGATATACGATCAGATGGACGATAAGTGCAATGATCACCAGCAATGTCGTTCCGATGGACAGCTTGCTGGACTGAGCCGACACCAGATCCTGGATGGCCGCCGCGACCGCCCAAGCGTCGAATCCCAACACCCCCACCATGAATTGAGATGGGACATTGAACCAGAATGACATCACAGCCCAACTGCTGTGCTTGTTCGGATAGTGCAGCGCAGGCGGTGCCAACGACGCGATGGTGATCACCGCCTGTATGATGAGCGGCCAGACGTATTGGACGCCGGCCGCGAGTTCGGTCATCTTCCGCGCGAGTTCGGTCATTTTCCGCCTTGAGGGCCGGAGTGAATTCATGGCCCGCAGGATTGCGCAGACTCGGGCTTCGCGCCGCCCCAACACCGACCCCACCGCTGTCTTGCGATGCTAATGTCCCTCCCCTGAATGGTCATACTATCATACCCGCGCAAACTCAGCACAACGCGGAGGTTATCGACATTCATCGTTCCGTTGGCGCTTGTCGCTTCTTCTTGCGCCTTGTTGCCTTCTCCGTGACTGACGTTCCCAACGCTACCTTTAGCGCTTCTTCCGGCGTGAGCGGCCACAGGGACACGCGCTTAGTCTTCGGGGCCGGTGCGGCGGTTGCTTTGCTCATGGTCGATCATCTCCGCAGGCTTTTGACACGCGGTACAGAACTCAGTATAGCACTTGCAGGAGTCGCCCGCGAGAGTCGGAACTCCCCGCATCGCAGGCTACCCCTCAGGAGGGATCATCGTGAGCAAACTTGAAGCCGTTGTTGAACTGCTTAAGCCGGTCATGCCAGCCGTCGTCAGCTTGCTTGAGGAACATGCCCGCATGGCTGGCAGTCCTCCAGGCCCCGCAGATCGCGGCGCGCGGCTGGCCGAGTTCGTGAACTCGTTCATAGAGAAGATGGTGGTTGATCCGAAGGATCAGGCATAGGCACAAGTTCGCCTTCGACAAACCGCGCGAGGGGCGAGAGTGCATCAAGAAGGGCATCACGGCCAACACCTTGCTCCATCAGCCTAGAACTCACATCTCTCGCCGCCATTAGCGCAGCGCCGAGGATGATAGTCTTTGCCGACCGCAGTCCTATCGCACCGGGGAGAGGGTCATTCGGGGGCATGGTTGTTCACCTCCTCGCCCGCTGGGGCGGAGGGGTGAACTGCCCGGTTTGCGAAGTGCATACTTCCGTAAGACTTACGCCTCTTCCGCGGGAGTTCATCTCGATCCACGCCTCCATCAGGCTTGATCTCTTGCAGGCAGCCTCCCACGATGCAGCGGACACCTGAGACCAGTCGATGTCGGCTCCGTCTCACAAAATGCGCCTACGATATAGGGATGATAACACTATACATTGACCAAAGACAATGCATATACTATATTTACGGCGTAGTCGGCAGTAATGCGTGCAAATGAGGCCTTGAGGGTGGGCTGCCATGACGAGAAACCGCAGCATGACCATCATCGCGAAGGATCCAGCCTTGAAGGAGTCCGACGGCAAGACCATCACCACGCAGGTGCAAGTGCCGTGGGAACTCCTCGACGATGGGCCGCGGGGCTACCGCGTGCACGTCGTCGACTACGACTCGTCGCGGAAGGTCCTCTACAAGCCGGCGCAGTTCGGGGACCAGGACTCCTTCAAGGACAAGACAGACGAGGAACGCGTATCCGACCCTGCCTTTCACGCGCAGAACGTCTACGCGACGGCGATGAGGCAGCTTGCGCGGTTCGAGTTCGCGCTGGGGCGCCGAGTGTCGTGGGGCTTCGGGGGGCATCAGATCTACGCGTGCCCGCATGCCTTTGCCGATGAAAACGCGTACTACTCCTCGGACGACCGCGGGCTGCTGTTCGGCTACTTCAGGGATGGCGCCGGCAAGAACGTCTTCACGTGCCTGTCGCACGATATCGTCGCCCACGAGTCAACTCACGCCCTGCTCGACGGCCTGCGGCGGAGTTACACACTGCCCTCCTCGCCTGACCAAGCTGCGTTCCACGAGGGCCTGGCGGACATCGTGGCCCTGCTGTCGGTGTTCAGCGCGCGAGAAGTCGTGAAGCAACTGATGCTCGGGCCGTCCGGCACGGGGATGATCGACAGGAGCTTCCTGAACCCCGACGCGTTGCGGGTGAGTGCCCTGGAGGGACTGGCCGCCGAGTTCGCTCAAGCAAGCACGAGTGGGCGCGACCAGGTCTTGCGGAACGGTGCGGCGCTGGCTCCCGATCGCAATGCCTACAAGAGCGTGGACTTCGAGGACTGCCACCTGCGCAGCGAGATACTCTCGGGTGCAGTGATGCGCGCGTTCATCGAAGTGTGGTGCGCGCGACTGAGCGGGTGGATCGATCTGGTGTCCGGCGACCAGGTGCCGGTGGCGAAGGTCGTGGAGGACGGATCGGATGCGGCGGAGCATCTGCTGACGATGTGCATCCGGGCGCTGGACTATTGCCCCGTGGTGGACGTGCAGTTCGGGGATTTCCTGTCGGCGCTGCTGACGGCGGACTATGAGCTGCTGCCCGAGGACGGGAAGTACAAGTATAGGGATGCGCTACGGAAGTCCTTCGGCCAGTGGGGCATCGGTCCGACGTCGACCTACCGCTGGGCGAAAGCGAACGGCGACGATCTCCAGGAGCCAGGCGCATGGGCGGCACCGCCGGAGGCGGGGTGCCTGAACTGCGACGGCGTGCACCGCGAGTTTCTCGAGCGCGATCCTGACGAGGTGTTCCGCTTCATCTGGGAGAACCGCGACAAGCTGGGGATCTACGAGGATGCCTACACCCACGTGCAATCGGTACGGCCGTGCGTGCGGGTCGGCCCGGACGGGTTCGTGCTTCGGGAGACCGTGGCCGAGTACATCCAGATGCTGGAAGTCAACGCCGGGGAACTGGCCGGGATGACTCCGGCAATCGTGAAGCCCCAGGATATGCCGGACGACACACCGGTGCGCCTGAACGGTGGGGGAGTGCTGATCTTCGACGAGTTCGGGCGGCTCAAGTACCACGTGCGCAGCCGCATCGACAGCCCCGGCCGGCAGTCGGCGCGGCTGGACTACCTATGGAGGAACGGCGTGCACGATACCGAGGGGCGGTACGGGTTCTCCGACGGATCGCCGCGAGGGATGCGCTTTGCCATGATGCATCTGCAGCGAAGCGGTCAGCTTCCCCACGGGGGTGAGTGGGATGAGTAACGGAAACGGACCGACAGGCACGCCGACTAGAGTCGAAGTGAAAATGTATGACGTCGGCTTCGGCGACTGCTTCCTGCTGTCCTTCGTGTATGCGAGCGGAAACCCGAGGCGGGTGCTCATCGACTGCGGGTCGAGGAATGCCGAAAACAAGATCCCGCCGGTGGTCGATCAGCTCATGACGGACCTGGCGGATACGGAGGGACACGTCGATGCGGTCGTCATCACGCACCGGCACCTCGACCACCTCAGCGGCTTCGGCGATCCTCAAGCAGCGCCGAAGCTGGCGACTCTCAGCCCCCAGCTAGTCCTCCAGCCGTGGACCGAGGATCCCAATCTGGCCCACGATGCCCAGGATGAGAACGGGGAGCATGTGCAGACGCTTGAGGCCGCTCAGCAGTACGCCCAGACGGTGGCGGCCGATGCTAAGGCTGCCCTCCCCACCGCTAGCGCGGCGGATCAGCAGATGGTCGCCTACCTCGCGAGCCTGGGCATCAAGAACCCGGCCGCTGTCACGCTGCTGAGTGATCTGGGCGATGAGCGCAAATACCTCTCGTTCAACCAGGAATCGGGCCTGGGAGCCCTGCTTCCGGGAGTAACGGTCACGGTGCTGGGGCCTCCGACCCTCACGGAGTCGTCCGACATCAAGAGCGAGTCCTCTACCAACTCGACGCAGTTCTGGCAATTGCAGCGGGGGCTCATGTCCGCCTTTACCGCGCCGGGCGGGACTGGCGCGGGAGCCGACCCGCTCTTCCCGAACGCGAAGACGGAACCTCTAGACGATGCATCGCCCTGCCTGCGATGGGCGATCCAGAACCTCAACGGCATCCAGGACGACAATGTTGAGCGATTCGTCCAGTGCCTGGATACGGCAATGAACAACACGAGCCTGATCCTCCTGTTCGAGGTCGGCGACAAGGTCCTGCTATTCCCCGGCGACGCGCAGTGGGAGAACTGGCATTACGGTCTTCAGCAGGATGGCGTCAAGGACCGCCTGGCGAACGTAGATCTGTACAAGGTCGGCCACCATGGAAGCTGCAACGCCACACCGATGGACCTGTGGAATCTCTTCCAGCGCAGGAATGCGGCGGCCGGTGCGCCGAAGATGACCACCCTCCTGCCCACGGCGTTAGGCCCGTTCAAGACCGTGCCGAAGGATTCGCTGGTGACGGCGCTGACGAAAGAGACCGACATGATCCGGTCAGACCAACTCGGTGACGGCGTCCTGTCGTACACGGCTGTGGTGAACATCTGACCGGCGGCCGTCACTGCCACGTGTGGTCGATGTGGTGCCGGGCAAAGCCAGGGGCGGAGTCGCTGACGACTCCGCCCCTTCCTTCGTACTTGGCATAGTAGTC
>PMZA01000351.1:0-180 GCA_003170595.1 Armatimonadota bacterium
GATGAAAGCCGCCCAGCGACAGGAGCGGGCCACCCCAAAGCCTAGAACCGACGCACTGGAACAGTAAGTTGGAGCAAAACTAGATGGAACAGGGATGAAAACAGACGGCTCCTGGACGTGCCAGACGATGCCGCCAAAAGCGAGGTCTGGCACTGAAGGACGCATCCTGACACCACCACC
>PMZA01000351.1:190-4955 GCA_003170595.1 Armatimonadota bacterium
TGGTGGTGCCGAGATGCGCCCGGCACTGAACCGGGGCCGAGTCAGCGCTTGACGCGAGTCAGCCCAGGCGTAGGCTCGGCTTCGTGCAACTGCCACCATCAGTCGGGGAACCTGCGAACGCTCGGTGGCCTCGCTTTAGGTGTTCTCTCTCCGTTCTGTTTGCGTTGGCGATGTCCGTGGCGTTTTGCCGCCTTCCCGCCCAAGCGTCATCCACCGGCTCGGAGGCCTGGAGGCGGTTGGTCGAGGCTGACTGGCTGGACTATGAAGAGAGCCTGGTTGCCACCAATCAGCCGCATCTCCTGCCAAGTGATGATGCGGCTGGGGGTTGCGATGGGGTGAAGGATGGCGGACCAGGATTCCATACGGAGAAGCAGGACCAGCCTTGGTGGCAGGTCGATTTGGGCAAACCCCAGCCAGTCGCGCGGGTGGTCATCTGGAACCGCTGCGACTGCTCCGACCGCGCCGCCCGCCTGCTGGTCAAAGTCTCCGACGATGCGCGTACCTGGACGACTGTCTATCAGCATGACGGTCGGACGTTCTATGGCTTCAGCGACAGTAAGCCGCTGACCGTCCTGCTTACAAATCAACCGGCCCGATTTGTGCGGATTCAACTGCCGGGCAACGACTACCTGCATCTGGACGAGGTGGAAGTGTTTGGACCGGCGGACGTGGCAAAGAATCTCGCGCTGCACCAGCCGGCTAACCAAAGCAGCCTCTCGATCTGGTCCAAGGCCCACTCCCAGGAGGCGGTTGCGGATATCGATTGGGCGCGGCGCACGCAGGCGGTGCTCGCCTTTTGTGATCGGCTGTTCGCCGAACTGCCTGAGCAAGGTTCGGCCCTAGGGTCCGCGGACAGATCAGTTCTCAAGCAGCACCTCGCCGCGCTCCGCGCTGTGCCTTCCTCGCGCTACGGCCAGGCCCAATACCTCGAAGCGCGCTGGCTACAGCGCCGGCTGGCGCTGGCCAATCCGCTCCTGGACTTTGAGGCCATCCTGGTCACCAAGCGCGTGCCGGGCAGTTTCAACCACATGTCCGACCAATACTACGGCTGGTGGTCGCGGCCGGGCGGCGGCATCTTCGTCCTGAAGAACTTTCGCTCGGATGCCCCGCAAACTGTCTGCCTGACGCCGGGGATGGAGACCGGCAGCTTCGGACGGATCGACCTGTCGTGGGACGCGAAGAGGGTCCTCTTCGCCTGGTGCCGCTACTACCCCAACACCTCCGCCAACCCTAACAAGACCGACAAAGCATCCCTGCCCGAGGACGGCTTCTACCACGTCTTCGAGATGAACGTCGACGGGTCGGGGCTGCGGCAGATCACTCACGGCCGCTACGACGACTTCGAGCCCACCTACCTGCCCGACGGCGAGATCTGCTTCCTCTCGACCCGGCGCGGGCAGGCCGCCCAGTACACGAAAGCCGCCGCCCAGATGACCCTCACCGCCTCGCTGCCCGATGGCTATGTGCGCTGCGGGGGCGACAACTTCCGGCCGGTACCGATCTATACGTTGCATGAGATGAAGCCGGACGGCTCGGACCTCCACCCGCTCTCGCCCTTCGAGAACTTCGAGTGGAGCCCGTCGGTCTCGCGCGACGGACGCATCCTCTTCGCGCGCTGGGACTATGTGGATCGCAGCAACATGCCCTACATGAAGCTGTGGTCGACCTATCCCGACGGCACCGACCCGCGCATGGTCTATGGCAACTTCACGACCAACCCCTTCGCCTGCTTCGAGGCGCGGTCGATCCCCGGCTCGGAGAAGATCGTCTTCACGGCCTGTGCGCACCACTCGATCACCGGCGGCAGCCTCGTCCTCCTCGACCCCAACCGCGATGTCGACGGCCAGGCGGCGCTCAAGCGGCTGACCCCGGAGGTGTGCTTCCCCGAGAGCGAGGGCTGGCCGATCAGCTTCTACGCCAACCCGTACCCGCTGTCGGAGAACTTCTACCTGTGCGGATGGAGCAACCGCGCGCTCTCGACGGAGGGCAGCGCGAACTCGCTGAACGGGCTGGGCGTATACCTGCTCGACGCCTTCGGCGACTGCGAACTGCTCTGCCGCGATGCGCAGCTTTCGTGCATGTACCCGACGCCCCTGCGGGCTCGGCCGATCCCACCGTCTCACGCGAGCAACGTCGCGTGGGATGGGCCACAGGTCGGACAGTTCCTGCTGCTCAACGTCTACGACGGGCTGGCGGGTGTGGCGCGTGGTGCGATCAAGCGGCTGCGGATCGTGGGCGTGCCGCCGAAGACGCAGCCGGTGATGAACTCGCCGAATCTCGGCGTCACCTCGGATGACCCGGGCAAGTTCGTGGTGGGCAGCGTACCGGTGGAGGCCGACGGGTCGGCATACTTCCAGGCGCCGTCGGGGGTGTCGCTGTTCTTCCAGGCCCTCGATGCGGATGGCCTCGCGGTGCAGACCATGCGCACCGTGACCTACCTGCAGCCGGGGCAGACCCTATCGTGCGTCGGCTGCCATGAGAACCGGATGGCTGCGCCGACGTCGGCCATGCCCGCTGCCGCGACGCATGCCGCCTCGCTCGTCACGCCCGGGCCGGAAGGCTCGTGGCCGATGCGGTATGACAAGCTCGTGCAGCCGGTGCTCGATGCGAATTGCGCGTCGTGTCACAACCCGAAGGGCCACGCCAAGGCCGCGGCGATCGACCTCTCGTCCGACGCGTCCTATGCGATCTTCCTCGGCTACGGATCGCCGAGCCTGGCCGACCACGTGCGGGCGCGGTACGGCGAGGGGAGGTCCGTGGTCGGCAAAGGTGCGGCGGCCACGAATCCGCTGCTGGCGATGCTCAAAGCCGGGCACCATCATGTGAGCCTCAGCTCATCCGACCTCGACCGCTTGACGACTTGGATGGACATCTACGGCCAGCGGCAGGGGTCCTTCAGCCCCGAGCAGGAGAAGAGCCTGGCGGCCCTGCGCGCCGGATTCCTCGGGACGCTCCTTCAGCCTGTGGGCGAGGGGCAGTAGGGCATGCCCCTGCCGACGATCGGTTCCGCACTGCTAGACCTTGCCCTCGCGCTCGCCCTACTCGGGTGTGTCGTTGGCCTCGTACGTCCGGGTGATCGGCGGCTGCGGCTGTTCCAGTGGTTGACCTTCCTCGCGTGTCTTCCGGCGTTCCTCTCGCTGATGGCCCTGGTTGCGCGGGCCGATCCGACGGTGGGCTATGCGGTCGAGCATGCGGCCCCGGCCGGGGCGGGCCTGGGGTATCGACTGGCGGCAGTGTGGGCCGGGCAGGCGGGCGGGCTGCTGCTGTGGTGCGTTGAGACGGCGCTGGTCGGCCTCTTCATGCTGCCGGCGAGGATGCCGCGGGCGGTCGCCGTGATGTCGGCGCTTGAGGCGTGCCTCCTCGGATTGGTGGCCGTGAGCAATCCCTTCGCCCCGGCTGCGGCGGGCGCGGTTGGCGGCATGAACCCGATGCTGCAGGCCCCGATGATGCTCATCCATCCGCCGATGCTGTTCCTCGGCTACGCACTGCTGGCGGCGCCCTACGCGATCACGATCGGCGCGCTGGTTGATGGCGATGCGGAGGGATGGCCGAAGGCGGTCTGGCCGTGGGCGCTCGTGGCGTGGCTCGCGCTGACGCTGGGGAATGGCTTCGGATCGGAGTGGGCATACAAGACCTTCGGCTGGGGCGGATTTTGGTCGTGGGATCCCGTCGAGAACACGTCCTTCGTGCCGTGGATGCTGGTGGCCGCCGGAGTGCATTGCCTGTGGATGGCGAGGCGCAACGGGACCTGGCTGCGGCCGGCGGCGGTGTGCCTCGCGGGGGCCTTCGTGGCCGTGCTATATGGATCGTACCTGGCGCGTAGCGGGGCGCTCGCCGGTGCGAGCGTGCATGCGTACGTGGCGGGCGAGAAGCTGATGCAATACGCGCTGGGAGGGCTGCTGATCGGCGCGACGGTGCTCGTGGCGGCCCTGTTGATTCCCCGGTGGAAAGAGTGGAAAGCCCCCGCCGCGGGCGAGCCCAGCGACCCGGCTTCGCGCGCAACTCCGCATGCCATCGGCGCGATGGCGGCGGTGTCGGTGCTGGTGCTTGCGGGGATGTCGCTGCCGATGCTGGGTACCGCTCCGACGACGGCCGCCTACAACACGGCGCTCATGCCGCTGGCGTTGGTGATGATGGTCATGCTGCTCCGCGCTCGCGGATGGATGCTCGGCGGCGCGATGCGATGGGCGGCGCGCGTGGTTCTTTCCCTCTGGCTGATCGTGGCGTGGGCGATGGCGCTGATGTTCGGCGCGACGATCGACCACGGGCCGGGCATGATCCTGCAGGCGATCTTCGGGCCGCCGCTTCTGCTGACGGCGTGCCTGGTGGCGCTGCAGGCGGTGGGGGAGATTCTGGGGCGAGGAGTGTCGTGGCGACGGCGCGGTGCTCCGCTCGCCCACTTGGGCCTTGCCGCGTTGCTGATCGGAGCGCTGGGGTCAGGCTATGGCAGTGCGACCGAAAAGGCCTTCCTGACCCTCGGGCAGGAGCAGCAGGTGCTGGGCCACTGGCTGCTGGCGACCGCTGTGAGCTTGCCGGCGCCGGAAGTGAAGCGCGCGAATCTGTCGATGGATGACGCGCCGGGCCGGGTCGAGATGGAGACCAGCAAGCTCTTCGACGTCAGCCTGCGGCGGGCGCTGATCCGGCGCGGCCTGATGGGAGACCTCTATGTGACGCCCATGGCGATCGTCGTTGAGCCGATGAAGATGGGCACAATCCGCGTGCCGCCGGGCGCGATGATCGAGGTCGCGGTGAAGCCGGTCATGTC
>PMZA01000396.1 GCA_003170595.1 Armatimonadota bacterium
AGGGGCCAGGGCCCCTGCGGGGTGTGGGGCGGCGCCCCACGGTCTATGCCTTCGCTCTTCATTGCCCGGCGGCCGTACCCGTCATCGCCGCCCCGTTTTGTGCCGCCTGCATCATCATCCTATCCGGCGTCATCAGCCCCGGCAGCACCGCCTCCGGTGGCTCCGTCTCCAGCAGTTTCTTCACGGCCGCCGCGATCTTCCGATCCTTCACCGCCACCTTCGCCGCCTGCCTCTTCGCCTTCAGCCACGCGCCCCTCGCCGGCACGAGTCGTTCCTGCCGCATCCGCGCCTCTATCCGGTCGTGCACCTTCTCCAGCGTATCCTGCCCGGCCGGCGCCTTCTGCTCGACCTTGATCACGTACCATCCGTCCGGTCCCTGGAACACCGGGCTCGTCTGCCCGGGCTGCAGGCCGAAGGCCACCTTGCTGATGGCCGGCGCGTACCGGTTAGCCTCGAACCACCCCATGTCCCCGCCATCGGGCGCGGTCGCGGGATCCTCGCTCAGCGACTTGGCCAGCCCGGCGAAGTCCCCGCCGCTCTTCAGCGCCGCCTCCACCGCCTCCGCATTGGCCTTGGTCGAGAAGAGCATCATCCGCGCCTTCACCATCGCTCCGTGCCGGAACTCCTTCACGTGAGCGTCGTAGTATTTCGCGATGTCGGCCTCATCGAGTTTGATGCTCCGCTGCGCCAGTTCATCCAGTAGCACCGCCGTCTCAGCCCGCGCGCGGAGGTCATCCTTGCTCATCTTGATTTCCTTCAGCTTCGCATCCAGCGCCTGCTGCGACCCCAGGTACGCCGCCGTCTCCTGCAGCCGCGCCTCGACGGCTTCCTTCGCCGCACTCAGCCCAACCCGTGCTGCCTCCTGGCGGATGATCGTCTCATCGATCATCCCGACCAGTTCCTCGGGCCCCTTCGTGCGCACCAGTTCCGCGAACCAGGCATCCGCCGACAGGTCATGCCCATCGACGATCGCGATCGCATGCGACGGCCCATGCCCGCAGCCGCTCATCGCCGCCACCGTCAGAACGATGCCGATCGCCAGGATCATGCTCTTGCCTTTACGTGGGATCATCGTCACGCAGTTCCAATTCAAGGTGTCCCTGCTCCACATGATCGAGTAGCTCAGCGATGATGTCGTAGCGCCAGAAACAGCCCACGCCGTCGTCTCGATATTCTAACACAAGGGCCCCGGCGCGCCTTGTCAGCCGTCCACGCAGCGCCGTGTCATCCCATACCGCCGCGCGCAAAACGACTGGCCGCCGCAGGGCTTGCTCGACGGCCTCGAGCCTGACCTGCAGCGGCTCCGGCAGTTCCTCCGTTCGCACTCACCAATAGACGCTCCCACCCCCATCTTTGCTCCCTATCGTTTGCGCACAGTGTTCGCTGTAGGGCTTGGGGTTCGCCTCGCGAACCCACATTTATGCCCGCCGCGCCTTTGCCTTTCCGCCTTCGCGCTCTTGTAGTCGCGGTCTTTCAGACCGCGGCGGCGGTCCAGAGGACCGCCCGGGGGTGGTGTTGCTGTGGTTCGGTTGCTTTTGTAGCCGCGGGTCGCAGACCCGCGGGGGTGGCACGCTGTGGCCTCTTTGTGTTTGTCCTTCCGCCTTACGCCGTCATCCTGCCTGTCCTGCCTGCCCTGAGCTTGTCGAAGGGAGCCTGCCGAAGGAAGCGCACCGCCTCTCGTCCCCGCACTGACGTCCCCGCGAGGGATCTGTGGTGGCGGTGTAACAGCCCTTCGTCCCCCGGTGCCTTTCCGCCCTTGCCCTTCTCCTTCCGCCCTTAGCAGTCATCCTGATGGAGCAGCGCCTTGTGCTGCTCAGAAGGATCCCTGGCACCCGCCCCGCCCTCGCCCGGTTCCTTCTGCCCTTAGGAGCCATCCTGAGAGCGACGGTCTTCGTCGCCGAAGGATCCCCGGCACCCGCTCCGCTAGTCTCAACCCCCTTTCGGCACGCAACTTGCTGCTATCCCCCCAGCCTCCCGGTTTCATCCGGGCGATTCCTTGCATCTCACTGCACCATCTCATCCTTGGAGGCCCTGGCATGCCTGTTCAGTTTCTCCTGGTGGGCGTAGTCGTGGCTCTCGTCGGCGCCGGCGTCGCGATCTTTTTTGCGATTCGCGCCAACCGTGCGCAGGCTCGCCCCGCGGCCGACGCCCCATCTCCTTCCGCCGGCGCCGGTCACGACCGCGCCCCGATCCTCACGCGCCTTCTTTCCCTAGGCAAGGCTGACGCAGCCCTCCAGCAGACCTTGCTGGCCGCGGGCCTTCTCGTCCGGCCTTCCGAGCTTGCGGCGGTCAGCCTCGGCCTTGGGTGCATTGCCTTCTCGACCGCCCTCCTCGCTCACCGCACGATCCTCATCGGCGTCGGCATCGCCTGCGTCGCGGCCTGGGCGCCGCTGTTGGCGGTACGCGTTCTCGAGTCCCGTCGCCGCGCCGAGTTCCAGACTCGCCTCCCCGACGCCCTCGACCTCATCGCCTCAGCCCTCCGCTCGGGCTACTCCTTCGCCCGCGCCCTGAGCCTGGTCGCCCAGGAGATGAAGGGCCCGATGTCCGCCGAGGCCCAGCGCGTCATGGATGAACTGGCCGTCGGCCGCTCCCTCGACGAAGCCCTCACCCGCCTCGCCGAGCGCCAGGCCTCCTACGACGTCCGTCTCTTCACCGCCGCCGTCCAGATCCAGACTCGCGTCGGCGGCAACCTTGCCGAGATACTCCTCAAGACCGCCGGCATGGTCCGCCTGCGCAGTCAGCTTCAGAGCGAGGTCCGCGCCCTCACCGCCGAGGGCCGTCTCTCCGCGAGCATCATCTCCTGCATCCCCCTTTTCCTCGCCGTCGCCGTCAACGTCCTCAACCCCGGCTACCTCAGCCCCCTCTTCGACGAGAAGCTCGGCAGAGTCATCCTGATCTCCGGAGCGGGCCTCTGGGTCGTCGGTATCATCGCCATCAAGAAGCTCATTGCCATCGATATATGATCGCCCGTCCCATCCTGGAGGTGTTCGTATGCTTCTCGCCGCCGTCCTCGCGACCGCCTTTGGCATGCTCATGCTGGTCTGGGCCCTCACCACCGAGCGCGACCGCGAGGCCGTCGCCCAGGCCATCCTTGATGACCTCAATCAGCGCCAGAAGCGCGACCCATACTCCGACCCCCTCCGCCAGCCCCTGTCCGAGCGCCTCTTGTACCCCATGCTCCAGCGGGTCGGCTCGAGCGTGGCCTCCCTGACTCCCGGCGGCATGCTCCGCCACTGGGATCATCTCCTCGATCAGGCGGGCCGGCCTTCCGGTCTCACCTCCGAGAGCTTCGCCGCCCTCAAGTTCTTCTCCCTGGCGGCAGGCTTCGCCCTCGGCGCCGTTGCCATGAAGTTCTTCCCGCACCACCTCCAGGCCGCCAACCTCCGGCTTGCCCATCTTTGCGGCGGACTGCTGCCCATCGGCGCGGGCCTCATGCTCCCCGACTATCTCATCGGCGCCCGCGCGACCGACCGCCGCCGCCGCTTCGCCCGTGGCTTCCCCGATGTTGTCGACCTCCTCGTCGTCAGCGTCGAGGCCGGCCTCAGCCTTGACGGCGCGGTGCAGGAAGTCGTGGAGCGCACCGCTGGCGTCATCGGTGATGAACTCCGGCGCGTCCTCGACCAGATCAGCCTCGGCGTCCCCCGGGGGCAGGCCTGGCGCCGCCTTGTCGAGCGCCTTCCCATCCCGGAACTCTCAGCTTTCGTGGCGGCGCTGATCCAGGCCGAGCAGATGGGGACGGGCATCGCCCAGGTCCTCCGCGCGCAGAGTGACGCCTTACGCCTGCGCCGCTCTCTAACCATCCGGGAAGTAGCGGCGAAGATGCCGGTGAAGATGCTGTTCCCGATGATCTTCTTCATCTTCCCATCCGTGTTTATTGTTGTCCTCGGCCCCGGCGGCCTGAAGATCATGCACGCCATGGCGAACATGTAGCCCGTCCCTTTCCTCGGCTTTCGGAGGGGCCGCATCTCTGAGGACGCGTTGTTCGCGTCCTACCGAATCCGGCCCGACCTTCCGCCTTCGCCTATCTCTTTTGCCGTACGCTGTCATCCTGAGCACGACGCTCTGTGTCGGCGAAGGATCCCCGGTACCCGTCTCGCAGGTCTCACCGCCTCGCCCCGGCACCCCCTCCGCCTTCCCGTCCCTTCCTTCCCCCCAAACGTTCGGGGCGCACCACCTCTCGGCGATGCGCCCCTCTTCCCCTGGCAATCCCTATTCGCTCTGTGTTCCTTATCCTTGCCCTGTACTTCTCTTGCGCCTTCGTTTACGCCGCCTTCCTCCGCGCCCCCACATCCTCCCGCTCCTCGATCGCATACCCGTGCCTTTCGAGCCTATCGATCCGCGCCACCCGCCTTTCCCGGTTGATCTCCGCCAGCTCCAGCCTCTGCGACGCGGCGGCGAGGTCGCGCTGTTCTTCCTGCTGCTGAGCGCGCAGCCACTCCAGCCGACGCCTGGCGTTGGCGACACCGGTATCGATCCGCGCCAGCATGTCCTCGGCGTCCAAGTGGGTGACCCGGTGCCCCTCAGCCCACTCCAGCCGCGCCACGGCCGCGAGGCGCGACTGCCGCAGCGCCACCAGCAGCTTCTCCTGGTCACGCACCTGCCGCCTGGTAAGGGCATGCCTTGCTTGGGCGAGGTCTTGCTCCTGGCGTCGGATTGCGAGGAGTTCATCGTGGGCGGTATCTCGGTGGGGCATAGGCGCCTCCGTTTCCTTACTCGTCTGCCGGCTCATGTTCACGCAGCCTTCCTCAGCGCGGGTTCGGGCAGATACGTTTCGAGCACCTGCCCATCGCGCCACAGCCTGCGCAGGTGCTTTGCGGCCGGCCGCCCCGCGGGTTCGAGCCTAGCCGTCGCTCGGCGGTAAGACTGGTCATACTCATGGATCATGTCGAGGATCGTCTGCCTCTCAGCGGGCGCGGCGTCGAGGGCTACGGGGAGCAGGGCGAAGAGAGCGGCGGTGATGCGGCGTTTCGTTTCCATGGCATCGGCGAGTTCATCAGGCCCGATATCGCGGCCATTAGCGACGAGAGCGGCATCGAGTCGCAAGCCTTGTCCAACTAGTTCTGCTACGGCGGCGAAGAGGCCGGCGGCGTTGGTTTTAGTCATTCTGAATCTCCCTCCCAGGGGGATGCATGCGTTGCCTTTATCGGCCTTCCGCCCCCATCCCTTTAGCCTTACCGGCAGCTCAACATCCGACGGGCGTACTCGCGGCCTTCCAGGCCGCGAAGCGGACCGAAGGTCCGCAGGGGGTGGAGGGCTGTGGACTACTTTCGCCACCTCGTCTCATCGCCGTGTCTCCACACCCTGTGCCGTGGCGTTGCCTTTCGGCCTTCGCCTTCCCGTCTCTCCTCTCCCCGAACGTACCGCCCCACGGTCTGTCATCCTGAGAGGAGCAGCACTGTGTGCTGCTCAGAGCGACAGTTTGCGTCGCCGAAGGATCTCCTTTTGGCTTTGCCGCACCACCTCAGCCCGTCGCCGTGCCCCCACGTCCCGTTGTCGCCTTTCTGCTTTTGCCCTCCCGCTTTACGCCGTCATCCTGCCTGTCCTGCCTGCCCTGAGCTTGTCGAAGGGAGCTTGCCGAAGGAAGCGCACGACTCAACGCCCCTAGGTGACGCCCCCGCGAAGCGACGCCAAGCGTCGCCGAAGGATCTGCGGTGGCGGGCCTTCAACCCACCGTCCCCGGGGCTTGGCCTTTGCCCTTGCCTTCCGCCTTTGGTTGTCATCCTGAGCGCGTTCTTTGCGCGAAGGATCCCCCGCACCCGCCTTCCCGCCTTCCGCCTTACCCGCCCTTCGTTGACCCCATCCTCCCCCCGCGGGTATACTCCCTTTCGAGCGGGGCGTAGCTCAGTTGGGTAGAGCGCATGGTTTGGGACCATGAGGTCGGCGGTTCGAGCCCGCCCGCCCCGACCACTCAGATTTTCCCGGACCGGCTTCGTAGCTGGCGGAGCGGGTGTAGCTCAGTGGTAGAGCATCGGCCTTCCAAGCCGAGGGTCGCGGGTTCGAATCCCGTTGCCCGCTCCAAGAAAAAAGACTGCCGCCTCCGCGAAGGCTTTACAACCTTCGCGGTCGTGGTCTAATATGCTGCGCCCGTGGCGAACCGCTACGGGCACAAAGGAAGCGAAGCGCCCGTAACGTGGAGATGGGCGGGGCCCATCTCCCAAGAGCTACGGGCGCGAGTGAAACGAGCGCCCGTAGCTCAGGGGATAGAGCAACGGCCTTCTAAGCCGAGGGTCGCAGGTTCGATTCCTGCCGGGCGCGCCAGTGTACCAGTGACATGTCAGTTGTTCGGTGGTGGGCGTAGCTCAACGGTCAGAGCACTGGACTGTGGCTCCAGGGGTTGGGGGTTCGATTCCCCTCGCCCACCCCACCCAAGACGAATAGCAGCGCGCCGGTAGCTGAGCCCGGGGCACAAACCGCCCCTCGTTTTTAGCGCTACTGGCCAAAGTGCGCCCGTAACGTGGAGATGTACGGGGCCCGTTTCCCTGGGGTTTCGGACGCGAGTGAAACAAGTAAGCGCCCGTAGCTCAGCTGGATAGAGCATCGGACTTCGGATCCGAGGGTCGGGGGTTCGAATCCCTCCGGGCGTACCATCCATGACAACCTTAGGTTTCCGAGCAGTAGCGGTGCGCGGTTAGCTCAGTTGGTAGAGCAGGGGACTCTTAATCCCAAGGTCACAGGTTCGAATCCTGTACCGCGTACCAGTTTCCCTTTACCTTGTCCCAGTGGGCGCGTGGCGGAATTGGTAGACGCGCGGGACTTAGGATCCCGTGGGCGACCCCCGTGAGGGTTCGAGTCCCTCCGTGCCCACCATCCCTTCCTCCCTTCCCTCAACCCTTCGGTCGTGTCTCCACGTCCCGTAGCAGACTCGGCGGCAAAACGCGCCCGTGGTTGGCGCATTTTGCCGCCGGAGAGTCCAAAGCAGCTTGCGCGAAATCGTGTACGCGCGGGACGCGCGTACCGGTTGCGCGCAAGCGGTTTCAGATCTCTTTCTCTCTCCTCTCCCTCCCTCCTCTCCTTCTCCCCACCGCTCGCGGCTCCAACGTCCCGCATCCATCCCCCATTCCCCGCGAGGAAGCTGCGCTTTGTGCAGCGTGGGGTCTGGGGCCAGGGCCCCAGCGAGGTGTGGGACAGAGCCCCAGGGTTTGCCTTTGCCTCTGCCTTTCCCTTTGCCTTTTGCCTTTGCTTATGCCTTCGCCGTTCCCAGAAAAATATTCTTTATCCTACTGAACTTTCTCCCGCCCTCCTTCGTCTAACCAGGGTAGTAGCAGAAACCGGCTGGGCCTAGCCCGGTCGGCGAGAACCTCCCCCCTGAGCGGCGCGTGTTGCCCACGCGCCGCTTATTCTGCTATACTGTCGACGGGGCAAATCTAGAACTTTTCGCAGCCATGAGACGAACCACATCTGCGCATACACCCTGGTGGACGTATGGTATATCTTGACCACGTAACGGTTGACTACCCCACGGGCACCCGTGCGCTCCACGACGCCACGGTGCATGTTGACCGCGGCGAGTTCGTGTCCATTGTCGGCGCCTCGGGCTCCGGCAAGAGCACGATGCTCAAAGCCATCTACCGCGAGCTGAAGCCCACCTCCGGCTCGGTCATCGTCGCCTCGCAGGATGTCTCCGCCCTCCCATACTCGCGTATCCCCTTCCTCCGCCGCCGCGTGGGCATCGTCTTCCAGGACTTCCGCCTGCTTCCCGACCGCACCGTCCTGGAAAACGTCGGCTTCGCCCTCGACGTCCTCGGCACGCCCAAGCGCGAGAAGTACCGCAAGGTCCCCCTCGTCCTCGAGCTTGTCGGCCTCGGCGACAAGGCTGACCGCTATCCTCGGCAGCTTTCCGCCGGCGAGCAGCAGCGCGTCAGCATCGCCCGCGCGCTGGTCAACGGGCCCCAGGTCTTCCTCGCCGACGAGCCGACCGGCAATCTTGACCCCGACACCTCCTGGGAGATCGTCCAGATCCTCACTGACATCGCCGACCGCGGCACCACGGTCATCATGGCCACGCACGACAAGGCCATCGTCGACCGCGTCCGCCGCCGCGTCATATCCCTTCTCCACGGCACCATCGTTCGCGACGACCGTGATGGCGGCGGCTACGATGAAGCTTAATACCCTCGAGTTCTTGCTTCACGAAGCGTGGCTTTCCATGCGACGCAACGGCATCATCACCGTCGCGGCGGTCTCCAACGTCGCCGCCGTCCTCATCGTCTGCGGCGTCTTCGTCCTCTTCGCCGCCAATGTCGATCAGGCGCTCGGCCGTCAGGCCCACAAGGCCGTCATCACCGTCGACCTCGTCCCCAAAGCCCAGCCCGCCGAGGTCCAGGCCTCGATCATGACCGATAAGCGGGTCAAGAACGTCGTCTTCGTCAGCAAGGAAGACAACCTCCACGACCTCGCCGTCTCCCAGGGCTGGGATGTCCGTGCCCTGCGTTATCTCCAGAACCCCCTCCCCGACTGCCTCAAGGTCGAGGTCGCCCTCCCCGAGGACCTCCCGGAGGTCGCCAAGGTGGCGAAGGGCATCAAGGGCGTCGCCGACGCCCACTATGCCCAGGAGGTCACCCTCCGCCTTCTCAGCCTCATCCGCGGCGCGAAGATCACCGGCCTTGTCCTCATCATCGTGCTTGCGCTAACATCTTTGGGTATAATCGGCACGACCATCCGCCTGACGATCTACGCTCGCCGCCGCGAGATCCGCGTCATGCAGCTCGTCGGCGCCACCAACTGGTTCATCCGC
>PMZA01000153.1:0-1169 GCA_003170595.1 Armatimonadota bacterium
ACGCAGTCGGTCAGCGCCCCGCCGCCCGGCCTGTCCGCGCCGAAGAGCCCGCCCGTGCACTCGCCCGCCGCGTACAGCCCCGCCACCGCCGTCCGCGCTTGCTCATCGATGGCGATCCCGCCCATTGTGTAGTGGGCGAGAGGCGCGACCCTCACACTCTTCGGCCTCGGCTCGTTCCCGAAGAACGCCTGCGCATGTTCGGCAAGGTCATCGTCCCACACGTCTTTCGGCACGCCGCTGAGGTCGCACGTGAGGTCATACCGCTCATCGTCGCGGTAAGTAGTCATCGCCTGCTGCCGGAAGTATTCCTCGGCCTGCTTCGGCTCGAGGGGCTCTCCCTTCGGCGTCGCCCACTTCCCGGCCAGAACGATCGGCCGTGCGTAGATGCTGTCCTGCCGCCACCTCGGATCGGCCAGGCCAACTGGCATGAAGCTCATGAACTCCATGTCCACGGCCTTCGCCCCGGCCACGAGCGCCACCGCCAACGCATCGCCGAAATTGCGCCCCTGGTTGTCGTTGTGGGGCATGAGGCCGCTGAACCCTCCGCCCGCGATCACCACCGCCCCAGCCCGCACGACCTCGCGCCGCCCCTCGCCTCTCACGACCGCCCCCGCGACCCGTCCGCTGCTCATTTCGAGGCCGGTCAGCGCGTGCCCGAATTCCGCCTCGACGCCCAGCCCTTTCGCATACGCGAGCAGGGCCATCAGCGTCGACGTCACGGGCAGGGAGAACGGTGGGTGGTTGACCAGCACGTGCCCGCGTCCGCTATCGATCTCAACGCCGAACCGCGGCAGCTCCTCCAGCCGGAAGGCGGTGTCCTCAGCCATCGCGCGACGCAGCGACGGCTCGCCGAGGCCCTCGCCCTTATCCTCCAGCGTCCGCACGTAGTCCTCGACGGAGGTCCCGCCGACAGCGCCGGACAGTCCTCCCCAGGCAGCGGCGGAGGTGCTGCCACCCGGCTCGGCCTTGCTGACGAGGAGCACGCGCGCGCCACCCTCGGCAGCGGCGATGGCCGCTCTCAGCCCTGCCAATCCGGCACCAGCGACGACGACATCGTAAGCCCTCTCCACTAGCCATCCCTCGCGCAACATGTTGGAGCCTTCCTTCGTCCTCGCCGCCCCAAGCCCTTCCCGACCATGGAGCCGCGGTCTTTGCTTGCTGTAGGGCGG
>PMZA01000153.1:1225-4570 GCA_003170595.1 Armatimonadota bacterium
GGTGGCGGCGTAACAACCCTTCGCGCGCGGGGCCTTTCTCCTTCCGCCTCGCCCTCTCTACTTCCCTTCAACAAACTTCAACCCCGCCTCGCTGATCCAGTACCTTCCCTCCTGCCCGCGCCGCAGGTGCGTCGAGAACGTATCCGCCACGAAGATGACCGCCCGCACCTGCGCGAGGTCCATCTTGTCCGACTTCCCCGCCCCGCCCTCGATCCTTCGGAAGGCTTGCAGCGGCAGCACGATCCCCCGCGGCGGCCCGGGCCCGGCCATCGTCGTCGCCTCAAACTTCGCCCCGTCCCGCTGCTCGATCACCACATGGATCCGCACCCGCGGCTCCGCATGCGCCCGGAACGAGAGCGCCGTCATCCTCTCCACCGGCAGTTGCGCCACCCCGCGTATGAACCCCGCCCACCGGTATCCGCCGAACTGGTAGCGCACTTCCAGCTCCGGGCCGCCGCCCAGGTCTGCGACGGCAATCCCCGGCCCGCCTATAGGCAGCAGGGCCAGCGGCTCCACCAGCCTGTCATCAATCTCCGCCCGGTCCGCCGTCACTTCACCCCGTGCCACCGCCGTCCCTGGTCCCACGTATAGCCGCCGCACGTCCATCTCCTGCGCCCCGTCCTTGAGCCCCAGCGCCATCCCCACCTGCCCCGGCAGGTTCGCGAGGTCGGTGATGGTCATCCGCCGCACCTGATCCGGGTCCAGCCGCCCATCCGCATCCGTCGACCCCTCGGCCAGCCAGAACTCGCCCAGCGGCATGTCCACCGACCGCCAGTCTCCCGCCGTCATCCAGTAGAACGCCTGGTACCGAGCCCCGCCCGCCTCGTACAGATCGATGGCCACCGACGTCGGCTGCGCCACCCTCATCTCCACCGTCACCCGCCCGGCGTCCGCCGGCAGATCGAGCCTGTCAATCGCCACCCCGGCCGTCGTCGTCCGCGCAGCCTGATATACTAGCGCCAGCGCGGGACGCCCATCGATCAGCGGGACCTGCAGTTGCGCCCCCGCGCCCCAGCACGTCACACCCGCCGGCGCCTTCCCGCCGCCGAGGTCGAGGTCCAGCGCCGTCGCAGGTCTCGCCGCAGGAATCGCATCGGCGAGCGCGAAGCTTCCCGCCAGAATTCCGAGGAGCGTGGCCAGCACCAGTAATCTCGTGACCTTGATCGCCTTCATGTCGTTGTCCCAGGCGCTCTGCGCGACGCGGAGCGCACATCATAAAGGACAACGTGGCCCGCGGGCCACAGTTCCACCGGGCCTCGTCCGCGTCGGTCCGATGTTTTGCCCGTTGACGCCCTTCAGGAGGATGACCTTGACCCGCTCGCATCAGCCTTTTGGCCCGCTTCTCGTCTGCCTTGCCTGCGTCTCCATCGTCTTTCTTGGAGGCACGCTCGCCATGAGCGCCGACGCTCAGCCAGTACAGCTTGGCGGCTTCACCTGGCACGTCCAGGCCGATCGCCCCGACGACGCCTGGCTCGATGCCACGGCCGGTCCCGGCGGCACCCCCGCCCTCATCCTCCGCGCCTTCCCCGGCAAGGAGAACCGTTGGGTATCCGCCCCGCTTCCCGTCGAGCCCGGCCGCGCTTACGTCTTCTCCGCGCAGATCCGCTCAGCTCTCATCAACACCGAGGGCCGCCTCGATCTTGCCTTTCGCGACGCCGACGGAAAAGAGTTTAGGTGGCCCATCTCCCGTCCGATCTTCGCGGCTCACGACTTCGCTCCCTACGACGTGTCCTTGGTCGCCCCTGAGCGCGCCCACGACGTCCTCCTCCGCCTCACCGTCCTCGGCACGCGCGGCGACTGCTCCGGCCAGGCCTTCCTCGCCGCCCCAACCTTCGGCCCCACGTCCAACCTCTGGGGCGGCCTCGACGCCCGCGGCCATCTCCTCACCCCCGGCAAGCCCGCCACCGCCGCCGCCGACCTCTCCGGCCTCCCTGACGCCACGGCCGTCGACCTCACCTGGCAGGTCACCGACTTCGACGGCAAGCCCGTCCGCGATGCCGCCGGCAAGCTCCAGGCCTCCCACAACGGCCGCGTTCCCTTCACCCTCCCCGGCCTCACTCCCGGCTATTACACCCTCACCGTCCGCGCCGAGGCCCCGGGCCTCGCCCCCTCCTCCCGCGACGTCTCGCTCGCGGTCATCGAGCCCCTCGCCAAGCAGCCGCCCTCCAACACCCCCATCGCCCTCGACGCCGGTTTCAGTTGGGGCTGCGCAACCGATGCCGACCGCCTCGACCTCGCTGCCTACGTCTGCCAGTTCGCCGGCCTCCGCGAACTCCGCGACCGCTACTGGTGGGGTGGCGACAAGGAAGAGGATGCCTTCCAGTGGGGCACCTACCGTCAAGCCGCCGAGGCCCAGGCCAAGCACGGCATCACGGTCTACCAGATTTTCCACGCCTGCCCCACCTGGGCCACCATGCCCACCGAGGACGGGAAGCCTCATCAGGAGTACCCGCCGCGCGATCCCATCTACGTCTATCGCATGGTCAACCGCATGGTCCACGATCTCGGCCGCCAGGTCCGCTACCTTGAGATCTGGAACGAGGCGAACATCGGTTTCTTCGAGGGCCGCCCCGAGGATTACGCCGCCATCGTCAAGGCCGCCTACCTCGGCGCCAAGGATGCCGACCCTAACTTCGGCATCCTCCTCGGCTCCGCCGCCGGCACCCCCGGCGTCTTCTTCGACCACACCTACGACAATGCCGTCGCCGACTATTTCGACATCTACAACCAGCACTGGTACGGCTCCCCCGAGGAGCTTTTCGGATTCATGCATGGCGTCCGCACCCAGTTGGAGAAGCACGGCATCACCGACCGCCCCGAGTGGATGACTGAGATGGGCTACGCCGTCCATCCCTCCGGCGACGGCAGTTACACCGCCGGCGAGCGCGAGGCCGCCCGCTATCTCCTCCGCGCCTACACCTGCGGCTTCGCCACAGGCATGGCCCGCTTCCACTACTTCTACTTCCAGGAATTCCTCGAGGGCAGCGTCTCCCTCTGGGGCATCGTCCGCTCTGACCTCACGCCTAAGCCCGCCTACGTCGCCCTCACCACCCTCATCCGCCAGCTTGGCGACGCGAAGTGCGTCGGCTGGACGCGCCTTCCCGGCGATGGCTACGCGATCTTCTTCCGCCGTGCGCCGGGCGACATCGTCGCGGTTGCCTGGGCCGCCAAGCCCGTCGAGTACCGTCTTCCCGCCCGTGGTCCCATCGTCGACATGGTCGGCCGCGAGAGTGTCCCCGCCCGCCCCGGCGCGCTCAGCAACCTCGCCGTCACCCTCGGCCCCGACCCGGTCTTCCTCCGAGGCATCTCCGAAGCCTCCCTCGCCGCCCTCAAGCTCGACCCACC
>PMZA01000504.1:0-10989 GCA_003170595.1 Armatimonadota bacterium
GCCTACCTCCCGCCCCTCCTCAGCGGCATCGAGTCCGCCGGCGCCTCCTGGGAGGTCGTCGTCGCCCTCGGCCGTCATCGCCCCCTCGCACCCGAAGTCCTCGAGCGTCACCTCGGCCTCGCCGGCGCGACCCAGTCCTCCTGGTCGCCCGACGACGAGCCCCTTCGCCACGGCCTCACCCTCCGCGGCACGCCCATCGAGGTCCACCCGCTCCTCAGCCGCTTCGACTGCCTCGTCCTCCTCGGCTTCGTCGAGCCGACCTACCTGGCCGGCTTCAGCGGCGGACCTAAGCTCCTCGTTCCGGGCTGCGCCTCGCCCACTACGATCACGTACAATCACAGCCTCATCTTCGCTACAGGTCCCCGCGCTGGCACCCTCCACGACAACGGCGTCGGCGCCGACCTCCGCGAAGCCGCCGAGCGCGTCGCCCCGGGCGCCCTCACCCTCAACCTCGTGACCGACTGGCGCGGCGAGGTCCGCTCCGCCCTGGCCGGGCCGTGGCATGAGCACGCCAACGCCGCCGACCTCGCCCTCCAGTTTGCCCTCACCGTCCCGCACGATTCCTTCGACGTCGTCGTCGCCTCACCCGGCGGCGCGCCCTACGACATGGACATGGTGCAGACGAAGAAGGCCCTCGTCGCAGCCACCGCCGCTGTCCGCCCGGGCGGGACGGTCATCCTCGTAGGCCGCTGCCAGCGGGGTTGGGGCGCGGTTCAGGCCGACCGCGACGCCCTCTCACCGCAGGGCGACGCTTACATCGCCCGCCTCGCCGAACGCCGGGCCGCCGGTCAGGTCGACGCCGATTGGGCCGCCGTCTCACCCGGCGTCATGTTCTGGCACGTCCGCCGCAAGGCCCGCCTTCTTCTCGTCACGGACATGGCCGATGAGTTGCGGGGCACGGTCGCCTGGCCCTGCCCGGACCTCGACACGGCTCTGGGCCTCGCCTGTGGGGACAAGTGGGATCTCGAGATCGCCGTCCTGCCCGCCGGCCGCCGGGCAATTCCCGCGATCCTCTGAGGGAGGTTACGTTTCACGGCTGTCGAATAACGATAGCAATCGTGGCGCTCCCACGTAGCCTCTGTCCTAGACGGGAGGAATTGCCCGTGATCAAGACTCTTCTGTTCTTTGTCCTCGCCTTGACTCTTAGCATGCTCATCCTGGGAGGTTGCGGGTCCTCATGCTCGGGAACCAGCACCTCCATCACCGCCAATCTCATCGCCTTCTTCTCGGGCCGCTCCGGGGGCTCCGGCGGCGACGACGTGCTCCTCTATAGCCTCAAGAACAACACCCTCGTCAGCATCCCTGGCATCAACTCGTCCTCCAACGACCAGGGCGCCCACGTCAGCCCCGACGGCCGCTACATCGCCTTCCAGTCCAACCGCACGCCGAGCACCGGAGATGGCGACTACGACATATACCTCTACGACCGCACCACCAACTCCCTGGTCAGCCTCCCCGGTATCAACTCCACCGTGAACGACGTGTCTCCTTGCCTCAGCACCAACGCCAGCTTCATCGTGTTCACCTCTTACGTCAACGAGAACGCGGACGTCCTGCTTTATGACCGCACCGCCGGACACCTCGTCAGCACCCCCGGCCTCAATTCCGGCAGCGATGACTACGACCCCTTCATCAGCCCCGACGGCCGGTGGATCGTCTTCGAGTCCAACCGGTCCGGCGGAGCTGGAAACGCGGACCTCTACCTCTACGACCGCAACACCAGCTCCCTCGTCGCTCTCCCAGGCCTCAACTCCTCAGCCAACGATATGACCCCCTCCATCTCCGCCGATGGCAACCTCATCGCCTTCGCTTCCGATCGCCCGGGCGGAGCGGGAGACAATGACATCTACCTCTACAACCGCTCCACCAGCTCCCTGGTCGCCCTCCCCGGCCTGAACTCCGCCGCTGGCGAATGGGACACTGAGATCAGCCCCGACGGCCGGTACATCGCCTTCACTGATTACAATCGCACCGGTGGCCTCGGCAGCTGGGATATCTACGTCTACGATCGCAACACCAGCTCCTTGCTGAGCACGCCCAGCCTCAACTCCTCCAGCAACGACGAACTCCGCGCGGTAGACTAGGCCCGATCCTGACCGTCTTTCCCCGAAACCCAGCCGGCCCCGGAGCCTCATCTCTCCGGGGCCGTCTTTCCGTCTAGTTCCCAGGCCGCAGGAAGGAGACGTCCTCCTGCTGAGGAAATAACCTCCTCAGCCGTGGTCTTCCCACGCCAATCCTGTCTCTTCGTGGCGGTTATTCCTTGCACAAGACCCTTCTGTTCCTGGCCCTCGCACTGGCCCTGACCGCCCTCGTCCTGACCGGCTGTGGTTCATCGTGTTCCGGCACGGGCGCATCCACGACCGACAACTTGATCGCCGGCGCCTCCAGCCGCGCGGGAGGCGCCGGCAGTTGGGACATATACCTCTACGACCTCACGAAGAAAGTCCTCGTCGCCACGCCGGGCTCAACTCGACCTCCAGCAACGACGGGACGCCCTCCCTCAGCGAGGACGAGCGGTACCTTGCCTTCATGTCCGACCGGGGCATCACCCCGGGCGTACGGGTCGCCTGGCACGTCTTTCTCTATGACCGCAACAGCGGCACCCTCACCCAGCCCGCGGGGCTGATGTCGTCGAACGAATCGGCCATCGACGGCTCGCCGAGCACCAGGTAGCGGGCGGACAAAGCGCCGCCCCGGGTAGCTTCCAGGGGACGCTCACAACCACGGCCAGTCGCCGTGGCTCGGCTGGAGGTCTCATGGCCCGGACCGCGAAATCACGCCTGAGTGTACACACTGGTCCCTCGGCGCGGGAGACGTGATCTGTGAAGTTCTTGCTGGATACGAACGTTCTCATTAGCCTCGAGCCTACGAGCTTGTCCGACGCGGATCGCGACATGCAACCCGCCGCTGCAGAGCTCGTCCGACTGATACACCAAGCCAAGCATCAGTACTGGATACACCCGGCGACGTTGGAGGACCTACGCAACGACAGGGACGTGAGACGGCGGAAGTTGCGAGAGCTGTTTCTCGGCAAATACCCCATCCTGAATCGACCACCTGACCTAGGCACAGATCTCCGCTCCACGGTGGGCTCGCCACAACCAGGCACGAACGACTGGAACGACGCTTGGCTCCTCGCGGCACTTCGGGCAAACGCAGTGGATGTGCTTGTAAGCGACGACGACCGCCTTCACCGAAAGGCTAGGCGGGCCGACCTTGAAGATAGGGTCTACACAACGCGGGAGGCGCTCGACTGGGTCCGCCGGCTCTTTGACCAACCCCAGCCCCCTCCTCCGGCCGTCGAGAGCGTCTGGGCGTACAATCTCAGGCCCGACGACCCGATCTTCGATAGCTTCCGCCAGGACTACCGAGGCTTCGACGCTTGGCTGCGCAAGTGTCGGCTTGAGGGGCGGCAGTCATGGGTCATCCAGAACCCGGACTCCTCTGGCTACTCCGCCGTGTGCATAGTCAACCAAGAGACAGAACGCCTCGACGAGTGTCCTGGAAAGGTCTTGAAGATATGCTCGTTCAAGGTCGCGCAGGAGTCGTCCGGCCTTTCCTACGGGGAACTCCTCCTCAGGACCGTCTTTCAACACGCACACCTCAACAGCTATGACTGGCTCTACATCACCGTCAGGCCAAGATACGACTTTCTCATGGACTTCCTCGCGTCCTTCGGCTTCTCCCCCTTCCGCACGGCGACGACGGACGGCGACTTGGAGTACGCGAAGCCCCTCCGACCGGGCGACCAGTCACTCGCCCCTCTCGACTACCACATCCGCTACGGACCATACTGCTGGAAGAGCGATGGGGTCCCTCTCTGGATCGTGCCGATCCAGCCCAACTATCATAAGACATTGTTCCCCGACGCGGACGACCAGATGCAACTCATCGCCGGTGGCCGTGCCTCGGGCAACAGCATCCGGAAAGCTTACTTGTCCCGCAGCGGCATCCGAAGCCTTAGCCCTGGAGACGTCCTCCTGTTCTACCGCTCCGACGACCGCAGAGCCATCACAGCCGTGGCCGTAGCTGAGGAGACGCTCGTTTCCAACTCCCCGGAGGAACTAGCCAGATTCGTGGGCAAACGCACAGTCTACCGATTCCAGGACATCCAAGCTTGGTGTGATGGCGGCTCCGCGCCCGTCCTGGCCATCCTCTTCCGATACGCCTACCCGCTCGCTACCCCGATACCGTTTGCCCGCCTGAAGGAACACGGCGCCCTCGTGGCCGCCCCGCAGTCCACCCTTCAAGTGAAGAGGGAGGCCCTCCAGTGGCTCCAGACACAGCTATCGGCGCCATAGCGCTGCTATCAATACACCCGGAGTTCTCGGAGGCGATCCTGGACGGCCGCAAGAGGGTGGAGTTTCGTAGGTCCATGTTTCGTCGCCCGGTAACTCATATCGTTATGTATAGTACGGAGCCGGTTGGCAGACTCACAGGCGTACTCGAGGTCGACACCATCGACCAGGGCAGCCCACTGCAGCTTTGGAGGAAATACCACACGGTCTCGGGGCTTACGCGGGCGAGGTTCTTCGACTACTACGAGGGCGCGCGCGGAGCTGTGGCGATCCGAATCGCGCGAGCGTGGCCCTTACACACCCCGATGGAGCTGCGCCAACTCGGAGGCCGTATTTCGCCCCCACAGAGCTTTTCCTATCTGTCACGACAGGAGTACGGTGTTCTGGTGGCCGCGGCGTTCCGAGGTTGACTCTTCCGTCCGGCGCGTGGACCTACTCCGCGCCGTCAAGCGTCTAGCTCTCGCCATCGGTAGCCGCGTCGGCGCCAGCCTTCTTCTCCGCCGCCGCCTGCTTCCGCCGGCACCTTCTCTGCCACCACTTCATCGTCACGCCCGTCCCGGCGACGCCGTAGAAGATGATGAGCACGACGATGATCGCCGGCGCCCGCCACTGGGGGTACCGCACCGCCCACTCCCACCCCACCTTCGTCAGCGCCATGGCGATGACCGTGTAGATCGACGCCCCGATCGTCGTCCAGAACCAGAACCGCCCCTGCGGCACCTTCGCCATCCCCGCCGCCAGCGATGCCCACGGCCTCACCTGCCCCACCAGTCGCCCGAAGAGGATCGCCAGCGCCCCATACTTCGCGTACCACCCGTGCATCTTCTCCTGCACGCGCATCGTCATCTTGCTGTGCCCGAACCGCTGCACCACGATGCCATGCCCGGCCCGCCCGGCGTAGTAGGTCACGGCCGATCCGGCCATCTGACCGAGGGTGATGATGCTGAAGGCGTACCAGTAGGGGCACCACCTGCCCGACACGAGGCCCTGAGCCGTGATGAACCCTAGCTCGGTCGGGAAGGGTATGGCCATGTTCTCGATGGCCATGAAGAGGAAGACCCCGGCCATGCCGTGGGCCTGAACCCACACCAGAAGCGCCGCGTAGACATGCTGCCCCATCAGCGACGTACCGCCCGGCACGCGAGCGTCATGCCCTTCCACAGCGGCGACCGCAGCCCCGTCTCCTCCACCTCGACGTCGAACTGCGGCAGGTACCCGCGCACCTGTTCAATGCTCTGGTTCGATACGGCAATTCCGCGCAGCCGATTGCAGAGCCGGAAACTCTTGGCCAGACACCCGCAATGCGGCGCGGTGAAGACGATCTCCCGCTCGGTGATGGCGCCGACCTGGGCCATGAAGGCCGCCGGATCAGCGAAGTAATCGACCACGCCGATGAGCGCGACGACATCGAACCTCTCGGCGAAGCGGATCTTCGTGAAGTCGCCAGTGATGACCTCGCAGTTCCCCACGCCCTCATGCTCGAGGCGGCGGAGAAGCTGCTCGACCATCTCTTCCGACTGCTCGACGGCGGTCACATGCGCCACCCGCGCGGCGAGCTTAACCGTCTGCCGGCCGGTGCCCGGCCCGATCTCCAGCACGCGATCCGTCGGCCGCAACGACGCGTCGAGCAGCCTCTGGAGCGAGCGCTCCTCACTGGTGCGGATCTGGTGGAGCGGCGGGACTTTGAGGATGAATTCGTAGTGCTTCGCCCAGTTGGAGAGGTACGGATTGTTGGACTTTCCACGCGACCGGCAGCGACCGGCGCCGCTGGACTTCCGCTCCCACGAGCGGGGAGCTTCGCCGGATTCGGCGACAGCAGCGGTTTCGGTGAGATCGGCGAGTAGATCCGCGTCGGATGGTCGGTCAGGCATTACGAACCTCGGTGTTCCCTCAAGGTGGTGATCCAGCCGGTGGCGTTAGAGCATACACCTTCCCCCTCCCACCGCCAAGCTCGATCAGGCCCCTCGCCCGAGGTCATCCCGCCGACGGCCCTTCGCTAGCCTCACCCATCAACCCCTTGAGGAACCCGCACCGCAAGCAGATGTCGCGCTTATCCTCCCACTCCCCGCCCGCTAGCCTCGTGCACATGGTCGTGGTGAGGAACCAGCAGAGGTGGCCGAGGCCGTACTGGTGCGTGAGGCACTTCGCACGCTGAGGCTCGGGGCAGCCAGTGAACTCCCAGCACTTATGCGCCGCGAGTTCGCACCCCTGTTTGAGGGAGACAAATATGAGGAGGGCGAGGCGCTCCATGGCGGGNNAGCGTCGCCATCCGGCACAGCGATGGGCTCGGCTGCCGCCATCCCTGCTCGCAGCTCTGGATCGTCCGCGGCGAGCATCCCAGCAGTTCGGCGAAGGCCTTCTGAGAAAGGCCCAGCTCTTGCCTGATCCACTTGAGAAGATCGCAGCCAGACAGGACTTCTTCTATCACAGTTGCCATGTGACTGTCCCTCTCCGAGGAAAGTCCCAGGCGGAGTGCGCAAAGCATCGCTCCAACCGGTGGCCCAGGGTAACGCTCTCCAGCGCCCCGAAGCCTATATCACAGAGTAGCATAGTGGCCGCAGTTAGGCAACCACCCGCGCGGGGGTGGCGCCGGTGTGGTTTCTTGCTTCCGCCTTACGGTCCAGTCGCCGTCGCGTACGTCCACGCGTTCATGCCGCCGGCCATCGTGTCGACGTGCGTGAACCCCAGGACCGCCAGGTCATCCCGCGCGGTCGCGCTACGTACGCCGGCCTGGCAGACCATCAGGTAGTGGGCCGTGGAGGTCAACGTCGGCCCCCACGTTGTGATGGTCGTCAGGGGGTCATTCACCGCCCCGGGTATGTGCGCGGTGGCGAAGGTTGTCGCATCCCGCACATCGATGATCTGCAGCCACTGCCCCGTGCCGAGCTTCGACTCGACGTAGTCGGGGCTATAGTCGAGCCCGTAGGTGTAGCCATTCATCCCGCCGATCATGCGGTTCAGGGTCGGCGCGGCACCGGTAAGCATGAGGGTGGCGGCGCCGCCATCGGTGTCGTTGGTGCCGACGACGATGATCTTGGTGAAGGGGCCGACGCCGCTCGGCTCAACGGCGAAGGGCCAATTAACGGCATAGGGCAGGTGCGAGGTGGCGTAGTCGGTCTCCACGCGCACATCGACGACGGTGGGCTTGGTCGTCCCGGTATCCTCGGTCCATACGTCGGCGGCGGTCTCAGTCCCAACCGTAAACGGTCCGGTGGAAGTGCTTGACCCGCCGCATCCACTCAGCCCCAACGCCAGCGCCATTCCCAGGCCTAGCACGAAGACGATCGTTCCCTTGCTCATGCTCTCCTCCACGCCCTCTGATGTCACGGCAGCATCCTGTACGGCTTCACCCGCGGCCAGCGCATGAGCGCGGTGAAGGCCTCGGCATACTTGACCCCGCATTGCAGCCCACGGAACCGCGCGGCCGTCGCCATGAATTCGACGTAGTCGATGTCGTCATGTTCCTTCAGCCACAGCGCCTGGCTCTGGTGGCAGAGGAGCATCTCGACCTTCTTGTCCCACACATCCGAAACGTCCACCCATTCCGTCGGCTGAAATCCGCCCAGCCCACCCAGTGTATCCCAGAAGAACACGGCGGGCACCACCGACGTTCCGAGCGACTGCGTGTAGTACTGCGGCACGGCGCACCAGAAGCTGGCGTCGAGGACATTCTGCGACGTGTAGTAATGGTCGGTCATGTAGTCTGTCGGGTAGTGGGTGAGGATCATGTCGGGATTGGCGCTGCGGATGGCCTCGACGTAGAGATCGCGCTGCCACGGCTCGGGATAGGGGCCGGCATCGGGGAGGTCGAGGAGGATGATCTCGGCGCCGGCGACGAGGGCGGATTGCCGTGCCTCACGTTTGCGGATGTTGGAGAGGTGGGGCGAGCCGATGATGTAGTGCCCCTGAGAACCGTTGGTGGAGACGCACATGGTGATGTCGTCGCCGCGTTCTTTGCAGCGGAGAAGCGTGCCCCCGCACATGAACTCGATGTCATCCGGATTCCCGCCGATGGCCATGACGCGCATATCCTGAAGCCCTCCTTCTGTCTTAAGCCTTTCATGCCCTCTGTTCTTTCCTTCCCCCCCTATCCCTTCCCGAGACAGGAGACCCTTCGCTCGCGGCGAATCGTACGTCAGGCGACTCACCTATCCCCGCGAGAGAGCCGCCGCTATGTGGCGGCGAAGCGCACCCAAGGTGCGCAGTGGGGTCAGGGGCCAGTGCCCCTGCGGGTTAGCGGACCGCAGGTCCGCAGTTCGGGGCAGAGCCCCGAGGTTCTGTACTCCTCTCTTTGGAGGGTTCATAATGTCGGCTGTGCGCACTTTGCTTTTCGCCGGCGGCGAGATCCACGACTACGTTTCCATCGCGCCCATCCTCCACGCGATCCTCACCGCGTCGGGCGACTTTGAGGTCACGCGCGTCGACGAGGATCTCTCCGTTTTCGAGGCGCCCGGCCTCGATCCCTACGACCTCCTCGTCTTCTATTACACGAACGGCGCGCTCTCGGACGCGCAGAAGAGCGGCCTGCTCAACTGGGTGGCGTCGGGGAAGGGCTTCGTGGGCATCCACTCGGGCGGCACGTGCTGCTTCATGGACTGCCCGGAGTTCCTGGCGATGGTGGGCGGCAAGTTCTACACCCACCCGCCGTACCGCCGCTTCCCGGTGCAGGTGGTCGACCCGGAGAACCCGCTGACGCTGGGCCTGGACGAGTTCGAGGCCGAGGACGAGCTTTACTGCATCGACTACGACCCGCGGGTGACGGTCCTGGCAGCGACGCTCTACCGTGGCGCGGCGATGCCGATCTGCTGGACGAAGTCGTGGGGAGCGGGCCGCGTGTTCTACCTGAGCCTGGGGCATGACGCGACAAGCTGCCGGGTGCCGGCCTTCGCGCAACTCCTCACCTCCGGCGCCCACTGGGCCGCTGAGCAGGGATAGGACATGAGCCACCGCATACTTCGCGTCTATGCCGACACCTCGGTCTTCGCCGGTGTCTTCGACGCCGAGTTCGAGTTCGGCAGTAAGCTGTTCTTCGACCGGGTCACCGCCGGCGTGATCCGCATCGTGATATCCACCTCGGTCGAGGAGGAGCTGAACCGAGGTCCCGAGCACCTGCGGCATCTCTATGCCGAGATGATGGATGAGGCCGAACTCGTCGAGACGTCGCCTGAGGCCAGGTCCCTGAGTGCCGCCTATCTCAGCCACGGTGTGGTATCGCCTCGGTACGCGGTCGACGCGCTGCATGTGGCGATTGCCACCACCGCCGGATGCGCAGCCATCGTGAGCTGGAACTTCCGCCACATCGTGAGCTTCCACCGGATTCCCCTGTACAATGCGGTTAATGCGCTAAACGGGTACAATCCCATCGCTATCCACTCGCCTCTAGAGGTGTTGGAGTATGGAGAAGGCTAAGCCCAGAGAGAAGGACTTTGACTGCGTCGAGTTCCAGCACCGCGCGGGTGCGGAAGTCGCGAAGATGATCGAAGGCATGACGCCGGAAGAGGAAACCGCCTTCTGGCACGAGCGTTTCCTGGCTATGAAGAAGCGCCAGGCTGCCCGCCGTCGCGCCGCCAAGACCGCCTGACCCGGCCTCTGCCCTGCCCCCCCGGATTACATTTCTGTAATCCTTCCCCGCCTTCTCTCCCCACCTTCCCCGGCGCATAATATGCGCACTATGATGACCTCTCGCGAACGCGTCGACCTGGCCCTTTCCCACCGCGAGCCCGATCTAGTCCCCCTCGATCAGGGCGGCTCCGCGGTCACCGGCATGCACGTCTCCTCGGTCTACCTCCTCCGCCAGGCCCTCGGCCTCGACGCCCCCGGCACGCCCGTCCGCATCATCGAGCCCTATCAGATGCTCGGCGAGATCGCCCCCGACCTCCTCGACGCGATCGGCGTCGACGTGGTCGGCCTCGTCGGCCCGAGGAATCTCTTCGGTTTCGCCAATGAAAACTGGAAGCCGTGGATCCTCTTCGACGGCACGCCCGTCCTCGTCCCCGAGGGTTTCAACACCGAGCCCGAGCCTTCCGGCGACATCCTCATGTACCCCGAGGGCGACAAATCGGCCCCGCCTTCCGGACGCATGCCCCAGGGCGGTTTCTACTTCGATTCGATCATCCGCCAGCCGCCCCTCGACGACGCCCATCTCGACATCGCTGATAACCTCGAGGAGTTCGGCCCCATCTCCGACGCCGACCTCGCCCACTTTGCCTCCGAGGCCGACCGCCTCTCCCTCACCGGCCGCGCCCTCCTCGCCAACTTCGGCGGCACAGGCTTCGGCGACATCGCCCTCGTCCCGGCGATGTGGCTCAAGCATCCCCGCGGCATCCGCGACGTCGAGGAGTGGTACGTCTCGACCGCCCTCCGCCGCGACTACGTCTACGCGGTCTTCGGGCGCCAGGCTGAGATTGCCCTCGCCAACCTCGCCCGCCTCCACGCCGTCGTCGGCGAGAAGGCCTCGGCGGTCTTCCTCACGGGCACCGACTTCGGCACGCAGAACGCGCCCTTCATCTCGACCCGCGCCTACCGCGACCTCTTCGCCCCCTTCCACAAGGCCCTCAACGACTGGGTCCACGCA
This sequence comes from Armatimonadota bacterium, assembly GCA_003170595.1. Taxonomy (GTDB): domain Bacteria; phylum Armatimonadota; class Zipacnadia; order Zipacnadales; family FEN-943; genus FEN-943. The sequence continues at coordinate 10,873 of PMZA01000504.1, forward strand.
CACACGACGTGGCGCACCTTCATCCACTCCTGCGGCGCGGTCGTCCCGCTGATCCCCGACTTCCTCGACGCGGGCTTCGACATCCTCAACCCGCTCCAGACCTCGGCGGCGAACATG
>PMZA01000504.1:11071-11470 GCA_003170595.1 Armatimonadota bacterium
CGATCCACAACGTCCAGGCGCGCACGCCGGCGGCGAATCTGGTCGCGCTCTACGAAGCCTTCCGCGACTTCCGCGCCTATCCGCTCTGACATCGCGAGGTGATTCGTCATCGCCATGTACGCCTGCCTCTTGCTCAGCCTAACCCATGTCTTCTCCGCCAATGCCGCCCCGCCCAAACCCGGCGACGTCGTCTACCGCTGCGACTTCGACTCGCAGGATCAGCGCGACGCCTGGCCCAAAGCTGACTTCGCCTCCTTCGTCCCAGGCTATCAGGGCACGACTTCCCTGCGCGTCACAGTCCCAGCCGATCAGGCCGCCGGCAGCCACATGATCTCGATCCCCCTCGACCTCACCCGCTACCGCGGCTGCAGCCTCTACCTCGAGTGCATGGCCAAGGCC
>PMZA01000166.1 GCA_003170595.1 Armatimonadota bacterium
GTCTGGGCATAGTTCCACACGTGCGTGCAGTTGAGCGGGCAGCAGCCATAGCTGCCCTCGTAGCCGGCGAAGTAGCCGTCGGCGGACCACCAGCACGTCGGGCCGCGGAAGATGCAGGACGGGCCGGTCATCGAGTCGAGCCAGTCGTCGGGGAAGTCGCATGAGTAGACCGTGTCGTGATAGAGGCGGGTGCGGTCGGCCAGGGGGGTGAGGTTCTGGTTGACGTAGGTGGCGACGGCGCGGGCATCGGGGAAGCGGCGGGCGTAGAGATTGCCGCGATGGCCGAAGCGCTCGACGTTGGGGAAATGCCACGNNAGGTGGCGGTGCGCTCGGCGCCGGCGGGGATCTTCAGCGGGACGGAGAGGGCGCCGTTGACCGTCTTGCCCTGGGGGCTGACGTCGGGCCACTTCGTGGCGAGGTCTGCGCCGGCCGCGAACTGGGTGGCGAGGCGGGCCTCGTCTGCCCAGCTTATCGCGGAGGCAGAGACGTCGGGCGTGGAGAGGGCCATGCTGCCGTAGTCGGGCGAAGAGGAGGCGAGACCCTCGCCGGGGGCGAGCTTGCGACCGGTCGCGGCCTCGTAGAGACGCTTGGCCCAACTCCACGGCAGATCCGGGGCCAGGCAGAAGGCGACGACGGCGTCGCCCACCGGGCCGATGAGGATGAGCGGGTCGCCGTCGGGGGTGCTGGCGAGGACGTGGAAGCCGTCGGGAACGAGGCCGGTGACGCGGGTATAGGTCTTGATCGGCCACGGGTCCTTGAAGCCGAGGGCGGCGTCAGCGGGCCTGGCCACGGTGCCGGCGGAGGCGGTCGCGGCCTCGGCCGTCTTGACGGAGAAGCCGATGCGCGAGGCGAAGGTGGCGGCCGGGCCGGGGAGGCTGAGGAGTTCGTCGGGCTTCTCGTCGGCGAAGACGATCTGGTCGACGTTGATGTGACCCCAACCGCCGGCGCGGTGATCGACGATCTGGATCACGGCCTGCTTGCCCTGAAGATCGGCGACGTCCCAGGAGGCCGGAGAGAGGTGCTCATCGTTCTGGCCCGTCGCGGTGCGGACGATCTTGCCGTCGACGACGAGGTTCATGCACGTCTCGCCGGCCCAGGCACCGCCGCCGATGAGGAAGCCAAGGAAGCGGCGGTGGATGGTGAACGTCTTCGAGGTCATCTCGCCCATCAGGTCGTCGTTGCCGGGGTAGGAGTTGACCAGGTACTTGCCGAGGAAGCCGGTGACGACCTGCTGGTTCTGGTTGGTGCCCATGCTGGGCTTTTCGGCGAAGGCTTGCCCGGTTACGGTCCAGCCGTCGTAGGTGCCCTTCTCGAAATCCTCGAAGATCTCGAGATTCTTCCAGCGGGCGGTCTTGGCCTGCACCGCGGCGAGGGACTGGAAGAAGCCAGGGGTGATGCCGGCGCAGACGACGGCTCCGGGGTGGCCGGTCGCGTCGGTGAGGGGCTGAAGGAGCGGGTTCGGATCGGCATCGCCACCGAGGTGGTCGACGAAGAAGAGCGGCGGAGCCTGGGCGGGTGCGCCGGTGGCCTCGCGGACCTCGAAGGCGCCGGGGATGGAATCACCGAGGCCGCGGTGCATGAAGATGGCGCTCATGACCTTGTCGCGGACGAGGACGTTGGTGTTGCCGCCGTAGCGCGGGAAGGTGACGCCGGTGATGCCTCCGTCGCCGCGGCTGCCGACGGCGTTCTGTAGCGCGCCGAGGACGTCGACCTGGGCAGGCGTCTTGCCGGAGTTCGTGGCTGTGACGCGGAAGATGGCGCAGGGGAGGGCGGAGTTGGCGGCGTCGCCGGGGATCATCGGGTTGAAGGCTTCGAGGCGGACGGTGACCGGGAGGGATGCGTCGCTGAAGCTGAGGCGCGCGATGGGATAGCCGCCCTCGTACTGCAGCGACTGCATCGCCGTGAAGCCTGCCTCGGGGACGGTCTGGAGGATGCGGACGACCGAGGGGCCGGCGCCGGTGCGGGCGCGGATGGCGAAGAAGCTGTCGGGGATGCGGTTCTCGCTGAGGTTGTTGAAGATCTGCCAGACGGCGAGACGGCCCTGCCCGTCGAGCCAGATCGAGCCGGTGCCGATGCCACCGATGGGCATCATGACGTACTCGAGATGCGCGCCGGAATAGACGCGCGGGCGGTTGAAGCGGTACTTGGACGCGGCGTCACGCACCGAGGGCGGCACCGGCGCGGGTGGGCGAAGGTTGTCCATCGCAGCGCGAGCCTCAGCCCAGGCGCTGGGCGGCGGAGTGGGCTGGGGCTGGGCGACGGCGATGGATGAGACGACGACGGTGGCAAGCGTGACGATGGCGGAAAGCAGGGCCCTGGACATCAGTAATCCCTCCCGGAACGGCGGAACAGCGAAGGAAGATTCGGCAGGCCGATGGCGAAAGAACGCGCCGGTGAGTGTTCCGCGCGGTGCGGGAGCAACCTGCAAGGTGAGGAAGAAGCGTGCGTGGCGCCGGCGAGGTGAAAGGACGATGAGACTAGCGTGGGCCGCGACGACGATGGTGATGGCGCTGACGGTCGGCGGAAGGGCGATGGGGGATCCGGCCGATGTGACGGCACTGCTGCAAGGCGTGAGGCAGATCGACGCGCCGGGATTGCCGGGGACGGTGTGCGTCTTTGGGCCGAAGGCGGAGGCCGTCGTGTGCGGACGAGGGGGCGGTGCGCTGCAGCCCGTCGTCGCGATCGCCAGGTACGAGAAGGGGCGCTATGTGGCCTTCGGGCATGACGGGTACTTCGGGCCGGAGGCGCTCGCCGTCGCCGATACGGGGCGGCTGATGGAGAACGCCGTCCGATGGGCGGGTGGGCAGGCAACGCCGAAGATCGCCGTGCATCAGGAGCCCGCGCTGCTGGCGTGGCTGAAGGGAAAAGGCTTCACGGCGGACGATGTCGATGGCGCGGACTGGCCGGCGATGCTGAAGGGCTTCGACGTGCTCATCCTGCGCGCGCCGACGATCGCGAACGATGCCGAGGCGGCGAAGGTGGCGAAGTGGGTGCAGAACGGCTGTGGGATCATCGGGTCGGACACGGGCTGGGGATGGCTGCAGCTTCATCCCGGGCTGACGCTGAAGGCTGACCATACGGGCAACAAGGTTTTCGCCCCGGCGGGCCTGCTATGGAGCGACGGCACGCTGGAGCGGACGTCGGAGAAGGGCTTTGCTGCAGGGACGCCGCCGCCCGCGCTGGTGAATGCGGGAGTGGCGCTCGAGGCCATCGAGACGCATGCGCAGGGCGGGGCACAGCTATCGAAGGCGGACCTGGCGCAGGCTGTCGCTTCAGTGACGAGCGCGGCGCGGTCGCTGCCGAAGGGCGACAAGATCCTCGAGCCGAAGCTGAAGGGCCTCGAAGGTGAGGCGGCCGTGCCGACGCCCCAGCAGCCGCTGAACATGGATCGGCCGATGCAGAGGCTGGCGCTCACGCTGCAGATCATGGAGCTGAACAGCCTGGCGCCCGAGAAGATGAAGGCGCATCCGGCGGCGGCAATCTTTCCGGGGGCGGTGCCGGCTGATGCGCCGCGAGTGACGAAGACGGTGCCGGTGGATACCAAGGTGCCGGCGTGGCATACGACGGGCCTCTATGCGGCGCCGGGGGAACTCATCACGGTGAACGTGCCGGAGGATGCGGCGGGCAAGGGACTGGGCGTGAGGATCGGGGCGCATACCGACACGCTCTGGGACCTGGACTCGTGGCAGCGGGCGCCGGAGATCACCCGCGAGTACGCGATCACGAAGGCAGCGACCTCAGCGGCCAATGCCTTCGGCGGGCCGATCTACATCGACGTGCCCAACGGGTGCCGGCTGGGCGCCATCAAGGTTGAGATCGCGGGCGCTGTCGAGGCGCCGCACTTCGTCCTCGGGAAGATGGACCCCGTGCAGTGGCGGAACGAGCAGCGCGATCTGCCGGCGCCCTGGGCGGAGATGGAGTGCGCGGAGGTCATCCTCGCCGTGCCGTCGTCGGTCGTGCGGAAGATCGACGACCCGGTGGCGGCGATGGAGTTCTGGGCGAACATACTCGACTGCGACGCCGAGCTTGCGGGCTGGCCGATGGTGCCCGATATGCCGCAGAGGTACTGCTGCGATCAGCAGATCAGCGCGGGGTACATGCACTCGGGCTACCCGATCATGACGTTTCTCGACGTGACGACGATCATCCTCGACCCGGCGAAGCTAGTCGCGAGTACGGCCCAGGGCGGAGGCGGGTGGGGATTCATGCATGAGATGGGCCACAACCATCAGTCGGACTTATGGACGTTCGATGGGACGACCGAGGTGACGGTGAACCTCTTCCCCCTCTATGACATCAACCGCATGTTCGGCGTCGGGGCGAAGCCGCATCCGGCTGTATGGACGGCCGAGCGTGAGAAGCGGACGAAGGCCTACCTCGCCGCGCCGGATTTCGAGAAGTGGAAGGGCGACGCGTTCCTTGCGCTGATGATGTACATGCAGCTAGAGGATGGGTTCGGATGGGAGGCGTACAGAAAGGTATTCGCTGAGTACCGTGCACTGCCTGACAGTGAGCGGCCGAATACTGATGACGAGAGGCGCGACCAGTGGATGGTGAGGTTCTCGCGGCAAGTGGGACGCAACCTCGGGCCGTTCTTTCAGGCGTGGGCGGTGCCGACATCGCAGGCCGCGCGGGACTCGATCAAGGACCTGCCGGTGTGGCTGCCTGAGGGAATGGAAGCTGCAAAGTAAGGAGACGAACATGGCGAACGATCGGGATATCTTGCGCAGGCTGGCGGGAAGATGGATGGAGATAGCGGCCCTGCCGATCATGGACGAACGCAAGCGGCAATGGACGGCGCTGCACGACCTCGAGCAAGAGCGGCCCATGGTGCTCTTCGAGACATGGACGCTCGAGAACTACATCGCCGGCGACGAGCTTGAGTGCGAGGACCCCGGGCTGCGCTGGACTGAGCTGCAGATGCGCTGGAATATCCGCCAATTCGAGGAGGTCGGCGACGACATCGTCCTCGAGCCGGTNNGTGGCGGATGGGCTATCACGCGGGCGGGACGGGGTGGGGCGTCGACGTGCCGTCCGAGCACGCCACCGATATCGAGGGCGGGTCGATCGGGTACCGGTTCGACCATCCCATACGCACGCCAGACGATCTCGACCGGCTGCAGGCGCGGACGTTCACTGTGGACCGCGCGGCGACGGCGCGATCGGTCGAGCAGATGGAGGGCATCTTCGGCGACATCCTGCCGGTCGTGCTGCATGGGACGACGGCGCACTCGCCATCGCTGACGTACGAGGCGTTCAGGCTGCTGGGCAACGCGAATCTGCTGACCTGGCCGTACGATCAGCCCGAGGCGCTGCACAGGCTGATGGCGTTCCTGCGCGACGACCGGGTGGCGTGGTTCGACTTCCTCGAGCGCGAGGGATTGCTGGGGCTGAACAACAACTGGACCTTCGTGGGATCGGGCAGCCCCGGCTTCACGACGGCGCTGCCGGCGGCGGACTATGCGGGGAAAGCGCGGCTGAAGGACCTGTGGGTGGGCGTCGAGTCGCAGGAGACGACGAGCATCTCGCCGGACCAGTTCAACGAGTTCTTCCTGCCGTACATGGCGGACGTGTGCCGGCCCTTCGGGCTCGCGTACTACGGCTGCTGCGAGCCGGTGCACGACCGGTGGCACTACATCATCAAGGCGATCCCTCAGGTGCGGGGCGTGTCGATATCGCCATGGTGTGACATGCCGAAGGTGGCGGCGATGCTGGGGAAGGACGTCGTGTTTTCCAGGAAACCGGCGCCGGGGGCGATGAGTGGGGCGCAGGCGGATTGGGCGGCGCTGGAGAGGGACGTCGACGAGACGTGGGCGGCCGCGAAGGAATGCAACCTCGAGTTCGTCTACCGGGATGTGTACCGAATTGGGGGCGAGAGGGAGAGGCTTGCGAAGTGG
>PMZA01000550.1 GCA_003170595.1 Armatimonadota bacterium
CGTCAATGCGGCCGGAGGCCCAGCTATTGGGGACGACGCCGTCGAAGAGGATGAACTCGTCGGGCTTGCGCGCGCAGAGGAGAACGAGGAAGAGGTAGAGGATGTAGACCCAGCGGCGGTCGACCGCGCGAAGGGGGCGCGGGGCCTGGGGCTGGTCGTCAGTGGGAGGGTCGGGTTGTCGAGTGTCGTCGGTCATGATCTGAAGGCGTCTGAGATATCGGCGAACTACTTAAGGGTAACGGAAACGGGACATTCGTCAAGGGCCGAAAAGCTGGCACGGAGGTTGCGGGTGGAAGGGAGGCAGTTGACTTGGCGGCGAATAGTGAACAGAATCCGAAGGCAAAGAGGACGAGAAAGTCAAGAATTGTTGCGTGGCAACCCCGGCAGGAAGTTTTTGGCTCGGGGCGAAAGGAGAGTGCGGGTGATGAGGGGCATGGAGAGGCCAACGCTTAGATCGCGGCTTTACGTCATCACTCCTGCGGAGTTGGCGGGTACCGACGACCTGGCCGGGTACGTTGAGGCGCTCCTCAACGGCGGCGCAGGGATGATCCAATATCGAGCCAAGGGCCATACGACGCGGCGGATGGTTGAGGACTGCCTGGCGATCCTGAGGCATACGCGGCGGCTGCGGGTGCCGCTGATAGTGAACGACCGCGTGGATGTGGCGCTGGCGGCCGGGGCCGAGGGCGTGCACGTCGGGCCGTCGGACATGCCGGTGGCCTATGCGCGGAGGTTGATGGGACCGCACGCGATCGTTGGGGCGACGGCTCCGACGGCGAAGCTTGCCCGTGAGGCGCAGGAAGCCGGGTCGAGCTACGTGTCGGTGGGGCCCATGTACTCGACGCCGAGCGCGCCTGAGAAGGACCCGGTGGGGCCGGAAGGGATCAGGCCGGTGCGCGGGGTCGTGGGTGTGCCGATCTGCGCGATAGGCGGGATCAACGAGCAGACGCTGCCGGCGGTGGCGGTCGCGCATCCGGACATGGTGGCGCTGATCGGGGCGGTGTCTGGGGCGAGCGATCCGGCGATGATGGTGCGGCGGCTGGTGGCATCGGTGGAGCAGCTCATCGGGAACGGGGAGTTGCAGGTCTAGCGGGACCGCTTCGACAGGCGAAGCAAAGGCCCGCGATTGGGCGTCATCCGGGGGATCCTTCGGTCGGCAGAGGACGCCTCCCGGCGATGCTGAGCATCGCAAGGATGACAACCAAAGGCAGGAAGGCAAAGGAACGACCCGAAAGGCCCACCACGTACCCACAGCCGCAGCCCGAAGGCTGCGAATACTCTTCTGCGACTAGTCTGCAGGAACGGGACGTCGAGCTTCCCGGATTCGTCGAGGTAGGAGGGCGTGGCAGATATACAGGGAAAGAGCCGCCTCGGCGGAGCAAGGGACGCAGGACCCCAAAGAGGCGTCTTACGCATGACCATCGGATCACTGAGGATCAAGACGACGGCCGCCGCGATGGCGGTCGTTTTGGTTGTCGGGGTCGGGCACGCTGAGGGCCTACGCGGCAACTATGGCTTCCTCAGCAGCGCCGTCCTGGGCGAGCAATCCGAAGCCGACGCCCGCGCCCGCGTCGATGTCATGGCCCAGCGCTTCGGCATCCGCGAGTTCCAGTTCTACGACTGGTTCGCCGACTACTCCACCCCAGTGCGCGGCGAGAAGTGGACCGACCCGTACTTTCGCAAGACCCCCATCAGCCGCCACACGATCGAGATCTACATCGACGAAATCCACAAGCAGGGCGGACGGGCGTGGGCGTACGTGCAGGCGGTCGGGGCTGAGGAGACCGACCTCGAGGACCAGGCGCACGACATCTGGAAGCTCAAGGACGGAGCGGGGAACTGGCACTGGCATCCGCCCGGGGTCGAGCATCCGCGCTTCCCGTGCTACTTCGCGAATGGGGCGTGGGCGAGGCATCAGGTGGCGAAGTGGGCGGGGCCGATACGCGACATGGGGTTCGACGGAATACACTGGGATACCCTCGGGCGCATCGCTCCGGAATATGGGGCGGAGACCGGCGGGATCCACGCATTCCTGCGCGAGGCGAAGAGGCTGATCGAGCCGATGGGGCTGCGGCAGACAATGAACTTCGTCGACCTGTCGTGGTGGGACAGGAAGGTGGTGGAGGAGTGCGTGGAGTTCCCCTACGTCGAGGCGTGGAGCCATGAGACGGCGAACAAGTACTTCGCGGAGATGGATGGCGATGCGGTGCTGGCGGCGAGGCGCGGGGTGTTCGCCATGTACCCGTACGTCGACGTGCCGGCGGGATGGACGGAGAGCGAGGTGCTGCGGGATAGGTGGGTGAGGGCGAAGGAACATCATCTAAGCTACCTGCTGGTTGGGGATGGGGCGCGGAGGATGAAGGCGGAGTGGTGGCCGGAGACGGTGGGACTGACGGAGGCGGAGGCGGCGTTTCTGGAAGGGCATCGGTGAGGGGAACAGCGGGGGATGCTGGGGCAGACGGGTGCCGGGGATCCTTCTGAGCTGCAAAGGGCGCAGCTCCATCAGGATGACAGCGAAAAGCGAAAAGCAAAAGCGAAGGCTGCCACCTCGGGTCCTTCGGCGACGAAAACCGTCGCCTCAGGATGACGGCACAAGGCGGAAAGGCGAAAGGACGGAAGGCGAAAAGCAGGGCCGGATTCGATCGAGCACGCACAGCGTGCCCGATCTGATTCGGCCCCTCCGCAAGCCAAAGCGAAGGCAAAGGCGCGGTTCACGGGAGATATGGCGATGAAGATGAGGCCACTGACGCTGGGCATTGCGGGCGCGCTGGCGGTGGTGATGATGGGATGCGCCATGGCGGATGACGTCTTCGTGCCCAAAGCCCTCGGCAATCCTGCGACGTGGGCGGCGAGACCTGACTGGATTGCCCCCACGGCGACGGACTTCTCCGCGAAGACCACCGACGAAGGCCTCATGTTCTCCGTCAAGGGGAAGGGCCTCGCGATGAAATGGCTCGCGTCCCCAGAGACGGCCGGCGACGCCGATCTCATGCCCTGGTTCGTCCTCAAGTACCGGTGCCGCGGCTGCGATCCGAAGATCGAATACCTCGTGTGGATGGGGCAGGCCGGCAAGCCCGACGGCGTGGTCGCGGTCAAGGGCGCGGACATGAAGGCGGATGGCGCATGGCATACGGTGGCCGTGGACCTCACGACGATGGGCGTCACGGCGGTGCAATCGGTGGCGGTGACGGTCCTGGCCGCGGAGGATCAGGCGGACCTGACGGTGGCGGAGATGAGGTTGACTGAGACGCCGCCGGCCGAGGCTGAAAACCTCAAGGGCGGGCCGCCGAAGCTGGTGCGATCGGTCGATCTGGGCAACGACCTGAGCTGGATCGCCCAACCGGCGTGGCTGGCGGATCCGTCGCAGGCGAACAAGGTCGAGAAGACGGCGGACGGCCTGAAATTCTCGGTGACTGGCGCGAGCAAGGGGATGAAGTTCTCGCACATGGTGACTGGGGAGCCGCTGCCGGCCGGGTACTTCAAGCTGCGGTACCGGTGCTCGGGCGTGGCGGCGATCAGCGACTACGCTCTCTACGCGGCCAACGCACCCGGCGGAAAGGCGGCCGATGAGCAGTACGTGTTCTACCTCGAGCAACTGGTGGCGGACGGGCAATGGCACGTGCTGAGCGGGCAGGGCAAGGTGGCCGGGGCGGTGACGCTGGCGACGCAGGTGCAGGTCGGGCCGGGGATGGATAGCGCGTGGCTGGAGGTCGGCGGGCTCGAGATATGGAGCGGGCGGCCGACGCCCAAGCTGAGTGATGAGGCGAGCTTCACGGCCGGGTGGGCGGCGAACAGGGCACGGTGGAAGCCGCTGGCGCCGCCGAGCGGGATGACCGCGGCGCAGGCGAGCCGGATGATGGGCGTGGAGGGATGGTTCCCGGAAAAGAAGATCACGGTTGCGGGGGTGCCTTTCCAGGTGAGCATGAGCGGGGCGGCGGGGTCGGGCGCGATGGAGATGGGGAAGATCGTCGCGCCGGCGAAGGGCAAGTGGCGGCAGATGTACCTGCTGATGGGCGCGCGGACGCCGTCGAGCGCGGCGCCGGGGTATCAGGGCACCGGGCGCGTCATCACTCTCCCCCATCACTTCGTGTGCGAACTCACCTATGCGGGCGGGGGCGTCGAGCAGCAGATGCCGATGCGGGTTGCGAACGGGCGGGCGGAGGTCGCGCCGGGCGTGGAGGCCTACGCACTGGCGGTCGATCCCGGGCGGGAACTGGAGAGCGTGACGCTGGTGGATGGGCATCCGCGGGCGGCGTTCGTGCTGTTCGCGCTGACCGGGAGCGAGGCCGATGGGCCGGCGACGGTGACGACGAAGCCGGTGGCCGCACCGGTGGTGGTGGAGCGGGCGAGGAAGAGCGCCGTGCATCGGGTCACGGTGAAGGCGGGCGAGATCCTGGTGGATGCCGGGGCGCTGCATGCGAGGATGTCGACGGCGCACGGACTGCAACTGACGCAACTGACGAGCGACTATGTGTCGGAGAGAGTGCCGACGATGGCGTGGGCGGACGGGCTGGTGAGCATCGCGGTCGGGCAGGTGGGCATGGGGTCGGATGAGGCGAAGGTGACGGGGATAGAGAAACTCGGGGCGGATGGGGTGGTCGTGAGCCTGGACTTCAC
>PMZA01000084.1:0-959 GCA_003170595.1 Armatimonadota bacterium
GCGATTGCGGGCGTGATGGGCGCGTACTACGTGCTGTTCAAGGGCGCGAAGGTCAAGACGCTCCTGCCCATTTGCATCATCTGGACGATCATCGATGTGCCCGCATGGATCTTCATCGGGTTCTGGTTCGTGGTGCAAGTGCTGCAGGCGCTGAGCACGGCGAGCGGGGCGGCGCATGTGGCCTTCTGGGCGCACATCGCGGGGTTNNGGCCTGGTCGGCCTGCCAGGTGCATCCCCCGGTGGGCACCCACATGATCCACAGGTTGTTCGCGGTCTTGCGCCCCGAGAGGTTGAACTGGAAGCGGCGGATCTTCACCGGGTCGAGGCCGAGGGACGCGAAGGGGATGCGCCACTCCGCCGTCCAGTGCGTCGGGCTCACGATCTTCGCCGCGTAGGAAACACCCCGGGCCGCGCGCTTCACCGCGTCGTCGGGCGCCTGCGATTCGCGACTGCTCTCGAAGACGGAGTTCGGGTAGCCACGAAGGACGAGGATGGGCGCGGACTTGCCTGCGAANNGCGAAGGGATCGCGGACGGCGACCTCCACCGCGTCGTTCTGCACCCACACGTTGCCGGTCTGCAGAGGCTTCGATGCGTCGACCTCGTTGTCGATAGCGATGAGAAGGGCCGTGCCATCATGGGCGAGCCAGGCGAGGCTGCGTGGCGTCACCTTTCCCCCATCGTCACCGCGCTCGATGACCATGGCCGCGTCGGGGCGAAGCCCGCCCCACTCCGCGGGATCGAGGAAACCGTCGATCGTCACCTTCGATATGGCGCGCGGCACGTTGATGACAGGTGCTGGACCTGCGCGGCCAACCCTCGCGGCCGGCGCAGGCGCGGGCGTGACAGACTTGGGCAGGACCGTCGTCGTCACGGGCCAGGACGCGCGGTCGCCGCTCTGGTAAAGGCCGATGCGCGAGATTGGGATGCGCTTGAAGCCGAGCTTGAAGGCCGGCGAGTC
>PMZA01000084.1:1004-4148 GCA_003170595.1 Armatimonadota bacterium
CGACGACGTTGCCCTTCGGCGCCATCGGCTCGTCGTTTAGGATGTTCGGAAGCTCGGGATAGCGCATGCTCCACGGCGGGGTCTTGTAAGGGAAGGCCTCGAGGCGCTGGGTGAGCCACGGCTTCATGTAGGCCATCCACCCGAGGCCGCGGGCGTCGAGGCTGAGGGCCTTCGGGCAATCGACGAAGACGTTGTTCTCCATCAGGTTGTCGCGCCCGCCGCCGATGAGAATGCAGGTCGCCACCTGATAGAAAACGTTGCCGTAGATGCTGGCGGAGGAGAAGGCGTCGTCGAGGTAGACGCCCATGCAGCCTCGTCCCTCGAAGCCGTAGATGTGGTGGAGGTAGTTGTAGCGGATCACGTGGCCGCGCATGGTCCATTCTTCGTCGGCGCCGGCGGTGTAGATCGCGCCGGAGTCGTTGCCCTGGTACGTGCAGCTATGGATCTCGTTGAACTCGATGGCGTGATCGTTGCCGGTGAAGGCGATGGCGTTGTGCGGAAGGTCGTTGAGAAGATTGTTGGACGCGCGGAGGCCGACGCCGTTGAGGGCGATGCCAGCGTGATAGAGCGGGTTCCAGCGGCTGCAGTGATAGATGTGGTTGTTGTCGGCGAAGTGGGCGGCCGGGGTGAGAGTGGTGCGGTCGCCGCCGACGAGGATGATCCCCCCATCGCCCGCGTTGTAGATGTCGCAGCCGGAGATGCCGACGTCCGTGCCGCCGGTGACGATGACGGCGTTGGAGCCGATATTGCGCAGGGTGCATCCCGAGACGCGGACGTGTGAACAGTCGTTCATCGTGATCGCATTGCCGCGGCAGGCCTCGAGGATGAGGTGGTCGAGGGTGAGGTGCGAGACGTGGGTAATGCGGATCGGATCGCGGTAGAGGGAGACGAGGACCGGGGCGCTGTCGATGGGCGCGGGCGGCCAGAAGTAGAGGAGGCCGTGGGCGCGGTCGAGATACCATTCGCCGGGCTGATCGAGTTCGGCGAGGATGTTGTAGGCGTAGTACCACTGGCCCTTGCGGAAGCCAAAGGCGTGGCCGCCCGGGGCGTCGAGGGTGATCACGCGCTTGTCGGTGTCGATGGAGGAGACGCGGAAGCGCTGGTCGGCCCAGTCCCAGAACCAGAAGCCGTGGAGCATGATGTCCGGCTCGCCGGCCCAACGCGCCGGGCGGGCGCCGTCGTAGCGGAACTTGCCGACGGTGCTGCCGGGGATGCCGAAGATCTTGAAGCCGTCGTCGACGACGATGTCGGCGATGTGGGCGTAGCCCTCGTTCGGCCAGCGGGCGAGGGTCATCGGGCGATCGGCAAAGAAGACCTCGAGGCCTGGGTCGGACTGGGCCCAGACCGTCGCGGACTTCATCTCGCCGAAGTCGGTGATGCCCTGCGATCGGAGGTCGGCGACGAGGACGTGCCCGCGGGCGGGTGAGGCGAGACGTGCGAGGACGGCGGGGTCGGTGACGGGCTTCCAGCCGGTGACGCGCTTGCCGCCGACGAGGTGGACCTGCTCGCCGTGGCGGGCGCGGTAAGTGATGGGCGCGGAGGGTGAGCCGCTGTCGTCTGCCGAGAACTCGAGAGGCGTCGACAGCTCATAGGTGCCACCGCGGACTTCGACGATCGCGCCGCCGGGGAGCTTGCCGGACGCCTTCAGTGCGCGGATCTCATCGCGGGCGCGGGCGAGGGTGGCGAAGGGTTTGCCGGCGCTGCCTGGCGATGTGTCGCGTCCGGACGGTGAGACGAACAGCATGACCGGCGCCGAGGCGGCAAGGACTGAGTAGGCGCAGATCGCCGCGGCGGCGAGCGTCAACAGCTTCATGTGGAGGGCCCCCCTCATGCGTCAGAAAGCCTTGATTGTCCACGACAGGACCGCGTAGCCGTGGAGCGTGTGGTCGTCGTTCGTGAGGTAGAGGGCGGGGTTGAGGGAGAGATTGGGTGTGATCGCGTAGGTGAAGCCGCCGGTGAGGGAGTTGCCGCTGCCGGACTGATAGTCGGCGGCGAGGAGCACGCGAGGCGTGGCCTGCCAGGCGTAGCCGAGGAGCAACTCGTTCTCGGCGCCCACGCGGGCCCAGCCGGCGATGTACTTGTTAGGCCCCCGGTAGAGGCCGCCGATAAGGAAGGGCTGAGGATTCGTGTGGCCCAGGTTGCCGGTGGACCAGTTCGTAAAACCGGCGGAGAGGAGGTAGGGGTCGTGATCGATGAGGCCGAACTCGGCGGCGAGGAAAGTCTGGTTGGGATCGAGGCCCTGGAAGACCGCAACCTCCGCCCGCTTGGTGAGGCCGAGTTCGAGTTGGACCTCGGACGGGTCGCCGATGGTGGGGTCGACCTGCTGGTAGCTGATGGATAGCTGGCCGGGGGGCTGGAGGTCGGGCGTGACGATCTGGTTGAGGCCCTTCGTCGTGGCGAAGGCGGACGAGGCTGCGAAGGCGAAAGCGAGTGCGACGGCGAAGCTGCGCATGACGGGTGATCCCTCCGATCAGTTGCGGCGCTGCAAGAGATAGACCTGCATGGTCGGGTAGAGCCAGTCCTGGGGCGGGTCGAGGCTGCTCGGGACGAGGCCGTCGGAGTACCCGGTGCCCCACTCCGAGACACGATGGTAGTCCTGCTCGAGTTCGCGGAGGAGGTCGGGGGCGGCGTGGGCGCGGATGTAGTCGCGCGTCTCGACGCAGCTCGTGACCACCCACTGGGGCCTCTCGGCGCGAAGGCGGGCGGCATCGTAGCCGACGATCACCAAGGGGCGGCGTGGGGCCTCGAAGTGAGACCAGAAAGGCGACTGGCGAAGGCCCGCGCCACCGTTGCAGAAATCGAGGGGCGGGGACTGAAACCACGGCTCCCAGATCATGCCGAGGCGATCGGTGGGGGCGGTGTGGTTGAGGATCGCGGAAAGGGCCACATCGCGACTGTCGGAGGCGGTGAGGCGCTGGGCGATATGGGCGCAGTGGGTCGCGGCGAGGACCAACCACAAGGCGGCGAGAACGCGGAGAAGGCGGCGGNNAAGGCCAAGGGCTGCAACCGGGAGCAGGAACAATTCGTAACGGGCGAAGCGGACGTGGGCGGCGGAGATCATGGCGAAGCCCATCACCGAAAGGGCGGCGAGGGGGATCCAGGCCGGGGTCTTCTCGCGGCGGCGGAAGGCGTACACCACAGACG
>PMZA01000239.1:0-414 GCA_003170595.1 Armatimonadota bacterium
CACCGGCGCGGGCAAGGGCGTCGCCAAGGCCGATCGTGCGAACCCCGAGCCCACCGACGTTCTCGTTGAGGATGCGCTGCACAAAGCCTCCGACGCGGCGGTGACGGCCCTTCTTCTTCCCAAGTCCGGCACGGGCTCAGTCCTCGCCCGCACGGGCTCGCAGGAACTCGTCCTCGGCTTCCCAAGCGGCTCGCCTAAGGTCGGGGCGCGTGTGCTAATCGTGCGAGCGGAGGGTGGCGAGCGAGCGATCATCGCGGTGGCCGAGGTGCGCAAGTCCACGAGCGAAGGCCTATCCGCCTTGATTGTCGCCCAGACCGAGGCCCCGCGCCTCGACGACCCCGCCCTCCTGCCCTGACCACTGTCCCCTTAGCGGCCTTTCGCTCGTGCCTCAACGTCCCGCAGCGGACTCGGCGG
>PMZA01000239.1:434-14310 GCA_003170595.1 Armatimonadota bacterium
CGATTGCGCGCAAGCGGTTTCGGTCATCTTTCTCTCTCTCTTCTCCTTCTCCTCATCCGCCGCGGCGCATCGTCTCGCAGATATCCTGCCTCCCTCGCGAGGAAGCCGCGCCTTTTGCGGCGTGGGGTCAGGGGCCAGNNGGTTCGGGGCAGCGCCCCGAGGTTTTGCCTTTGTCGTTGCCTTTCGCGTTTGCCTTTAGGTTTTGCCGTAGGTATCATCTTTACCGATGTTCGACCTCGACGCGATCTGTTCCCGCCTACCTTCGCGCTTCAGCCTTGCCTGGCACGACCGCGTCTCGTCCACCAATGACCTCGCGGCCGCCGCGGCAGCGGAGGGCGCGCCCGACGGCACGGTGATCGGCGCCGAGGTGCAGGAAGCCGGCCGCGGTCGCTGGGGCCGCACCTGGTCGGCGGAGCCCGGTCGGGCGCTGCTCTTCAGTCTGGTCACGCGCCCGCTCGCCGAGGCGCCCGTCGTCTGGCTCGGCCCGGCGGCTGCGCTTTCGGTGGTCCATGCGACCCGCGATCATGGCGCCGATGCGGTTGGCTTTCGTTGGCCCAACGACGTCGTCAGCGGCTCGGACAAAGTCGCGGGCGTCCTTATCGAGCAAGCCGGTGACGCGTACGTCGTCGGCATCGGCGTGAATGTCAGCGGGCCGGCCTGGGACGTTGCACCCGGCGTTACGGCCGCGACCTTGGAGAGCCTTGGCGCCGCCGTATCTCGCGAGGACCTGTTGGTGTCGATCCTGAATCATCTCAGCCCGCTTTGCGATCTGCTCGTCTCTGCCGATGCCACCGCACTTCTCGCGGCGACGTCGTCTGTCGACGCCCTCGCAGGTCGCAGCCTTGCCATTGCCGCCCAGGGCACTGAGGTCGAGGGCCGCTATGCGGGGATGGACGAGCGCGCGCGCCTGCTGCTGGATACGGCCGCGGGCCGCATGGCTTTCTCCGCCGGTGAGGTGACGCGCGTTGTCCTTTGACTCCCGCCGCCTCCTCCTTGCCCTGCTTCTCACCGTCCTGGCGACGCATGCCTTGGCCGCTGTGCCCGCGCACGATTCCTCGCCCGCCTCTTCACCCGACCCCGCCCTCATCGGCGTCCGCGCGTTGATGGCCGGCGACTCGGCGACGGCCCGCACGTATTTCTCAGCAGCCCTCTCTCGCGACGCCTATCGCGCCATCGCCGTCGCGGGCCTTGCGGCGGTTCATCTGGCGAACGGGGAGGTCGAGCCCGCCGTGTCCTCGCTCCTGGCAGCCACCCGCCTCGCTCCCGATCAGGCCTGGCCCGACGCCTGCCTCGGCGCGGCCTATCT
Organism: Armatimonadota bacterium; assembly: GCA_003170595.1. Lineage (GTDB taxonomy): Bacteria > Armatimonadota > Zipacnadia > Zipacnadales > FEN-943 > FEN-943. Next base: position 1,741 of record PMZA01000239.1, read on the forward strand.
TCAGCGCGGCGATTGGCGGGAGGCCACCGACGCTCTCCGCAAGGCCCTGACCCGCCGCCCCGCCTGGGCAGCCGCACGCTCGCGTCTCGCCTTCGCCCTGCTGCGTCAGGGACTGCCTGCCCCCGCCGCAGACAACGCCCACACCGCGGCCAACTTCGGCGACGCGGCCTTCGCGCCCTTCGTCGAGGCTGCGGCCCTCCTTCAGATGGGCGACAACGCCGGCGCGGTGAAGCTTGCCTGCGCGACGATGCCCTGCTCGCCGACCGACGGCTCCGCCCCCACTCTCTTCCGCACGCCTCTCATCGCTGCTCTCGAAGCCCCGGCCCAGCGCCCCGTCGTCTCCACTCCTCCTCCCACCCCGACAACCTCCTCCTCCCAGCCCGGCCTCCGCATCACCTTCCCCCGCGACGGCGCCACCGTCGAGGGCGCCGTGGAGATCCGTCTCACTTCCGAGGTCACCTTCGCCTACTCCGCCCTTTACGTCGACGACCAGTTCCTCGCGGTGAGCAATCTCGCCCATCCGCAGGAGTCCTGGGACACGACTCACTGGTCCGACGGCGCCCACCGCCTTCGCGCCGACGCCTACGACGACTCCGGCCGCGAAATCAGCCGCCAGGACATCACCGTCGTCGTCCGCAATCGCGACCGCACCGGCGACGCCGCCCAGACCGCCCGCGACGCAGGCCTCGGCCGCGCCCTCGCCGAGTGGTGCATGCCCTCCCTCGCCCCCTGGGACGTCTACCTCCTCCGCAGCCGCGCCGCCCGCGCCGCCGGTGACGGGGCGCTCGCCCTCGAGGCTGCGGAAGCCGGCTTCGCCTACTGGCCCTGGCAGGCGCCGCTGCGCGCCGAGCTTCAGCGCACCAACGCCGACCTCGGCATCGGCCTCGACCGTCCCGCCGAGATCCACGTCCTCCCGCCCGGCCGCATGGTCGCGGTCACTTTCGACGACGGCCCCCACCCGCGCCTCACCCCCTGGCTCCTCGACGTCCTCGCCCGCCGCGGCATCACCGCCACCTTCTTCCTCGTCGGCAAGCAGGCCGCCGAGTACCCCGACCTCGTCCGCGCCATCGTCGCCCGCGGCCATGAGATCGGCAGCCATTCGCAGACGCACAACGACCTCTCGCGCATGTCCCGTCTCGACGTCGAGCGCGAGCTCGTCGAGAGCCGTCTCCGTCTCGCCCAGGCCTCGGGCCGTCAGGTCATGCTCTTCCGTCCGCCTGGCGGCAACTACTCCGACGACGTCCGCGACGTCGCGACCAACCTCGGCTTCCGCACGGTCTTCTGGACCTCCGACATCGCCGCCTACGCCGGCATCCCCCCCGACCGCATCGTCCGCGGCATGCTCCACGACCTCAAGAACGGGGGCATCCTCCTCCTCCACAACGGCGAGGATGAGACCCCGCAGGTCGTCGAGGACCTCCTCGATCGCCTTCAGGCCACGGGCTATCGCCTCGGCCCGGTCAGCAAGCTTCTCGGCATCGACAGCCCCTACCTCACCCTCACCGGCGCCGGAGTCTCGCGCCCATGACCGCCGGCCTCGCCGCGATCCTCCTCCTCTCGGCCCTTCCTACCGAGCCCGTGGTCGCGCGCACGAACGTCTTCGACCGCGCCCCCGTCCTCGACGTCAACGCCGCCGACTTCCCCGCCTGCTCGATGCTCGACCTCGCCCGCGAACCAGCCCCCGCCGGCGCCTGCGGTCGCGTCTTCCCGGGCAGTGACGGCCGCCTCTATTTTGAGGACGGCTCCCGCGCGATCTTCTGGGGCATCAACATCGCCAAGACCTCCGTCTTCCAGCCGACCGAAACCATCGACCGCGCCGTCGACGCCATCGCCTCCGCCGGCTTCAACCTCGTCCGCTTCCACCACTTCGACGACGTCACCGGCCTCCTCCCACGCGACCGCGCAGGCAAGTCGCCGCGCCTCGATCCCGACAAGCTCGCCTGCCTCGATTACTGGATCAAGCGCCTCGGCGACCGCGGCATCTACGTCTACCTCGACCTCCTCGACTACCGCACCTTCTGGCCCGAGGAGGGCATTCCCGACGGCCCCGACCTCGACCGCGGCGCCAAGCCTTACGCCGTCTTCTCACCAAAGCTCCTCGACCTTCAGATCGCCTACGCCCGCGAGCTTCTCATCGACCACCGCAACCCCCTCACCGGCAAGACCTACGCCGAGGACCCCGCCGTCCTCTTCATCGAACTCTGCGATGAGAACGGCCTCTTCCGATCCTGGCGCGAGGGCCTCAACCTTCGCAAGCCTTACGCTGGGGAACTCCAGGCCTCTTTCAACGCCTGGCTTCATGATCGCTACGGTGATGACGCCAAGCTTCGCGAGGCCTGGACCGACGGCCGCGGCGCCTGCGCGCTGACGGGCGAGGAGTCCCTTCGCGCAGGCAACGTCGGCCTCGCGAACAACGTGGGCTCATCCCCTCGCCACACCGACACCGCCCTCTTCTTCGCCGATGTCCACCGCCGTTACTTCGACGCCCTCCGCCAGGCCCTTCGCACCGGCGGCATCCGCGAACTCCTCCTCGGCGGCGTCGCCGATCCCTCCATCCCCGCCGACCTGCGCGCCGCGGCCTCGGGCCTCGACTTCGTCGGCGTCAATTGGTACTGGGCCCACCCCGCCTTCTTCCCCGACACCAAGTGGAAGCCGCCCTTCACCTTCGACGCCTTCTCCGCGATGACCCCCGGCCGCCTCGACGACTTCCCGGTCACCGTCGCCGCCGCCCGCGTCTATCACAAGCCTCTCGTCGTCCGCGAGTGGGGCGCCTGCTGGCCCAACCCCTACCGCCAGTCCGCGATGCTCGGCGCCGCCGCCTATGGCTCGCTTCAGGACGTCGACGCGATGATCCTCTTCTGCTACGGCGCTGACCCCGACCAGCGTGGCCTCGGCTGGTTCGACGTGTCTCACGACCCCGCCCGCTGGGGCCTCGCGGCAGCCTGCGCCTGCCTCTTCCGCAACCGCCTCGTCGGCCCGGAGAAGCACACGGTCACGATCGGCTTCAGCCAGCCCGACGTCCTCCTCCATCCCCTCAGCCCGATGGTCGCGCCGCTGCACAAGCTCGGCTATTTCAGCCGCGTCTCCAATTGCTTCTTCGACTCCGACCTCACCGCCGACGCCGACCTCCTCGTTTCCTCAGGACGAAGCTCCGCCGGCAAGTATCCGCCCGCCGCCGCGGCCCTCCTCTTCGCGAACTCGCCCTTCGCCGACGCCTATCGCCACGAGGAGTCCGAGGGCCTCGACTCGACCAACGGCTGCTCCGTCGCCACCCTCCCTTCCGCCCACGCGACCTTCACCTTCGGCGGCACGATCTTCGACGCCGGCGTCACGCGCGATCACGTCGCCTCGCCCGCCTACTTCCTCCCCGATATCCAGAACACGAAGGATCTGCGCCCCATCGGCAAGTCCACTCTCGCCGGCGCCGCCGTCGGCGTCCGCGACCTCGCCCATCATCGCTACTATTTCAAGTCCCTCCCGGACGACTGGGCCCTGCGCGCCGCCGTCGATGCCCTCGGTCAGGTCGCCGGCGATGAGTCCCTTTCCCATCGCGCCCTCGACTCCGGCCTCCTCTCCGCCGATGACGGCCACCTCATCGTCGACCGCGGCGACAACGTCCTCTTCATCTCCACCGATCAGATCGCGGCCCTCGCCGGTGACCTCGGCGGCAAAGCCCTCCGCGCAGGACCCCTCGCCGTCTCCACCGACACCCCCACCGCCGCCGTCGTCTGGCTCAACCTCGACTCCCGCCCGCCCGCCGAATCGACGCGCTGGCTCTTGAAGATGGTCTCCCTTGCGATGAACACGGGCCAGGATGTCCAGCCCGATCACGACGATCGCTTCGGCCCGATCGCCCGCCTGACCAAGCTCGGCGGCACGCCCATCGTCACCCTCGGCAAGCCCGGCGCCGGCCACACGGCCATCTCCCTCGCCGACCATCCGCTCATCGACCTCGACCTCATCAACGGCACCTGGGAACTCCTCCGCGACGGCTCCGACCTCTACCTCTGGTGCGACACGCCCTCGGCCCACATCAACCTTCCCCTCGTCGCAAGCCCCGCCACCGTCACGGCCCTCGCCCCGAACGGCAAGCCAGCGGGCGGCACGCCCGCCGAGGCAGGTCCGCGCCCGCAGCCCATCGAATATCCGTCCGGCGTATTGCTTCTCCGCGTCGGTCCAGTCAGGGAGGGTCAGCAGTGAAGATCGATATCTACGATTGTGTCTCGCCGCTCGATTTCAGGTACTACGGTCAGGACGAAGCCCTGCGCCTACTCCTCGCGCCCTATGTCTCCGAGCGTGGTCGTATCGCCGCCGAGCTGAAGGTCGAGGTCGCTCTCGCTCGCGTCCTTTCGCGCCGGGGCATGTGCACGCAGGCCGTCGCCGATGAGATCGAGGCCGCCGCCGAGTTGGTCACCGCCGAAGAGGTCGCCGCCGAGGAGGACCGCATCCATCACAACACGCGCGCGATGGTCAACACCCTCCAGGCGAAAGTGTCCGACGCGGCCCGCCCCTTCGTCCACTTCACGACGACGAGCTTCGACGTCGTCGACACCGCCCGCGCCTGGCTCTTCCGCCGCGCCTCCCATGACGTGATCGTCCCGGAGCTTCTCAAGCTCGAGCACGTGCTGATGGACCTCGCCCTTCGCGAGAAGGATACGCTGCAGATCGGCCGCACCCACGGCCAGCACGCGGTCCCGATCACCTTCGGCTTCGCCCTCGCCCAGTACGTCAGCCGCCTCGGCGATCGCATCCTCGCCATCCGCACCGCCGCCGATTCCCTCGTCGGCAAGATCTCCGGCGCGGTCGGCGCCTACAACGCCAGCTCTCTTTTCTTCGACGACCCCGAGGCTTTCGAGGCCGAGATCCTCGCCGAGCTCAGCCTCTCCCCGGCCATCGCCTCCACGCAAATCGCCCCGCCCGAGCCGATGACCGACCTCCTCCACGCCCTCACCTCCACCTTCTCGGTCATGGCCAACCTCGCCGACGACATGCGCAACCTTCAGCGCACAGAAATCGCCGAGGTAGGGGAGAAGTTCGAGGCCAACCAGGTCGGCTCGTCGACCATGCCGCACAAGCGCAATCCGTGGAACTTCGAGAACGTGAAGAGCTTTTGGAAGGCCTTCGCCCCGCGCATGACCGCGGTCTACATGGACCAGATCTCCGAGCATCAGCGCGACCTGACGAACTCCGCGTCGGCCCGCTTCTATGTCGAGACCCTTGTCGCCCTGGTCAGCACGACCCGCCGCCTGGCGGGGATCATGAGCAAGCTCGTCACCGACCCCGAGCGCATGCGCTCGAACCTCGCCATGACCTCGGGCCTCATCGCGGCGGAACCGGCGTACATCCTCCTCGCGGCCCTCGGCCATCCCGATGCGCACGAGCGCCTTCGCGAACTAACCCTCGAGGCGCAGGCGAGCGGCCAGCCTTTGGGGGACCTGCTCTTCGCGGCCTCGGACCTGAAGCCATACCTCGACCGCCTGACGGACGGCCAGCGCTTGGTCCTTCGCGATCCGGAGCAATACACGGGGATCGCCTCGCGCAAGACGGAGCACGTCTGCGAACTCTGGCGCGCCCGCCTTTCCTTCTAGAGGTCTTGGCTTTGCTTGTGGAGGGGCCGAATAGGGAAGGGGCTCGCGCCGCGAGCCCAGGGTCCCCTATCCGGCCCTCGCTCTTCGCCTTTGCCCTTCTCCCTTCGCCGTCATCCCGACCCCCCGAGGGATCTGCGGTGGCGGGCTTGGGTCTTCGGAGGGGCCGAATCAGAAAGCACACGCCGCGAGGCGTGCGCTTTCGAATCCGGCCCGATTTGCTTTCTGTAGGGCGCGGGTTCATCCCGCGCCGCGGTCTTCGCCTTATCGCGCCTTGGCTACTTCGGCCTTATCCAATCCACATCCATCGTCGTCCCCGCCGGCACATCCGGCGGCTCGATATCCAGCCGTATCTGCTCCACCTTCCCGCTCCACAGCTTGTTCCCGCTCAGGTCGAAGATGATCTCATGCCACTGCCCGTCGGCCGGCACCTGCACGCCCATCTGCTTATCTGGCCCGAAGGCTGGCGACAGTGACGTCCGCCAGAAGAGGCCCACCTCGCCGCCCGCGCTGAGCCTCACGCGCAGCCCCAGCTTCTTGTGCACGGAGGTGTCGATGTACGCCGGCCCGCTGAAGGCGTAGGGGTCGAAGCCCGTCACGGTCATGCGCATCGCCCCGTCGTTCCACCCGACGGTGCAGCTATTTGGCTGGCCCCACCCGTCGACGTCGGTCTCGAAGTTCCACTGCCCCTGCGCCTGCGCCGGCGGTGGAGGAAGCTGCCTCTGCAGCCCCGTGATGTTGAACCTCACCGCCCCACGCGCATCAGCCTTCACGCCGACGGTGAGGATCTTCATCCCCGCGTCGTATGCCCAGCCCACGCTCCCGGGTTTGAGTTCCTTATCCTCAGCCAGCGCGACCTTCCCGCTTCTCACGACCGCCCCGGCCTTCAGCGCCACCGGCGCCACGGTCATGTACACGACCTCGTCCGGCACGTACGCCGCTGATACCTCGATCGCATCCTTCTCAGCCTTCACGCTCGCGAAGTCCACCGGCCCGGTCACATGCACTGCCCCGCCGCCCAGGTCAGCCGTCGCCGACCGCAGGCCCGTGTCATGCCCGTTCATCGCCAGCGCATTGACCGTGATGTCCTCCGGGTTGATGTACACGCCGTTCCGCCCGGCGAACCATCGCGCGAAGCTGTCCGGATAGGTCCCCGCCAAGTCCTTGTTATCCATCGGCCACTGCTGGATGGTCGCGCTCGATACGATCCCCTCGATCTGCTTGCGCCACAGGTCGTTGCGGTCGAAGCGCGACAGCTCCACCAGGCTGTACCCGTACACCAGCGCGCACCATTGCACCGGCAGCCCCAGCCACGAGTGCGTGAAGAACGTGCTCCCCCACACGCCGATGCTCGAGTACCTCATGCCCGGATGCTCGCCATCGTCCCACGCGTACTGGAAGGCCAGCCCCGTCCGCGCCCATTTCCGCGCGTCCTCGAGGCATTGCTTGTCACCCGTCGCCATGTACGCCCACACGAAGGTCCGCACGGCGTACGCCGCCGCCAGGATATCCGGCTCCATGATCGGGCATTCCCACCCCTGCGCCCCGCGAGGCACGTCGAACTTCCGCAGCCGCGCCAGCGCCTTCTTCAGCGCCTCCAGCGCCACCGGGTCGCCCGATATCGCCGCCCACTTCGCGATGTTGTACGCCGGCAACGCGCAGGTCCCCAGCGTCTTCGTCCCATCCGCGCCCAGCGTCTTGTGCTGGTCATCGCCCGGATGGAACGCCCACCCACCGTCCTCCTCCTGCGAGGTGATGGGCCCGTACGCGAGGTTCCTCATCGCCGGCAGCGCGCCCGGCAGGTACCCCCAGTGGAACGGGAACTCCCACCCCATGATGTGGCAGTTCGCGGTGCTGGTCAGCCCCCCCGCCCCTTGCTCGCGCACCGTCTGCTCGCCGATGAGGTTCACGCGGTTCAGCTCCCGCGTCTTATCCTCCCCGGTTGCGACGGTCCGCGCGTCCATCAGCATCAGCGTCGCGAATCCCGGCGCGTTGGCCTTCCCGGCCGCCCCTGCGTAGTGCATGCTCTTGTTCGTCGCCTCATCCCACACGGTCACCATGAACCCGTGCCGGCACAGCGCCATCTCATCCTCAAAATCCCGCGCCGGCGTCTCAGCCTCGGGGTAGCCGACGAACTTGTCGAACCATTCCAGCACCGCGCTCGCATCAGGCTTAGGCGTCCCCGCGAAGATGAACTCCACGAGTCGCCACGACGCCCCGGCCGGCAGGTCCACCGGCGTCGCTGCCCGCCGCGTGTTCTCCGGCATCTCATCGCCCGCCGACGGCATCCCCAGCTGCATGAGGTGATTGTCTTGGGAGAAGATGAAATCCGGCGACGCGAAGCATGCCGCCGGTGCCCGGTGCACCCCATCCCACTTCTGCCGCGCATCCCACGCCACGCCCACGACCGGCCCGCCCGGCCGCGTCTCGACGGCCATCATCGGCACCGTCACCTTGAACTTGTGCGGCACCTCCCGCTCATTCAGCGGCGGCGCCAGGTCGCGCGTGCTCGAGCTTTGCTCCCCATCCTCCAGGTACTCGAGCCCGGGGAATATCGCCACGCCCTTCTTCGCGCCCGTCGTCCTGTCGCCCGCATGAACCGCCGGCCCCCACACCGCCGCGAGGCTCGTCTGTTGCACGGCCGCCACCGACGTCTCCACCCGCATCGCCGGCCCGCCATCCCCAAGCTCCGCCTTCACCGTGCAGTTCAGCCCGGCCTCGTTCGCGACTGTCACGGTCCCCGTCGCCAGCAGATCAATCCCCGCCGGCCCGGGCTTCGCGGTCACTGTCGTGAAGATTGGCGACATCGACTCCGTCGCCGTCGTAGCGATCTCCAGCCATGGCGCGACCGACCCCACCTGCTCCCACTTCGCCCCGTCCCACACGTACATGATCGCGCCCAGCCCGGGCGCCTTCTTCCAGATCACCCACCGGCAGTCGGCGTTCTCGATCAGCAGATAGTCATCGCCATAGTCCTTGAACTGCGCATGTTCGGGCCGCCCGGCCGTCAGCGCCGGCAGCTTCGGCCACAGATTCCCCGCCACGCCCAGAGTCCCCTCATACGTGGTCATCCCCTTCCCGGTCACCTTCACCTTGACGCTCTCCACCGCCTTCGGGGCTGTCGGCACCTCGAACTCCACCGCCGTCTTCTCACCCGGCCCGAGGCGCCCCACCTTATCCACTCCGCCCGGGTATTCGATCGCCACCATGTCCTCCGGCAGGATCGCGCCCATGCCATCATTCCGCACGGTCACTCGCACGCGCAGCTTCTCGCCCTCGAAGTTCACCGCCTGCGCGAGCCCCAGCCTCTCCACGAGTAGCTGCGGCCGCCAGCTACCTCCCCATGCCTCCGCGACCTTCGCCCCCTCCGCGCTCCATTTCCACGCCGCGCACTTCGCGTTATTCCCGAAGTCGAAGCGCACGAAGGCATACTTCGCGCCCTCCGGCGCCTCCGCCGTCGCGGCCGCGCCTTCCACCGCCGCGCCCTTCTCATCCACGCCTTGCACGGTCAGCTTCCCCGCCCCACTGTCGATCTTCGCCACCAGCACTCCGCCCGTCCCCGCCACTGCCGTCCCCGCCGCCAGTGCTTGCCCATCCAGCGCCACGACCATCGGCTCGCCGAACAGCGCCCAGTCGTAGGAAGTATTGCCCGCCGGCCCCGCATCCGTCTGCAGGGTCATCTGCGCATCGAAGCTGCCCCCACCGGTCGTCGGCGCCTGATAAAGCTCGGCCGCCTCGGGCATCCACCGGCTCTGCTTGACCCACTCGCTGACCATCTCCTTGCCGTTCACCACCACGTAGAACCTCGCCCCATCGGCAGGCGCATGGCCCGCCTCATCCCATTTGAACCCATCCGATATCCCGACGTACCCGAGGAAGAACACGCGCTGCCCGGCCCCGATCTTGACGCTCACCGGCGGGTACGCTGCCGACGCGCGGCCTGTCTCTTTCGGATGCAGGAACAGGGCGTTCATCGCGACGTTGCCGCTCGTGGCATGGCGGCGTACGGCCGCCTCCATGGTGTTGTCCGACTTGGCCTTATCGAAGGCGTCGACCCCCTGCCACCACACGGTCGCGGACCTCTGCTCGGCGGCGTTCACTGGCGCAACCACGGCCAGGATCATTGCGGCAGCCATCATGATGATCGCGAACACGGCGCCTCACCTCTCCCCGAGGGGAACTCATCTCGCCCTATCCTTTCCGCCCCGCCCCCGCCGTACCTTTCCGGGCTCTTGTAGTCGCGGTCTTTCANNCCGCGGGGGTGGCAGGCTGTGGCCCGCTCTTGCCTGGCATGTCGTTTGGCTTGTGGATGGGCTTGCGGCCTGGCTTGTGGAGGGGCCGAGTAGGGACAAGCGCACCGAAGGTGCGCAGGGTCCCCTACCCGGCCCTCGCTTTTCGCCTTTGCCTTCCCGCCTTTGGCTGTCATCCTTGCGATGCGGGGCATCGCCGGAGGGCGACTTGGGCCCGACGAAGGATCCCCGCACCAACCCGCCCCCCTTCGCCTTTGCCCTCGCCTTTCGCCTTTGCCTTCCCCCCACAAACCAAACCGGGCCAGCGCTTTCCGCACCGGCCCGGCTCTACATCTCTCATCTTTCACCTATCGAGGCCGACCGGCCTCGCCTGTTACCCCCCTCACCCATGCCCCGTGCTCGGCTCAGTCGCCGGCCGGCTATCATCCGCGATCCTCTGCTCCAGCGGCTTAACCTGCGTTGCCGCGCGCAGCCCGAAGACGCTATCCGGCGCGCCCGCCACCACCTGGTTCATCGATGCCAGCGCATCCTTCCACTGCCGCGCCTTCGATTGCGCCATCCCCAGCGCGTACTCGGCTTCCCACTTCCGCGGGCTCTCCGGGTTCGCGACAGTCCAGTCATCCAGTGCCTTCACCAGGTCCCCGCCAGTCTTCGTCGTGAGCATCGTATTGAGCGTCAGGTCCGGCGTATCGACCCCATCGGCCTTCGCCTTGGTCAGCCACTGCGCCGCGCCCTTGGTATCGCCAAGCCGCAGGAGAATGTAGCCCAGCCGCGCTTCCTTATCCCCGGCATCCTCCGCCTTCCCCGTGGCCAGGTCGACCTTCAGCCCTTGCGCCTCAGCCCGCAGCTTCTGCAGCTCCACGGCCTCTTCCAGGTCCGCCGCGAACAGCTTCGGCTCCTCGAACCCCTCGATCCGCTTCAGCACCTTTCCGTCGCCGTCCAGGGCCACGATCGTCGGGTACGCCGTCACCTTGAACTTCGTCGCCGTCGCCACATCCTCTTCGGCGTTGATCTTGACGAGCACGAAGTACTTGTCGATCAGTTCCGACACCCGCGTATCCGGGTAGACCTGCTTGTCGAGCTGGCCGCACCAGTAGCACCAGTCGGTGAAGAAGTCCACCAGCAGGATCTTTCCATCGGCCTTGGCCTTCGCCAACTGACCCGGATATACCGACGCCTTAGTTGGCGCCTTCGCCGGAGCCGACAGCGCCGCCCCGGCCACCATCACAAGTATTAGGCACGCAACCACTGCCCTCATCCGCTTCACCTCCGCCCGCTTTTCCTGTCACATGATTATACACCCGTCCACCCCGCCGGTTCTCCCTTCCTACCTGCGATTTCCCTTACCACGTCCCGCTATTTCCCCTTCCCCCGCATCTCGCCCAGCGTCCTGTTCACGACCGCCGTCGCCTCCCTCGCCCCATCCGGCACCGTCTTGTTCCCGATGTACACGAGGTCCAGCAGTTCTTGCAGCCGCCCCTGCACCTTATCCCATTCCGGTATGTTCGGCGGCGGTTGCGCGTAATCAAGCGCGTCGACGAACACCTTCCGGTTGTACGCCACCTTCGCCTGCTCGTAGGTCCCCTTGAGCACCGACGTCCGCGACGGCATCTTCTCCATCTTCTCCGCCATGACTTGCTGGGCATGCGGGCTCAGCAGGAACCGGTACAGCGCCCACGCCTCCGTCGGATGCTTCGTCCCGGCCATGACCGCGTAGTTCTCGGTCCCCAGCATTGTCGCCCGCACCTTCTTCTTCGGCAGGTGCCACACGTCCCACCGGAAGGTCGCCCGCTTCTTCAGATCGCCCACGTCCCACGGCCCGGAGATGTACGTCGCCACCTTCCCGGTCGCGAAGAGGTCGATCCCCTCAGTCTTATCGCCCGGCGTCGGCTGGGGCGTCACCTTATGCTTCAGCCGCAGGTCAACGATGTACTGCAGCGCCTCGATCGCCTCCGGCGTGTCGAGGGTCATCCTCTCCCGCTTGGCATCCATCAGGTCGGCGCCGTTCTGCCACAGCCACGGATAGAGTCGCGCGCCCCAGAAGTCGATGTAGCAGCCGTACTGTCCCGGCTGCCCACCCGCGCCCGCCTGGGTCAGCGCCTTCACGGTCTTCAGGTAGTCGTCCCACGTCCACTCGCCCTGCGGGTATTTCACGCCCGCCGCGTCGAACATGTCCTTGTTGTAGAACATGGCGTAGATCGACGTGTACCTGGGCAGCGAGAACAGCTTCCCCTTCCACCGGCACATGTCGACGATGCGCGGGTTGAAGTCCTCGAGCTTGAAGTCCTTATCGCCCTTGGCCAGCGGTTCCAGGTCCGTGAGCGCGCCGGCATCGGCGAAGCTGTAGTAGAAGGCGCCGTGGATGCTGGCGACATCGGGCGGTTGGCCGCCTGCGGTCATGGTATGGAGCTTGGCCATGGCCTCACCGCTGCCGGGGACGTTGATGATCTGGACGGCGATGCCGGGGTTCTGCGCCTCGAACTCCTTGAGGAGTTGCTGGTTGACGGCCATCTCATCTTCGCGCGTCCACGTGAAGAGCGTCAGCTCCGTCTTCCCTTGCTCTGGCTCTTTCGCCTTACCCGCCTCTTCCTTCCGCCCACAACCCACAACAACCGCGATCCCCAACGCGATGATAGCGATTGCGATGACCGCGACGACTCCTGGCTTCGTGATTCCTTTCATCTCGTCCTCCCACTGCGCCTTTTCCTTTGCCTGCTGTAGGGCGGGCATTTATG
>PMZA01000191.1 GCA_003170595.1 Armatimonadota bacterium
CGTTCATCCCATACAGCGCCGCGTATAGCTCGGCCTCCTCCGCACATCCCGCCGTCGTCACATGAAACGTCTCGCGCGGATCCTTCTCGCCCCAGTGATGCACCGGGTGCAGCGCCACCGGCACTACGAACGCCTCGCCCGCCTTGTCGAGCCGCACGTCGGTCAGCTTCGCATCGACCTCATGCACGGCCTCGCGGTTGAGCGGCAGCGGCTCCATGAACTCGCGCACGGGCCTGAACTCCGCCCACCCGTACTTGTCGAACAGCTCCCACGCCCAGCACATCGCCCCGGCCATCCCGTTCCCCGCCGCCTCCCAGAGGCTTTGGTGCACGCTCGGCAGGAACCCCGCCGGATCGTTCGCATCGAACCCGCACTCGAAGATCACGAAGGGCTTCCGCCGCCAGTAATCGCCGAAGGCCTTCACGCGATCGAAGTAGACCTTCCCTCCGCCGCCGTTGATGTAGTCCATCGCGCGGTTGAGAAAGTCGGCGCCGTTCGTGCCGAAGTTCGTGCCCACCGGCCGCTCGGGGAAGTTGGTGTCCATGCCGCGCACGTGGTGGTACATTTCCTCCAGCCACGCCGCCTGCGCCGGGTCGGCCGCGTCGCAGTCATTCCAGAAGTTCCAGCACCAGAAGCTCGTGCTATACCCCCATCGCGCCGCGATGTAGCTTAGCCTCTGCCGGTAGAGCCGCTTTGCCTCAGCCTTCGTCCAGAACTCGCCGACCGTCGTGCACGGCCCACCGTTGCGCACGTTGTACGAGTTCCACATCCAGCTATCGAACGTGTCGGTATTGATATACTGCTCGTTGTCGTCATCGGTGCAGAGGACGACCTGGAGGCCCAGCTTCTCGGCGAGCGCGAAGACTCGATCGAGACCCGCCGCGACCTTCTGGTTGTAGAATCCCGCGCCCGCATAGCCGGAGAAGGTGCCGTCGCCCTCGAGCTTCGGCGGTGTCCACTCAAGCCACGACCAGTGGCACAGCCACACCCGCGTCGCGTTGCCGCCCGCCTCCGCGATCGCGGGGAAGTAGTGCTCGTAGGTGCCGTTGGGATTGCCGCGGAAGAACTCGTGCGTCCACGCGACATTCGCGCCAGTGGGATAGAAGAGGCTTCCGTCCTCGTATTCGAAGTACCGCGGATTGCCCCGCGCCACGCGCACGCTGCCGTGCGCCTTGCGTGGAGTCACAAGGAACGTCAGTGGCCCATACGCTGCCCGCTTCCCCGTGCGATCCATCGCCGATAGCTTACACGTATACCGCCCCGCCTGCCGCGGAGTGAACCGCACCTTCCATCCGGCCGCACCGTCGCGCTTGTACGGAGCATCGCCCGTGAGAATCGTCCCCGGCGTCAGCGGCGCATACGGTATGTCGTAGAACCCGGCGATCGTCGTCGCCCCTCCACCCTCGCGACTGAACCCCGCCGCCAGCGACACCTGCGCCGAATCGAAGGGATTGTCGTACGTCGCATGCAGGTCGACATCGACCTCGAGCCTCTCATACTGCCCCAGCGTCGCATGATCGAGTCGCGCCGACGCTATCTTCAGATCTTCTCTCGACGCATACGCCTTCCGCGCCGCCTGCACCACGGCCGCCGAATCCTGCCCCCATCCCACAGCCACCACCCCTGCCACGACCATCGCGCAAACATAGGCTCTTCGCATGCCGTACTATTCAAAGGCGATCGCCCCGCCCCTGCAAGCGCCCTTGCCACGAGGAGGGCATGCGCCCCCTCCGTCGAACGGTTCGCCGACGCTCCAGCATCGCCCACGGAGGTGCGCAGGCATCGTGACTGTGCAACACGACCTTGTCGGCTGGATGAGGCTTGTTCTCCTCCTTGCGTTGCTGCTTCCGATGGCGCACGCCGGAGCCCGCGACGCCCTTCAGGTCGACCCGCATCCCCTCATCGTGAACATCCCCGGCTCGCATGCGATCGACGATGACCTCGGCCGCGGCGCGAAGGTCGTCCTCGGTCCCGGCACCGCCCTCAGCCCGCAGGGCGGCTTCACCGATCCCCAGGGCCTCGTTGATGGCGAGAACGCCGACTGCATGCTCATCGCCTCCGATCCCACGACCCAGCATCTCACCGTCACCCTCGACCTCGGCAAGCCGCAGGACATTGCCTCGATCCGCCTGATGACCTCCGACAAGACGCCCCGCGGCACCTGGGCCGACGCCGCCCAGGTTCTCGTCAGCGACGACGGCGAGCATTTCGCACTTCTCGCCGACGGTCTCTCGGGCACGCGCCAGCTCGCCCACATCTGGGACGACACCGTCCCAGGCAACTACCGCGACGTCTTCACCGACGGCGGCACGGTCGCGATCTCCGGCGCCCTCGACAACCTCTACGTCGCCCGCGGCGCGCGGTACGTTCGCTTTCAGACGCCCCGTCCCGACTGGCGCGCGGAGGGTTGGACGATAAGCGAGATCGACATCGACGCTACTCCCGGCCTCGTCATCCCAAGGCCCAGCGGCCACGTCTCCCTCGACGGCGACACTGCCGCCTGGGCGAGGGTTCCCGCCCTCACCCTCCGTCGCGCCGCGCAGATCCAGATCGGCAAGTGGCCCGGTCCTGACGCCCTCAGCGGCGACGTCCGCCTCATGATCGACGACACCACCCTCTACGTCGCAGCCGACGTGACCAAATCCGGCGCCCCAGACAACGACCTCCGCGGCGAGGCGGCCGTCGGCAAAGATTGCGTCGAACTCTTTCTCGAACTCCGCGACATGAAGGCTGGCGGCCTCGACTACGACGCCATGGCCCCGAACTTCGCCCTCGTCGGCCTGCACCAGGAGTCCGGCTACGAGTACCATCTATTGCTCAACCCCGGCAGCGCGACTGCCCAGCCCGAGGTCTTCTTCTGCAAGCGCGACAGCGGCCTCGGTCGCCTCGAAGTCGCCCGCGTTCGCGGCACTAATGACGCCCCCGCCGTCGGCGCAACCGTCCGTGTGCGCACCAAGCCCGACGGCCACGGCTATGTCCTCGAAGCGGCCATCCCCCTGACCAACTTCGGCAAGGCCACCGTCGCCTCGGGCATGCAGATCGGTCTCGACGCCGCCCTCGACACCGACCTCGCCGGCCAGCGCGTGCAACTCGTCCATCACGCAGCCCACGATGTCGCCGGCCGCCCCGAGGAGTGGGGCCTCGCCTGGGTCCATCGCGTCGAGAAGGGTAAGCCCGCCCTCGGCAAGGCGGTCGTCCGCATCAACGCCGACGTCGCCCGCACCTTCAACGGCCACGGCGAGATCGTGCGCGAGATCTTCGGCATGGAGCCCGACCTGCCGATGATGAACTCGCGCATGATCCAGGCGTGGAACGACACGAGCGGCTGCTTCGGCCGCCTCTACATGAACTTCATGCCGGAGTACGGCGGCCTCTCGCTCCCCGGCCTCGACGGCAAGACCGAGGAGCAGAAACGCGCCATCGTCCGCGACCCCGAATACTGGCGCACCCTCGACACGAGCAAGCTCGGCCCGACGTGGCGCTTCTACGAAGCCGTCGCTGCGCAGAAGCCGAAGAACGTCTTCATCGAACTGTGGTGCGCCATGCGACAGTTCGAGGCCGACCCGACGACCGGCCGCAAGCCCGCCTCTCTCACGCCCGAGCAGCAGAAGGCCCTCGCCGCCGCCGCCTACCCCGGCTGGCACTCCGGCGTGCAGCAGATCGTCGACCGTGCCGGCGCCGACGATGCCAGCATGAGCCTCAACCGCGACCGCGAGCTTTACGCCTTCATCGTGGTCAACCTCATCGCCAAGCTCCGCGAGATCTTTCCCTCCGACGCGCGCTTCATGGTGACGATGAGCAACGAGACGAACTGGCTCACGATGTTCTGGAACAAGCCGATCCTCGACGACTTCTTCGACCAGCTCTCCAAGCACGGCGACTACGACGCCGGCCAGGTCGCCGCCGAGCAATTCCTGAGCCAGTACAACCCGCTCTATCGAACGATCAAGGCCCGCTTCCCCGACATCCTCGTCGGCTGCCCGGACGTCTGCGCCGTCGATTTCAGCGAGATGCATGGCGGCCGCCAGAGGTGGCACGACTTTGTGGTCCCCATCCTCGACGGCGCGGCGGGCCTCGACTTCTTCGATTACCACTACGGCGTTCTCCCCAAGCGCGCGCAGGTCATCCTCGAGACGGTCGACCAGTACGTTCACTCTACGCGCGGTCACCACGTCCCCTCGACCGATAGCGAGTCGGGCACCTTCACCTTCGTCCAGTCGATGGACCCGCTCACCCAGATGCGCAACGGCATCACGAACGCGCGCGAGTGGTTCGGCTGGCTCAACGATCCCGACCTCAGCCTCGGCTGGGCGGCCGAGGATGTCCGCGGCTACTTTGACGCCTTCGGCCAACCGCGCACGGTCGCGATGCCGATGGTCATGTTCCAGCCGCTGCGGGGCAAGTACGTGGACTGCGCGAGTGAGGCGCCGGGCGTGAGCGCCGTCGCGTCTCTCGACGGCAAGCGCCTCGCTTCCGTGGCCCTCAACGACCGACCGGAGACTCGCCAGATCGAGTTTCAGCTCAAGGCCCCGGCGGGCACGACCTTCACCCGCCTCGACGCGCGCATGGTCTGGCACGACTTCAAGGCCAACCGCACCCGTTACGCGCGCTTCAACCCGACGACCATGCGCGGCGCTGACGGCCTCATCGCAAAGGCGACGCTCCCGGCCTTCGCTCTCTGCACGCTCGAGGCCACGCTTGCCACGGCCGCCTCGCCAACTCACACCTCGGCCCAGTGGCGTCACCCCGGCGACCGCGTCGTCTTCTGGCTCGAGCCCGGCAAGACGGAGAAGGCATCAGTGAAGCTTCCGCACGAGGCCCTTACCGGCAAGAACCGCCGCTACGTCCTGCGCCTGGGCTACGAGCACGCCGGCTCCGACGCAGCCCTGGTCACGCTCAATGGCAAGCGCCACTTCGTCCTTCCGCCGCAGATGCGTACGAGCGGCTGGGACCTCACCGAACTCGCCGAGTTCATGGTCGACGGCGCCGACCTCCGCGACACCAACGAGGTCGTCTTCACCGTCGCGCCCGGCAAGGAGAGATTCTTCGTCGACATGGTCTCCATCGTCGTGCAGGACCAGGCGCCCGCCTCGCCTGCCGCGAAGTCATCGGCGATCTCCCTCGACCCGGCCTCACCCGACTGCACCATCAGCGAGGAGCCCTGCCGCACCCTCCCCGACTGGTACGTGAAGAGGTACGAGGCGGCCCCATCCGCCCTCCCGCCCATCCTCGCCCACTGGACCTTCGATGACGAGAAGCCCGGCGTCATCGCAGACCGCAGCGGCCACGGGCACGACGGCACGCTCACGAACGGCGCCACCCTCGCCGAGGGCATGAACGGCCAGGCGCTCCAGCTCTACGGCAAGCACGCGGGCGTCCGCGTGGCCGATTCGCCGGACTTCCACATCGGCGAGCACCAGAGCTACTCGATCGCCCTCTGGCTCAAGCTCCAGACCCCGGGCAAGGGCCTTCTCTTACACAAGGGCGCGGGCGACCGTTTCAACGTCTCGATCATGGACCCCTCCTGCGGCGGCACCTTCCCCTATCCTCTCATCGAGGGCGAACTCTTCTCCGGCCGTACGTCGACTGGCGGTCAGGCCCATGCGACGACCGACATGTCCGACGGCCGCTGGCATCACGTAGTCATCGTCCGCGACGCCTCGGAAGAGGCGCTCATGGCCTACGTCGACGGCAAGTACGAAGGCTCCGCGACGGGCCTGATCTATGCCGGGCTCGAGGACTTGAACCCCCTATTCCTCGGGTCTGACGGCGCCGGGACGAACTGCATCCACGGACTGCTCGACGACGTCGTGTTCTACGGCGGCGCGCTCACGCCGAAGCAGGTGGCCGATCTCTTCGCCAATCATGGAGTACCGGAGGGAGTGAAATGAGTCTCCGCAACACGCTTCTCACGTCGATGACCTTCGCTTGCCTGATCATCTCCGCGGCCTGCCTTCACGCCGACGCCCCGGTCGTCAAGATCCACGACGGGCGCCACTGGACCTGGTACGCGCAGGAGGATCAGTACCAGGCGCACAAGGCCGACATCGAGGCCGTCTACGACTACGCCGACCGCGCCTTCGATGCCCTCGTCGCCGCGTGGGGCATGAGCCCGCCTAACCCGACGTACGCGCTCTTCGTTTACCCCAAGCCCGGCGGAGGCTTTGCAACTGGTGACATCGGCGAGGTCCACGCCGTGACCGCAGCGCCATCGCCCGGCATCGGCTGCAGCTTCGACGCCTTCTTCAATGTCGCGAACGGCATCAAGGGCTACTGGGCGCCGGTCCTCATCACCCACGAGATGGTCAATCTCTTCACCGGCAACGTCGTCAGCGGCGGCTGGCCCGTCGACTGGTGGGCCGATCACGTCAGCCCCTTCCCGCTGATGACCGCCGTGCAGATCGAGGACCAGCTTCGCCCCGACGTCGCCGTCTTCCACGCCCAGCAGTTGAGCGGCCCCCTCGAGAAGATGTTCGTCCGCCTCAAGGATCAGTTCGGATGGTCTCTGTTCCGCCGCGCCTTCTCGTACGCCAAGGCGGATGGGATCAACTGGGACTCGATCGGCGAGAACCCCTCATCGCTGCGCACGAACTACGTCTGCGCCTACCTTCAGCTTGGTGCGCCCGAGGATCTCCGCCCCTACTTCCAGGGCGTCGTACCGGGCTTCAAGGCCGATGACATGGACGACATCCTCGCCGCCCGTCGCGCCATGAATCGCCTCGCCGAAAACGACCCCGCCCGCGCCGACCTGCGCGACGCCTTCCTGCACGGACGCTACGCTTCTCGATCCAGGTAACTCGTCCCATGGAGGCCCCTACCATGAAGCTGCTCATGCTCGCGATGTTCCTACTGCCGCTCATCGCCCTGATGACCAGGCCCGCCCGCGCCGATGCCGACGACCTCCTCACCGGCGTGCCCGAGGGCTTCCCACACTTCACCTTCGCGGGCCACGACCACGAGGCCGCCCTCATGACGCGCTACCTCTGGTACCACTTCAGCAAGCGCATGGGCAACGGCCCGGTCCTCTTCAACCAGGAGTATCTCAACCTCGCCGACAACTGGGCGGCCGGCGCCGTCGACCCCAAGCGCGGCCCGATTCAGGAGGTCCACAAGGCCGACCTCAGCTTCATCAAGCTCAGCGACGACGGCTACGTCCACACGCACCAGCACTGGTCGCACGCCAACGATTACGGCTGGCCCTTCCCGCTATGGCCGCAGGTGCCGGGCCCGTGGATGGGCGTCACCGCCGGCTGGCATTTTCAGGAGGACGGCCCCGGCTGGCTTTGGGACATCTGGCTGCGCCCGTGGAAGCCGCAGGGCTGTCTCCAGTGCGGCAAGGCCGCCCTCACCGGCTGGGAGCTGAGCAACGTCGAGTCGTCGGGGCTCAAGGACAATCGCTGGCAGCTTAACGCGACGGGGGCATCGCCGACTCTGACCACCCCTGAGCGCGTGACCCTCGACGCCTACAACTGTCCCTTCCTCCAGCTCCGCTGGCTTCGCGTCGGCACCCCGCACAACCAGCTTCTCCCCTACATCGAGTGGCTGCGGGACGGCGATAGGGATTGGAGCCCCGACCGCCGCGTCTACTTCGACCTCCGCCCCGGCCTCTCCGACCTCGAGGGCGTCGACGGCACGATCCACTCGATGATCGACATGTACCGCCACCCGCTCTGGTCGGGCAAGATCAAGCGCGTGCGCATTTGCCTCGCGCCGGGTGACGCGTCGGGCCTTACCTTCGCAATCGACTCCTTCTTCACGGCCTACGACACGCGCCACACGATCAACAACCCGATCTACATCCTCGCCTCGTGGAACTTCTTCCGCTGGACGGGCGACGTCGACTTCCTGCGCGCGCAGGCGAACAAGATGCGCCGCGCCCTCCGCTATCAGCAGGTCGAGATGGGCGGCCTCGAGTTCGGCCATATCCGTAACCGGTGGATCGGCCACGACGGGCGGCCCTCCTACACGGTCAACCTCAACGGCTCGAAGACCTTCCACTCCGGTCACGGCATCGGCGCCAACTACTGGGACCTCCTGCCCTTCGGCTGGGACGACCTCTACGCGACGAACCAGTACTACGCCTCCACCCTCGCCGTCGCCGAGATGGAGGAGGCGATCCGCCAGAACCCCGGCTGGGACGTCCCCCTCGGCGGCGAGGCCCTCGACCCGGCCGCCCTCCGTCGCGAGGCCGCGCGCGTGAAGCAGGTGTCGAACAAGCTCTTCTGGGACAAGTCGAAGGGCCGCTTCATCGGATGCATCGATGCCGACGGCGTCGCCCACGACTACGGCTTCACCTTCCTCAACCTCGACGCGATCTGGTACGGCCTCGCCTCCGATGAGCATGCGAAGGCGATCCTGCAGTGGCTCTCGGGCGAGCGCATCATCAAGGGCGACACCTCCACCGGCGCCGACATCTACCACTGGCGCTTCGGCCCGCGCGCGACGACCCTGCGCAACCTCGACTGGTACGGCCAGGGCTGGACGGCGCCGGAGAGCATCCCCTGGGGCGGGCAAGTGCAGGACGGCGGCGCGGTCCTCGGCTTCAGCTTCTACGACCTCTGGGCGCGCCTGAAGACTTGCGGGGCCGACGACGCCTGGCAGCGCCTCACCCAGATCCTCGCGTGGGAGGAGGACGTCCGCAAGGGCGGCGGCTACCGCGAGTTTTACAAGGACGGCAAACAGGGCACGACCCTTCAGGGCGGAGGCACGGCCGGCGGCATCGGCATCGACGCCGAGTTCTACGAGTCCAGCCTCATCCCTTGCATCGTCACCTACGGCTTCCTCGGCCTCGCGCCCGAAGCCGACGGCCTGGCGATCAGGCCGAACTTGCCCTCCGCCTGCCCGGAGATGAGCGCGGCCAACATCCTCTATCGCGGCTGCAAGCTGGACGTGAAGGTGAGCCGCGATGCGGTGGAGGTCACCCTGAAGGACCAGCCTCTCGATGCGCTGAGGATCAAGCTCGACGGCGAGTGGCGGATGGTCGGCAAACGAGGCACGGCGTCAACCTTCGACCTCGCCGAACCTGGGACCTACAAGTTCAAGCGCCTTTGACGTCGCCTCCGCCTTTCTGCTTGCTGTAGCAGCTGTGTTC
>PMZA01000264.1 GCA_003170595.1 Armatimonadota bacterium
AGAAATACTTGACGTCAAACACCTCGGGCTGCCAACCGCGGTCTCCGGCGCGTCGTCCCACGTGGGGAGGCCGCAGGGAGGCAGCCCTTCAGGACGATACGCGCACCTCGGCCCAGCGTACCCCTCAGGGACCTCGTTTTGGTATCCGTCGTCGCTCGGCATCCTGCCCACCCTCCTCAGCGGCTGCACCCTCAAAGCAAACGACGGCGAGGGTATCGGCCTCGCCGCCAGGTATATCCTATGAGAAAGACAGAACTGCCAGCAGGCTACTAGTCGTCCCCGAACTCCAACTGATCCCCCATCACGTCCCGCAGCACCGTCGGCTTCCTTAGCTCTTCCGCCAGCATCCTTTCCTCTAGCGGCGTGATCTGCGGCAGCCTCTCCGCCGCCGCGGCAGCTTCCTCAAGCTCACCCTCGCCCAGGCCCGTATCCTCGGCCCAGCGCATATGGTTCGCCTCTTCAGCTTCCTCGGCAGACCGCGCCTTGTTGAAGCTCTCCTCGGCCGCGTCGTCGAACCCCGCCGAGTTGAGGATGGTCGCCACCCACCAGAAGATCTGGCTGTCGATGCCTCCGCCCAGACCGACCTCCAGCGCCGTCACCGCCTCGAGGCACGCCACCTGAAAGTCCTGCCAGCGCGGCTCATCGTCGCGATCCACAGGCCCGAAGGTCTCGATCGCGTTCTGGTACTTCGCGTACCCGATGGCCAGATGCAGCAGCGGCCCCTTCACCCCGTCGACGATCGCCCGGTCCAGGTGATCGAGCGCCGGCGCCAATCGTCCCAGCCGCAGGCAGCACTCGGCGATCCCAAGCTCACGCACCCCGCGCGCCACCTTCGTCTTCGCGACGGTGTCGGCGAGGTTCGCCATGTTGTGCTCGAGGGCCGTCTCGTGCCGGCGGTTCAACTGGCCAAGCGCCGCGAGGTCAAGCTCATCGCGGTCAACGATGGTCTCGACCTCGCGGTGGTATCTCAGCTCGGCCCGCATGAGCTGCACGAAGGCAACTCCGGCCTCACTTTGCAGTTCGCCTGCGTTCAAAAGCTGGTCGGCGGCGATCTCATAGATCATGCCGGAGAGCCAGCTTAACGTCGGCCGCTGCTCGAGTTCGGTAAGCATCTCGAGCAGATCCTGCTCATCGAAAGGCATCGACATGCGGTGAGTTCACCTCAGGCGGTCTACTTCAACTCGACCTTCGCACCTGCCTCCTCCAATTTCGCCTTGGTGCTCTCCGCTTCCTCCTTGGAAACCTGCTCGGAGATGACGGCGTTGGCGGTCTCGACGAGTTCCTTGGCTTCCTTGAGGCCGAGGTTGGTGATCTCGCGGACGGCCTTGATGACGTGAATCTTGTTGTCGCCGATGTCGCTGAGGACTACGTCGAACTCGGTCTTCTCTTCGACTTCAGCGGCTGCTCCGCCGCCCATGCCCGGCATCATCATGGCCATCGGCGCTGCCGCCGTGACGCCCCACTGGTCCTGCAGCTTGTCCTTCAACTCTACTAGCTCAAGCACGTTCAGCTTGTTAATCGCGTCAATGATCTCGTCAACAGACATAGTCTGGACCTCCTTAGATTACCCGTCGGAGACGGGGCTGCTTTCGTCAACATCCGGGGCTGCCGGAGCTTCCGGCGCCTCAACGACTTCCGCGACTTCCGGAACCTCTGCGACTTCCGCGACTTCCGGAGCCTCCTCAACCTCGGGAGCTTCCGCAACGGCGACCGCGACTGCGGCCTTGGGCGCTGGCGACGGTTCCGTCTCCTTGCGCTTATCGGCAACAGCTTCGAGCGTGTAAACCAGGTCGCGCGTGACGCCGCTCATGGCGCCCACGACTCCCTGCAGCGGGCCTACAAGCGCGCCCACGAGCATGCTCTTGATTTCGAGCTGGCCCGGGAGCTTGGCCATCGACTCGGCGCGCCTGGCATCGAGGACATCGCCCTCAACCCAACCGGCTTTCAGCACGACCGTGCCCTTGTTCAGCGTCAGGCCGAAGTCGAACACGGCCTTGGCCGGGCTGACGGGATCGCCCACGCACAGCAGGATGGCGGTCGGCCCGACGAGAGACGTCTCGATGGAGCTGCCCACACCCAGCGCGCGGAAGGCGAGGGTGAGCAGCGTGTTCTTAGCGACGCGCATCCGCCCACCGGCATCGAGGATCTTGCCCCGCAGGTCGCTCATCGCGGTCACGGACAGTCCCGTGAACTCGACCAGGTAGAAATTCCCGGCCTCTCTGATGGCCTCGGTAAGCTCCTCGACCTCACTGATCTTCTGTGGCTTTGGCATTCTTCACCTCCTTTTCTCGTGATGTTTTGAAACCTTGATTGCATCCCACAAAACGAAAACACGGGAGCCGCCGAGTCGGCAGCTCCCGCGCAGTAACGACGCGTTCGCTATTCACCGACCTCGGCGGGCGGACCTTGCGGCCCCTTTCGAACACCCGCTGTCTCAGGTCTTTCTGATTGTCAGTCCCTGCCGGTCCCTACCTAGAGGCTCTTCAACGCCTCTGCCACCTCGCCCTCGGCTCTGTCCCCCTGGCCCACGATTGCGCCAGACAGCCGAACCGCCTGCTCGCGCGTCATCGGCACTCTGCTCTCGGACTCTGGCGTAGTGACTTCCAGCACCAGCCCCTCCATAGAGGACGGGGCCAGCCTAACGGCCTCTGGCTTGGGAAACCGGAAGCGTATGCGCCCGTCCCTGCCGTCGGACAGCGCGAGGGGGGCCTCCGCGACAATGACCCATCCTATGCCTAGCGCTCCATCGAAGGATCGGTCGGGCACGGGCTTCGTCGAGACCTGCCATCGGAGCCGCCCGGCCTCGGTCTTGTCTACCACCAGTTGCACAAGATCAGTGGTCTGCGTCATCATCACTTCACCTCCGGCTCTCGCTCCGCTCTCTCGCACGCCAACCGCGACAGGAAGGCCAGGTTGGTCGTGAGAACGTGCAATCGATCATGTATCTCGGCCACCGGAAGCCACTGAAGGCTGTCTCCCGCTCCTTCGGCATCGGCAGCCTGCCTGTGAAGAAACCGGCACAGCGTCTCGCACGACTGCACGATATCGTCAGTATACTCGCCACCGCGCAACTCCGAAATGCCAGCGATCTTCACGCCCAGATCCAGGGCGCCTTGCCTCAGGCCGACCCAGTCCCCTCGTTGGTACGCGTGGGACAGTCCCAGAGCGAGAGTGCTCGCCTCCTGCCAGCCTGTTGCGCCGTACAGAGCGCGTACCCTCGCCAACGCGGCGTTCACGATTTTCCTATCTCTGGACCCGCGCCACCAAGCATAACCGGCCCCGCCGATACTCACGGCTGCACCTACTATACTGCACCACCCGGGCAGGTCGTACGTCAGATGCCCCTCCCGTCGGCCTACCTATGCAGCGCCCCTACACAGCTTTCGCCGCTGCCGTCGTTGCCTTATCGACGTCCAGCCTTACGCCAGGTCCCATGCTCGTGCAGAGCACGATCGTCTTGATGTACCGCCCGCTGATGCCGCCCGGCCTCGCGACCTGGACCGCATCGATGAGCGAGAAGAAGTTCTCCAGCAGTTGCTCGTCCGTGAAGGAGACCCGCCCGATCGGCGCATGGATGACGCCGCCGCGGTCGAGCCTGAACTCCACGCGCCCGCTCTTGAGCGCCTTCACGATGCCCGCCACGTCGAGGTCGACGGTGCCGCCCTTCTTCGAGGGCATGCGGGGCCCGAGCTTCTTGCCCAGGCGGCCGACGGCCTTCATCATGCCCGGCTGCGCGACCAGGATGTCGAACTCTTCCCAGCCGCCGTCGATCTCGGCCACCAGGTCTTCGCCGCCCACACGATCGGCGCCGGCGTCGAGAGCCTGCTTGGCGCCCTCGCCCTCGGCGAAGACGACTACTCGCGGCACCTTACCCGTGCCGTGCGGCAGGACCACGGTGCCGCGGATCTGCTGCTCGGTCTTGGCGGGGTTGACGGCCATCTTCATGTGAGCCTCGACGGTCTCGTCGAACTTCGCCGTCGCGGTTTCCTTCGCCAGTTGCAGCGCGTCCTCGACCGCGTAATGCTTGGACCGGTCAACCTTGCTCGCCAGTTCGGCGTATCTTTTGCTGTGTTGCGCCATGGGTATCACACCTAACCGACGATATCGATGCCCATGCTCCGGGCGGTTCCCATCACGATGTTGGCCGCGTGGTCGACATCCCGCGCGTTGAGGTCGGGGAGCTTGCGCTGGGCGATTTCGCGCACCTGCGCCATCGTCACCTGCGCCACCTTCACCTTGTTCGGTATGCCCGACGCCTTCTCGATCCCGGCCATCCGCTTGAGGAGGCTGGACACCGGCGGCGTCTTGGTGATGAAGACGAAGCTGCCATCGTGGTAGATGGTGATCTCGCACGGGACGATGTCGCCGATCTGGGCGGCCGTCCGCTCGTTGAAGGTCTTGCAGAACTCCATGATATTGACGCCGTGCTGNNCCTACCGGCGGAGCCGGATTAGCTTTCCCGGCCGGCACGTGGAGCTTCACCACTGCCTTGATCTTTTTTGCCATCGAAAACTCCTCTCACTTTCAGGGTCGCGCCCCGATACCGGGACGCTCGATCTAAAGGGACTTTAGAGTGCAGAAAGCGCGCTCTACAGCCGCTCGATCTGCGTGAACTCCACTTCCACGGGCGTCTCGCGCCCGAA
>PMZA01000017.1 GCA_003170595.1 Armatimonadota bacterium
GCCCGCCTCCGGCGCGAGTACCCGGACGCCATCGCCAAGGCCTGCCGCAAGGAGATCGTCACCTTCCTAGCTGGCCGTGCCGCGGACCTGTTCGCCGGCGACAAAGGCTTGCCCGTGGGCTCCTCCGCGAGCGACCTGGCCGAGGCCGACAAGCTGGCCGACATCGCCGTGGACAGGGGGGGNNATCGCCTCCTGGAAAGCTGCCGCGCCGACGCCGCGGAGATTGTTCGGGTGGGCTGGCCGCTCATCCAGGAGTTCGCCGCCCTGTTGGTCTACGAGCGCGAGATGCCCGGGTTCGTCCTAGAAATCATGTTCTCGGAACGGGACCTAGCCGCCACGCTCCGGGAGGCGTACGCAGCCCGCCCGGCGGGCGGCGAGTATTCCTCCCCGCTCTTCCCGCCTCCGGCTCCCATCGACTGGTGGTCGAACGACTGACCCCCCACTTAGCAGGTCGCGCCGTGCCTCGAGCGGCGCGACCTGCGGATCGTCTCGGCGGCGGTTGNNTGAGTCTCCTGCCGCCGAGGCGATCCGCTCCCAACGGAACTAGGAGAAAGCAATGCCAGCGTACCGCCCCAGCAACCGAACCAAGCAGCCCTCGGACGAATGGGCCACGGCCTACGAGGCCGCGACGCTCCCGGGCCGCCTCCGGGCCGGCCTCGGGCCGCATTGTGTCCATCTTTGGGTCGTGCCCTGGGAGCCGCGCGTCGACGTGAATGAACGGCAGGCCGCCGGCGTAAAGGCATGCATCGAGCGGCAGCGCGCCGCCCTGGCGGCAGAGCCGCCCGCGATAGCCCCTGCCCCATCCACAGGCCCGTAGCGCCATATGGAGCAGCTGCGGCGAGAAATAAGTTGGCTCTTTCACCCCGGGGCGTAAGGCACGCCGGTCCAAAAGACAGTTACCCAACGACTGGCCCTTGCGCCCGCCCCTTGACCGCGCGAGTACGCTCTATGAGCCGGATCCGTCCGGCGGGCCGGTTGGACACGGCCAGAATCGAATACCCTGACGATGCCCCGGGCGGTGAAGGTCCAACTTCATCGGTCGGGGCGCTTGATTCAGGAGGACCCGCTTTATGGCCGAAGAGATCACGGGGGTCCGGCCCCTGTCGAGCTTCACGATGGTGGAGCAGCGGGCGATCCTCGCACTCATCCGGTGCGCGGACTCGCCATACGTCGCGCCACCGCCAATGTCGGCCGCGGTGCGGAGGCGGATCGATGCCGAGCGATCAACGCCCAGGAAGGGGGACAAGACCGACACGACCTGACTCTCTCGATGTGGCATGGCTAGCGTCCCCTTGGGAGGTTCGTCCGATGACTGATCGCAAGTGGAAGGAACAGCGCAACGATCCCGTCTTTGTGGCCGAGATGGCCGCACTCGGGTGGCGCTTCAAAGGGGGGACGGAGCGTGAGCGTGTGAGCCTCGTGCTCGCCGGTCGCGACGCCGAGCACGAGGTTGCCTACCAGCTCGAGGGGCTCGGGTACTCGCCGCGCATCATTCGCGGCGCGATCCTGGACGCCAATGGGGTCGACGGCTACAACACCGTTGAGGACTTCAAGCTGGCGCTGGTCTGCTTTGCCGACGCACGCAGGCGCCATGCTCGCTGGCCGAAGGAGATCGAGCCATGAGCACCTACGAAGTCACCGTTACGGCGACCACGCCCTACAGGGTCACGTCTGACCTGTCAGCCGAGGAGGTCGAACAGCGCATCGCGGAGGAGATCGAAGCCTACGGGCCCGACTGGCCCGACCGATATGACCCCATCATCCGCGACCTATACGCCCAGCACCCCCGGAAGTACGCCGCCCAACTCCGGGAACTCCCCGAGCCTGACATGGACGTTGACGCCTACGACAGTGCCAACGTCGAGGTAGACATTCAGGAGATAGTCTCCGAGACCGCCATCGCCGCCGTCGAGAGGAAGCTCGAGGACGAGCAGGCCGCCGAGTTCGGCGACCCCACGACCTTCGAGGAGGCTGACGAGATCGCCGCGGGCATCCTCCGCGCCGAGCGCGAGAAGAAGATCGAGTCACCGACACCCGCAGGCGTGACCATCAGCGCACCACAGCGGGACGGCCCCTACGCCGCGCCGAGGCGGCACGTTATCGGCGGGCCAACCCACTGAGCCTCTCCCCCACGCCCCGCCGGTGCTCCCAAGCTTCCCGGCGGGGCGTTCCCATGTCCCTCAGACTGCGTGGTCAGTCTTGGCCGGCAGGGCCACCTCCGCGACAGTGGCACGGCACGGCTCGCGGGAGCGCCGTTCGGCCGCTTCCGGGCCGGCATGATGGCCAGCGTCCGGTCGCGCCTCGACCCGCTCGAGCTCCCTGACAAGCCAGAAGAAGAGGGAGAGATCGTCCTCGCGCTCGATCGGTCGCTCGAGGACAGTGGGGATCGGCGCGCTCACGATCGCGGCCGGGGCAGGAGCCCGAGCGCAGGCATACGGACGACCTCTGTGGAATGCCCACGGGTCGGTCCCGCCATCAGCTCCGTGCGACCCCCGGCGGCCGGGCCCTCGGGTCGCACCTCATCGCCTCCCGCGCTGCCATAGAGGATGCCTGAGCCTTGCGCGTGCCGGTTGGTCACTCTGACCGATGTGGGCCTCTTCGGTGCGCCTCAGCACCACATTCCCGGGCGAGCTGGCGTGATGGCCGGCGACCGGTGCCCCCGCAAGAGACTGGACCCTCTGCCCGGGGGCCGTTCCATGCC
>PMZA01000212.1 GCA_003170595.1 Armatimonadota bacterium
GTGCCCTTCGGGGAATACGTGCCCTTCCGCGAGAGGTTCAAGGATTTCTGGAGCAAGTTCCCCGTCCGGCCCTTCGACTATGCGCCGGGCGACGGGTTCAAGGTCCTGCAGGCCGGGAACATCAAGATCGGGCCGCTCATCTGCTTCGAGGGGCTCTTCGGACAATACGCGCGCGAGCTGTGCCGGAAGGGCGCCGAGGTGCTCGTGTACGCGACGAGCGATGCCTGGGCGCAGGGGACGTATGAGATCCAGCAGCATACGCGCACGGCCGTCGTGCGGGCGGTCGAGGCGCGGAGGTACGTGGTGCGCGTGGGGACCGACGGGCAGTCCATGGTCATCACACCCTTCGGCGATGAGCTGGGCGTGCTGGAAATCGGGAAGCCTGGAGTGGAGCGGGAGACGGTGTTCCCGATCGATGAGCTGTCGTTCTACCACAAGTATGGGGATGCGCCGCTGATGCTGCTGTGCGCGGCGTTGTGGGTAGCGGCGATGGTGGAAGCGGTAAGGAAGGGGTAGGGAGGAAGGCGCCGGAGGGCGATGGGTTTGTGCGGGGATCTTTCTGAGCTGCAGGGAACGCAGCTCCACCAGGATGACAACCAAAGGCAGAANNTTCGGCCCCTCCACAAGCCAGGCGAGGGGGCCGCTTCAGAGGAGGACAACCATGGCCAGGCCGATGATCGTGATCGTGTGCAACGTCGAAGGCTATGCCGATAGCGACCGCTCGCCTGCCCTTGGCGCCGAAGGCTGGGCCTACAAGCAGGGCATCGGCAGCCTCTATGCCGAAGCCGTGTGGGAAGCGGGCGGCGTGCCAACTCTCCTGCCGTGTCTGGGCGAGGCTGAGATGGTGGCGGAGATGCTCGGGCGGGCCGATGGACTGCTCATCACCGGCGGGGCCGACGTCGCCCCCCTCGACTACGGCGCCGAGCCGTCGCCACATCTGGGCGGCGCAAACCCCGTCCGCGATGCCACCGACCGCGCCGCCGTTGCGTACGCCGAGGCCAACCCAGACCTGCCGGTGCTCGGCATCTGCCGCGGCATCCAATCGTACAACGCTTACGCGGGCGGGACGCTCATCCAGGACATCCCCAGCGAGGTCAAGGGCGCGATCCAACACTCGCAGAAGAGCCCGTCGACGCTGGGCACGCATACCCTCCACATCGTCGAACCCGAGAGCAAGACCGCGGCGATCCTCGGCCCCTCCCCCATCGCCGTGAACTCCTTCCACCATCAGGCCGTCGCGACGCCGGCGCCGGGGATGCTCGTTACCGCCCGCGCGTCCGACCGCGTCGTCGAGGCCATGGAACGCCCGGGGCACAAGTGGTGCGTCCTCGTGCAATGGCATCCCGAGCACATGTTCCGGCGCGACGAAAGGCAGCGAGAGTTGTTCGAAGGCTTCGTCGCGGCGGCTGAAAGCTAAGGCAAAGGCAAGACCTCGGGGCTCTGCCCCGAACCCCAGCAGGGGCCTCGGCCCCTGACCCCACGCCGCCATAGAGCGGCGGCTTTCTGGCGAGGCTCGTTGCCACGATCGGCAAGCCGAGGCGTGCGAGCGAAAAACTGAACAGCTTGAGCGCGCTCTTGNNAAGGCCCCCGGACCCCAAGGGCAAAGAGCGCTGGCCTCGCCAGCGCTCGGTGAAGGCAAAGGCGGAGAGGAAAGGCGAGCGGCGGATGGAAGGGTGGGGAACTAACGTGCAAGGGGAGGAAGGCAAAGGATGAGAACCGCCGCCTGCGCCATAGGACTGCTTGTCCTCGCTTCAGCCTGCCATGCCCAGCAGCCCAAGAACCTCGCCCTCAACCGCCCCTATACCCTCTCCCCCGCGCCGAACTATGGCTACTGCACCGACCCCGGCGATAACGTCCAGCTTACCGACGGCATCCAAGTCGACGGCTACTTCTGGGTACAGCAGGGCTGCGTTGGCTGGCAGACCGGCCTGATGAACTTCATCACCATCGACCTCGGCCGCGTGTGCCCCATCTCCGGGATTAGCTACGACACCGCCGCGGGCGTCGCCGGCGTGCACTGGCCCTCCGCGATCATCATCTTCGTCAGCGATGACGGCAAGACGTGGCATGAGGTCGGCGACCTCGTCAAGCTTCAACCCGCCGGGGCGCTGGCCGAGTACGGCGTATACACGCGAACGAAGCTCGTCACCAACGCGCTCAAGGCCCACGGGCGGTACGTGCAACTGGCCGTGCAGCCGAATGGATCGTACAGCTTCGTCGATGAGATCGAGGTGTACGAAGGGACGGCGGACATGATGGGGATTGAGCTGCCAGGCGCGATCGTGGGCGATGTGGTGGAAAGGCTGAAGACTGATTCATTCAACAACCTGCTGCGGCTGCAGTTTCAGCGAGATCTGGCGGGGGTGCGGAAGAGCATCGAGACGGCCGGGTTGGGGGATGAGCAGAAGAAGGGGCTGACGGCGAAGGCGGACGCGCTGGCGGGGAAGATCAGCGACATGGCGGAGGAGTCGCCCATCGGGTTCCGCGCTGTCCTGCCCATGACCGAACTCGAGCGGCAGGTATTCCTCCTCCAGGCGGAGGTGTGGCGGGCTGAGGGTAAGGCGTCCCTGCGGGTGTGGCACGCAGACCGGTGGGACTACCTGGGACCGTCGGAAGAGCCTCCCGCGACGGGCGCCGAGCCGGCGATGACCGTGCGGATGATGAACGGTGAGTCGCGGGCGGATGTACTCAACGTCACCAACGCGGGCGCCACGAATGCGAGGCCACGGCTGCGGATCGAGGGACTGCCGGGTGGAACGAATCCGGCGTACGTAACCGTGCGACAAGCGACGCACGTCGGGACGAAGTTCTTCAAACCGGTGGCGGCGGCGCTGGTAGGGATGGAGCGCGAGGGCAGCGACTGGATCCTCAACGTGCCGAGCGGGATGACCGCGCAGGCGTGGGTCCAATTCAAGCCGACGGACGTGGCGCCGGGGAGGTACGAGGGGAAGATCGTCGTCACGGGCGCGGGCGGGAGCACGATCGCGCGGGCACCGGTGAGGCTGTACATCTCCCCTATCCGCTTCCCGGAGAAGACGAGGCTGCGGGTCGGCGGGTGGGATTACGCCGAGGGCGGCGGGACGTATGGGGTCAACCCGAAGAATCGGGCGGCGTTCGTCGAACTGCTGCGCGAACATCATGTCAACACGGCGTGGGCGGGCGCTGGGGCGATGCCTCCGGGGAAGTACGATGACGCGGGGAACATGACTGAGAAGCCGGACACGGCGGTGTTCGACGACTGGGTGAAAATCTGGCACGGGGCCGAGCAGTACATGGTCTACGTGGCCGCGGGCGGGGACTTCGCCGGGGCGCAGATCGGGACACCGGAGTTCACCAAGCGCGTCGGCGAGTGGATGCACTTCTGGGCCGCGCACATGAAGGCGCTGGGGCTCAAGGTCGGGCAGCTCGGGTTCCTCGTCCTCGATGAGCCGAATGAGGCGCAGGGGTTCCGTGTCAATGCTGAGTGGGCGAAGGCTATCCATGCGGCTGAGCCGGAGCTGAAGTGCTTCGTCGACCCGACGCCCGAGAAGCCTGACGGCATGGACGACATGGTCGCGCAGATGGACATCCTCTGCCCCAACCGCATGCAGTGGCTCGACATGGGCTGGCAGGACGCCTACTACGCCGAGCAGGTGAAGCGGGGCAAGCAGCTCTGGATGTACTCATGCTCCGGGCCGATGAGGGGCTTCGACCCGTACTGCTACTACCTGCTGCAGGCGTGGCACCTCGCGGCGGTGGGCGGGACGGGGTCGGGCTTCTGGGCTTTCGGCGACTGGGGCGGGACCTCGCCGTGANNCGTGGAACGACTACGTGAGCGCGGGGGCCGGGGCGTACTGCCCGCTGTACATCGATGAGACGACGGTGACGCCGGCGAAATGGCTGGAGGCCATCGGCGAAAGCGCGGAGGATTTCGAGTACCTGGCGATGCTGAAAGATAAGGTGGAGAAGGCGGAAGCGGAAGGGAAGGGCGGGGCAGCGGTCGAAAAGGCGAAGGCGCTGCTGGTGGATGGGCCGAGGCGGGTGCTGGCGGGGATGGATGGGAGCAACGTGGCGTGGGACAGGCACGTGGATCGGGATGTGGCGGATAGCGTGAGGCGGGAAGTGCTGGAGGCGATCGAAGGGAGATAGGTCGACGGAGGTAGACGGTGCGGGGGATCCTTCGCGCAGAGAACTCGCTCAGGATGACAACCAAGGGCNNCGGCGGGCATAGATGCCCGCCCTACAGAAGCCAGAAGAGCAAAGGCAGAGGAGACAGGCGGATGAAGATGATGGTGAGCGTGATCATGGTGATGATCGGGATGGTGGCCGGTGTGTGGGCCGCGCCGCTGAAGGTCGGCGATGTGGTGCTCCATCAGGACTTCGAAGGCGCCGATGCCGTGCAAGGATGGGGGCCGCCGATAGCTGTCGAGCCAGGATTCCAGGGCGGGCATGCCATGGCCTTCGCGAATTCCGCGCAGCCCGGTGTGCCCATGATCGCCAACTTCGCCCTCGACCCTGTGCCCCTCCGCGGATACCTGCTGCGCCTGTCGTGCAAGGTTAAGGCGGAGAACGTGTCGGCGAAGCCGCAGCCGTGGAATGGCATCAAGTTCATGCTGCCCATGGTCGCCGATGGGGCGAAGATGTACCCGCAGGCCGAGATCGGCGTGGGCAGCTTCGACTGGCGGGAGTTCGCCTTCGATGTGCGCGTGCCGCCGATGGTGACGGACGTGCGGCTGTACATGGGCCTCGAGGCCGTCACCGGGAAGGTGTGGTTCGATGACCTCACCATCACCGTGCGGAAGGCGCCCTTCGTGCCGGCGCCGGCGGTCACTTCGGGGAAGATGTACACCGGGCATCAGGTGCCACGGCTGAGGGGCGCGATGATCAGCCCGGGCATCGACGAGGCCGGCCTGCGCACCTTCGGGCAGGAGTGGAACGCGAACGTCATCCGCTGGCAGCTTATCGGGTGGGATCCGAAGGGCAAGCCGACGGGCGCGGCGGGGTTGGCGGCGTGGGATGAGTGGCTGCAGGGGGAGTTGAAGAAACTCGATGCGGCGCTGCCGCTGTGCAGGAAGTATGGGCTCCAGGTCGTCGTGGACCTGCACTCGCCGCCGGCGGGAGCGGGCGATCCGGGGCCGTCGATGTTCAACTCGCCCGAGTGTCAGGCGAAGTTCATCGAGGCGTGGCAACGGATGGCGCGGAAGTACCGGGGCGAGAAGGTCGTGTGGGGCTACGACCTGGTCAACGAGCCCATCGACAACGGCACGGCGGAGGGCTGCCTCTACTGGCAGGAACTCGCCGAGAAGACGGCGGCGGCGGTGCGGGCCATCGACCCCGAACACGCGATCATCGTCGAATGCGCGGACGGGGACAACCCGTACGGCTTCGCGGCGTTCAACCCGATCAAGGTGGCGGGCGTGGTCTACAGCGTGCACATGTACCTGCCGCACACCTTCACCCACCAGGGGGTCTTCGACGACTGGGCGACGAAGTGGATGTACCCCGGCGTGATCGATGGTGTGCAGTGGGACAAGGCGCAGATCGAGCGGGCGCTGGCGCCGGTCATCGACTTCCAGAAGCGGTACCACGTGCAGATCTATGTGGGCGAGTTCAGCGCGATCAGGTGGGCGCCGAAGGGGAGTGCGGCCCGGTATCTGCGCGACTGCATCGAGGTCTTCGAGGAGCACGGGTGGGACTGGTCATACCATGCGTTCCGGGAATGGAGCGGGTGGAGCGTCGAGCATGGGGAGGATCGGGGGGACGGCGAGGCCGCGAAGGTCGAGACGGAAAGGGCGAAGCTGCTGAAGGGATGGTATGCGAAGAATGAGAAGGAGAGGTGGTGAGGGGGCGGGAGTCGTGCGGGGATCCTTCGTCCGACATAAACCGTCGTCCTCAGGATGACAGCCAAAGGCAGAAAGGCAAAGGCCCCGAGGACGATGGGTTGATACGCCGCCACCGCAGGTCCTTCGCGGGAGCGTAAGCGACGGACGTTGAGTCGTGCGCTCAGGATGACGGCCGGGGGCGGGTCTGCGCTTGCTGTAGGGCGGGGATTTATCCCCGCCCTACAGCAAGCCAAGGCCCCGGCGTCAGGAAAGGGTGCGGTGGACGGTGTCGATCACGTGGCCGATCTGATCGTCCGTTAGCATCGGGTGAATCGGCAGCGCAAGGACTTCCTCAGCCGCTCGGTCACTCACCGGTAGCACCACGTCGTTCAGACCCCAGGGCGCCATCGCCGGCTGGCGGTTCGCGGGCAGCGGATAGTGAACCGCATACGCTACCCCCGCCTCCTCCAACCCCGCCTTCAGCCGCTCGCGGTCGGCCGGGCGCACCATATATAGATGGTAGGCGTGGCGGCAATCCTCCGCCTCGAAGGGGAGGCACAAGGGCAGGCCAGCCAGGGCCTCGTTGTAGCGCGCGGCTATCGACCGGCGGCGGGCTTGCCACTCGACGAAGCGCTTGAGCTTCAGCCTCACGATGGCCGCCTGGACCTCCTGCATCCGGCCGTTGTAGCCGACGATCTCGTGGCCCGTGGCACTGCGGCCGTGGTTGCGGAGCATGCGGAGCTTCTCCACCAGGTCGGCGTCGTTCGTCGTGACCATGCCGCCCTCGCCGTAGGCCGAGAGGTTCTTGGTCACGTAGAAGCTGAAGGCGCCGGCATGGCCGAGGGAGCCGCTCATCGCGCCGTGATAGGACGCGCCGTGGGCCTGGGCCGCGTCCTCGAGGACGAAGAGATCGTGCTCGGCGGCAAGGTCCATGATCGGCGTCATCGCGGCCGGGTGGCCATAGATGTGGACCGGGACGATCGCGCGGGTGCGAGGGGTGATGGCCGCGGCGAGGAGCGAGGGGTCCATCGTCAGCGTGTCGGGATCGACGTCGACGACGACCGGGATCGCGCCGGCGTGGACGATGGCCTCAAGGGTCGCGATGAAGGTCCAGCCGACGGAGATGACCTCATCGCCGGGGCGGACGCCGCCGGCAAGCATGCCGAGGAGGAGGGCGTCGGTGCCAGTCGCGACCGCGACGGCATGGTCGACGCCACAGAAGGCCGCCCACTCGGCTTCGAGGGCCTCGGTCTCAGGGCCGAGATAGAGATGCATGCCCGTGAAGACGCCGTCGAGGGCATCCAGGATCTCGCCACGCAACATCGCATACTCCGCGTGAAGATCCACGAGGGGAACCTGCACAGGGTATTCCTCCCGAAAGGCGGCTCGAGGCCGGGGGGTTTTATGCTTGGACAGGCGGGAGGGCGTGTAGTTGCGGGAAGAAGGGCGCGAGGCGAACATAAGTCAAGAAAATGGCCGACAGGCCAAAGGGCGGCGACCGGATGTAGATGGTTCAGTGGTCCTAGCGGCATAAGGGGCAAGGCGAAAATCGCGGTTGAAGGGGCAAGGGGAATGTGGCATGATAGACTTGGATTGTAAAGTAAATCAGTGATCTCAGGAGGATGACCGGATGCGTCGAGGCTTCACGCTCATCGAATTGCTGGTAGTCATCGCGATCATCGCCATTCTNNATGTATGCGCAGGACTATGACGAATGTCTCCCGCTAAGCAAGGCGCTTAACGGTGCGAATCCTCCATATACGGCAGCGGATCTTGTCATGCCGTACGTGAAGAACAACCAGATCTTCTTCTGCCCGAGCAGCCACCACCCCATGACCCAGACGGCCTCGTGCGGCGGCGGCGTCGGGTGCTGGAGCGGCGCTAAGCTGACCGACTACNNCTACCTCGCCGTGCAGTGCCACTATGGCCAGCCGATCGGGTTCTTCAAGACCCCTGCGGACAGCGGCTTCCTCACGGAACACTGGCGCAACTGCGAAGTCATCACGCAGTGCGGGGCGACCAACGACTTCGTCTCGGACCTCGGCTCGTGGCAGAGCTGCCCCATGCCCCACAATGAAGGCTCCAATGTTGCGTTCGTCGATGGGCACTGCAAGTGGTTCGGTCAGAACAAGGGCCCGCAGTGGTGGTCCGTCATGCTCAAGACGATGTAGGTCGCCACGGCGGCCCCGTGT
>PMZA01000139.1 GCA_003170595.1 Armatimonadota bacterium
CCAGCTTCTCAGCGAGACCGCCATCTGGGTCGCCTTGACGGGCCGATGCTCCCCGTAGGAAGCTCGCTGGTGGCTTGACAGCCACTTCACTCGATGCGGGTCTGGTTGCGTGAGTCGACATGCAACCCGGATCCGGTCGGGTTCTGGACGTCCCACTGCGGCAGGCTACGGGACCTAACACGGGAGAGGGCCCGGCCTTCATGCTCACTCCAGGAAAGGCTCCGAAGACCTTTCAGCAACGCCAGAAAGGGACGCTTCTGGCGCATACATGGCCGGTCTCACTGCATGTTCGCCCCACTACCAGCCCCTTCACGTGGGGCCGCTGACTGAGTCGCCCTATAGCCTTGCCGCAGGCGGAGCGGCACCTAGCCCCCGGGTCGGGTAAGCCTCGGATGTCGCCTAGGCACGGCACCGATGCTGACCTCGGGGCCGCGCGCCTTCGGCGTCGGCCCCACTTCTTCGTCCCCTACGACGGCACCACGACGAGGAGCGGGACTGCGGCTTGCTGGGCACATGCTACAATGACAGTCGCGGCAGCGTTGGTGCCGGAAGTAGCAGAGGTACGGCGGGGCACCTGCGTGGGTCTGGCACATTTTGAGGATAGCGGGCCAAAGGGGGGACCAGCAATGCCTGGATGGTCTGCATCGGAGGGGTTGCCGTACCCGCTCGGCGTGACGTGGATTGAGGCCGAGCGTGCCCGCAACTTCGCCCTTTACTCGAGGCACGCGACACGGGTCACCCTCCTGCTCTACCGAGAGGAAGACCTGGCCACCCACACTCCGGTCTTCAGCTACGACTTCGACTACCTCACCAATAAGTCCGGGCGCATCTGGCACTGCCGCATCCCTGAGGCCGCCGTGCAGGGCGCGGTCTACTATGCCTATCGCATTGATGGTCCGCCGCCCGGAGGGCCTTTCGAGTACAACTTCTACCGGCCGCAGAAGCTTCTGCTCGACCCCTACGCCACCTCGGTCTTCTTCCCGCAGGGCTTCAGTCGCAGCGCCGCAGCCGGCGACGGGCCGAACGACGGGCAAGCCCCACTGGGTCGCCTTCCCGGGAGGGATGGCCCGTACGACTGGGGCTCCGAGACCTGCCCCCGGCATGAGTCCGACCTGGTCATCTACGAGCTGCACGTGCGGCAGTTCACGCACAACCCCAACTCCGGCTTCAGCGACGACAATCGGGGCACCTACGCTGGGCTGATCGAGAAGATCCCTTACCTGAAATCCCTCGGCATCACCGCCGTCGAGCTGATGCCGGTCTACCAGTGCGACCCTCAGGAGGGTAGCGCCTGGGGATACATGCCCCTGTGCTTCTTCATCCCCCATCAGGGCTATGCCGCCCGCAGCGACGCCACCGGGCCGCAAGACGAATTCCGCGACATGGTCAAGGCGCTCCACACCGCCGACATCGAGGTCATCCTGGATGTCGTCTACAACCACACCACCGAGGGCAACGAGGAGGGGCCGGTCTACTCCTTCAAGGGCATCGACAACAGCACCTACTACCTGTGCAACGAGAACGCGCCCTTCTACTTCCAGAACTTCTTCGGCGCAGGCAATACGCTCCACACCGCGAACGCCGCCGTCCGCGGCCTGATCCTCGACAGCATGCGCTACTGGGTCCGCGAGATGCATGTCGACGGCTTCCGGTTCGACCTGGCCTCGGTGTTCAGCCGCGACGCAGAGGGCGCGGTCAACCTCGACGACCCGGCCCTCTTCGGCCAGATAGCCTCGGACCCAGATCTGGCAGGCCTTCGCCTCATCGCCGAGCCCTGGGACGCCACCGGGGTGGGCTACGAGCTGGGCCGAAGCTTCCCCGGCAGCACCTGGCTGCAATGGAACGGCCGCTTCCGCGACGACGTCCGGCACTTCATCAAGGGCGACCCCGGCCTGGTCAGGACGGTCATGTGCCGCCTCTACGGCAGCGATGACATCTTTCCCGACGACATCTCCGACAGCTACCACCCCTTCCAGAGCACGAACTACGTAAGCTGCCACGATGGCCCAACGATGTATGACCTCGTCGCTTACGACAGCGCCGATGGCTGGGGTTGCGGCTGGCAGGGCGAGGAGAACGTGCCTGCCGAGGTCATGGACCTGCGCAAGCGCCAGATCAGGAACCTCTGCGCCCTTCTGCTCCTGTCGAACGGCACGCCCATGTTTCGCGCAGGCGATGAGTTCCTGCAGACCCAGCTCGGCCAAGTAAACCCGTACAACGTGGACAACGAGACGGTCTGGCTGGATTGGGACCGGGCGCAGCAGCACGCGGACATCCAGCGCTTCTTCACCCGGATGATCGCCTTCCGCAAGGCCCACCCCTCGCTCTGCCGCAGCCGGTTCTGGCGCAACGATGTCACCTGGCATGGCGTCGGGCATGACCCGGATCTGGGGCCCGATTCCCGCAGCGTCGCTTTCTGCGTGCGGGGCGCGTCCCAGGGCGACGATGACGTGTACGCCATGGTCAATGCCTACTGGGAGCCGCTGACCTTCGGCCTCACGGAGCCAGGCCCGTGGTCTCGGGTCGTCGATACCAGCCTGCCCGGCCCCGATGACATCCGCGAGCCCGGCCAGGAAGTGCCCGCGCCGGACGGCAGTTACGTGGTCGGGCCGCGGTCGGTGGTCGTGCTGATCCGTCCGGGACGGTAGAGGCGGCGCTGACCGTGTCGG
Organism: Armatimonadota bacterium; assembly: GCA_003170595.1. Lineage (GTDB taxonomy): Bacteria > Armatimonadota > Zipacnadia > Zipacnadales > FEN-943 > FEN-943. The sequence goes on from PMZA01000139.1 coordinate 2,670, forward strand.
GCGGCCCTTCGGTGCTTCCGGAGGCTGCCGATCCGCCTCCGAGTTGCCGACAGGCATGGCATGGCAACCGTCGCGCTGGGCTCAGGCAGCAGCCCTGGGAGAGAGCCCGGGCGCGACCGCCTCCGGGGCAGGCGGCTGATAGCCTAACGAGTTGTGCGGTCTCACCGTGCTGTGATGCCTTGGCCCCCGCTCGACAAGCACCATCGCCTCTTCGCCCGCAAGGCGATCCGTTCGCACGCTCCTGCCAGCCCTTGAGGTGTCTTCAGCGCCCCTCGAGCGCGGTGGACCCACGGAACCAGAAGCGTCCTGAGAGGCAGCCGATGGGTCACGGGCCGCCAATCGAAGACGACTCTTGCGCACATGGCAAGTGGGGGTAGTCCCCATAAGCGCTAACTTAGACGATTCTATCGGTCCTGATCGCCATTAATTCAATCGTTTCCGAGTCTTTGGGCTGCGTTTTCGCGACCTTCAAATCCCTAAGTTAGCGCCTATGGGGGTAGTCCCCGCCACGCCCTCGCCGCCGCTTGACCCGGCCTCCCGGGCACGATCACCCTGGTGCTCCTGCAGCCGCATGGAGTCGGCGAGGGGATGTGGCCGAACCGAGCCGTGACCGGTCCGGCTTCGCATGCATCTCCTGAACCGCCCGCAAGACCCTCCTGCATAGCCCGACCAGTCGTCCGCTCGACCGTCGTTCCTCGGTTGCCGTCCGCAGAGTTCCGCCTGTCTCCGTCCCGTCACTGGGCTGACACGGCTTGCTGTCCCGCCGCCCTCCGACGGTCTCCTGCGCTTCCCCACTGTGGTCGGCCGTTTCGGGCCAGCCCCGCACCCCGGCGCATCTCCGGCCTGTTCCCGGTGAGCGCTCAAGCTGCCACAACCGGGGACCCGGATCGAACCAAACAAACCCGTGCCTCGTCTATCACTGGATGCTTATCACTAAGTGATAGCCAACGCCAAAGAGCGGGCCACGAGCAGCCCCGCCCGCAACGGGAGGCATGACGATGGCACAAGCGACGAAGGCCTCAGTTCCCAAAGAGAACGCACTGGGTAGCGCCGTTCAACCGCTTTTCGCGGCTCTTATCACGCAAACCACGACATCGGCTGTGCAGCTTGGCCTTTTCCAGCGGCTGGTTAAGGCCCCGGCTACGGCCAGAGCCCTGGCCCGCGCTGCCGGGGCGAAGGAGCGGGGTGTCACGATGCTGTTGGATGCCCTCGTGGCCACAGGCCAGTTGGAGCGAACCGGCGGTCTATACCGGCTGCCGGCAGCGACGCGAAGCGTTCTGGAGGTCCCGGGCGTGGACCCTGAGACGTATTTCGCCGACTGGCTGGAGCACGCTACGGCTCTCGTGGCTTCGTGGTCGAAGCTTGCGGAGGTGATCCTCACGGGCGAGCCGGTGCGAAACATCGCTGAACCGGCTGCCGCCCAGCATTTCTTCGTAAGCCTGGTGAGGATGCTCTTCCCGAGCAACTACCTCACCGCCCGCGCACTGTTCGGGAAGACCAAGGGGCGCTTCGGCCATGGGGAAGTGGACATCCTCGACGTCGCGTGCGGGGCGGCTCCGTGGAGCATAGCCTTCGCCGTTGGCAACCGGGCGGCTCGGGTCACCGCAGTTGACTATCCGCCGGTGCTCGAAGTGGCGAGGGATTTTGCGCGGGTCTATGGGGTGGAGGAGCGGTTCTCGTTTCTGCCCGGCGACATCGGTGATGTGGACTTCGGCAGAGACGAGTTCGACCTGACGCTGCTGGGGCACATCTGCCATTCCGAGGGGGAGCGCCGCACGCGCCGGCTCTTCCGCAAGGTATACAGGGCGTTGAAGCCTGGGGGCACGATGGCGGTCGCCGACTTCGTGGCTGACGACCAGCGGCGAGGGAAAGACGGGGGCACCTTTGGCGTCCTGTTCGCGCTGAACATGCTGGTGCACACACCCGAGGGTGCCACCTTCACCTACCCGCAGTACCGGGCCTGGGCCAAGGAAGCGGGCTTCCGCCGGTCTGAACTGGTGGCGGTACCTGCTCTGTCCCCCATGATGTTGTTCCACAAGTAGCTCGCCGCCGCAAGGGAAGAAGTGTTGCCGGAGACACGTCAGCGCCCGGAGCCAAGGTCTTGGCTTCAACGGCGAACCTTTACGTCAGATGGGCGGCTGCTCAGCCCATGAAGGAACGACACCTAGATGATATGGTCAATCCCGGCCGAGAGGTGAATGCCGGTATGCGAGACCAGCCTTTGGTCAGTGCGATCATCCCCGCCTACAACGCGGCCGCGTTCATCAGGCGGACGCTGGATTCGGTGTTCGCGCAGACGTATTCCCGCCTGGAGGTCATCGTCGTCGACGACGGGTCGCAGGACGAGACGGCGGAGATCATCACGAGGGACTATCCGCGGGCGAGGCTGATCCGGCAGGAGCACCAGGGGAAACCACGTGCGGTGGCCCGGGCTGTGGCGGAAGCGACGGGCGAGTACCTGGCGTTGCTGGATCACGACGACGAGTGGCTGCCGCAGAAGACGCAGAGGCAGGTGGAAGTCATGGCCGACCACCCGGGGCTGGAGCTGCTGATAGGCCAGCCGCTGTTAGTGCCTCTGGGGGGCCGACCGACGGCGCGCTATCAGGATTGGCGGATACGCGTCGATGGCACGCTGCAGGCGGTCGGGTTCAGGGACTGGTGCTTCAAGACCGCGTTCGCGTGGACGTGGTCATCAACATCGGGGTGGCTCGTGAGGCAAAGCAGTTTCGGGGAGATCGGCGGCCTGGCCGATTGCTTCCCGGTGGATGACTGGGAGTTTCTGATGAGGGCGGGGGCGCTGGGATACTCGGTCGCGGTGCTGTGCGAGCCGCTCTATCACTACCATCTCACCGCGGATAGCGCATCGCGGCCCTGCGGCGCGCTCAAGTACTCGCCGTGGACCCGGGCGATGGTCCTGGCCGCGTACGATCCGCGCGGAGAGGGCTGGAAGGCTCGCTTGCTTGCCGAGAGCGAGTACACTCAATGGATGCGGCGCGTGTACATGCGCTGCGGCCGACAGGCCTTGCGGCGCGGCGAGCGAGAGGAAGCCGGCAAGTTCTTCCGCAAAGCCGAGGAAATGGCCGAGAGGGAGGGGCCCCTTGCTCACTGGTGGTTCAAGCGGTTGCTCGTCGTCCACCGTGCCTACAGTTGGGTGAAGGCTCGTTTGAAGGGGAAGTGATGACTCCAGAAAGGTGGAGAACCAACGGGACGAGCGAGCTAGTGCTGATAGCGATGGTTTTGGGGGCGTGCGCGTGGATCGCTGTGGCGGGGTGTGGTGCTCTGGGCGCGGATCAGCCCGAGTACCAGGAGCTGACCCAGGGCCAAGTGCCCCTGGTCAGCATCCTCAACATGCGCGGTTCAGGTTCGGCATGCCCTGCCGCAGCATGTCGACGAACTTCTGGGCGACGGTCTTGGCCGTCTGGCCCTCTTCCACGCCCGCCACCACCAGCAGTAATTGCTCGCCCGTGGCCGCAACGTCAATCTGCACGCTCGATCCCCCCGCCGTCACTTTCTACCTATAGACGTGGTGTGTCCTGCATGCCGAGGAGAAGCCGCCCGGCCAGGCCGCGCTGGTCAGGATCCATCACGACCCAGGATGTTAGACGACGTGACGTCCGGGCTGAGCCAACCCCCATCGGCGCGGCTCTTGGGCAGTCGGCGCCGGCGGACCAGCCTTCTTGGCCATGCCTCTCGCCCACTTCGGGTTGGGCGCAGATCTGGTCCAGGCTGACGTTCAGCCTGGCCTTGTTACCGAGGGCAAGGTCATCCTACGTGGACAATATCTCCCTGGAGCGCCTCAGCGCCGAATAGCCAGGGGCTATCCGCCGATGGCACCCGGGCTGACGATCGCGCCCATGAACAGGATCGTGCCCGTGTAGCTGTCCACGATCGCGCAGAAGAACGGCCGGTCCACCACCATATTGAACGGCGTAACCGGTCGCGGCGCAGCCATGCCCACCATGCCGACCTCCGTCGCCGCGGCCGCCTTCGTCCCCTCCTCATCGACCTCCACGAAGGTCTTGTGGAGCACCTGGCCGATCCATGCATCGCCGGGCTTGCCGCACATGTTGCTGAAGTCGGCCTTCTTCGGATCGAAGGCAACGCTCATCCCCATCGCCTTGAGCGCGTCGTTGAGTGTCGCGCCGTACTGGGCCCGAAACTTGGGCAGCGTGATCTTGCCCGGCGTCTCCTCCATGCCCTCGGTCCAGTTCTTCCACGCACCATCGCTGAGCGCCTTGCCGAACGCCCCGATGTTGCTCGACTTGGCCGGCAGGACGATGTACATCCCCACACGCTTGCGCCCGTAGGGCAGGCGGATGACCTCGAAGCCGGGCTGCTTCAGGTACTCGTACCGGCCGGACTGCGTCATCATCGGAAGGTCGTTCTTGTTGCCGTCGAGGAAGTTGAAGGGGTGCGGCTTCGTGTTGGCCTTGTCGAACACGTCTGTCCATCGCCCGACGAAGTACACGGCGTTGACGAGCGCGCAGACCAGCCCCGGCAGCGGACCGTTCGGCACGATGGTCGGGATCTTCCCGCCCGTGTTGTCGTTGACCCAGTCGTTGATCGTCTTCCCGGCGTCGGGGCCGGCGAAGTCGAGGCTCGCGATCTTAGCGCCGTAGAACTTGTCTCCGATGGTGGTGAAGTCGGGCACGAAGTCGATCCCCTTGCCGAGCCACAGCGAATTCGCGATGGACAGCTTCACCTCGGCGTCGATGTTAGTCAGGGCCGTGCACAGGTCGAGGTTGGCCTGGTTAACGTCGGCGGGCGAGATGCCCTGCAGCGCGAGGGCCTTCATCATCGCCTGCTGGGTCCCATCGGCGGCGCCGGCCAGGGTCATGTCGAGGGCCATGGCGATGCTGGACGGGGAGATGAAGACGCTATCCTTCGGCTGCGCCGCCAGCAGCTTCACCAAAAGCGCGAAGCCGAAGCGGTTGTTGGCCGCCTCGAGGGCCCTGTCAGCTGCTGTCGGCGGCGCAACCGGGGTCGTGGACGGGCGCTTGTCCACAGCGGGCGGGGGCTGCTCGTCGGCACTGATCTTGCAGCCGAGCGAACCCATCGCCAGCACGCCAATCATACCCACGACAGTCCCAAGCCCGATATGACTCGACACCTGTCTCATGCGGATCCCCTCCCAGGAATGACCTTGCCCCCGGAAACATGTCCAGGTTGAGCGTCAAGGTGGACCCGATTAGCGCGCTTCCCGTCTTTGATCCACCTGCAGGCGCATTCTTCCATCCAGCCGTGGTTTGTCCTGCATGCCAAGGTCAAGCCGCCGGTGCCAGGCAACACCGGTCAGGATCCATCAGGACGCAGGCTGGGCCGTACGGCGTTACGTCCGAGCTCACTCGACCCTCCCGTTGGCGTGGCTCTTGGGTAGTCGGCGCCGGCGGACAAGCCCTCCTAGCCAGGCCTCTCATTCCCTTGTTGGGGTTGAGCCCCGGGCAGCACTACGCGGGCATTCAACCGGAGCCGATTGCCCGGGGGCAAGGTCATGCCTCATCGGCACGTTGATGCACTGCACCACGAAGGCCGGGACGAGGATGAACGTCCACCACCAGAACAGGCACGAGCCACGGTCTATAGCTGGACGGACGCAGCATGCTGGTGCCGGAGACGGTCCATCGTCAGAGCTTCGGCGAAGATCCTTGCTAGGGGTGATCCCGGTTAAGGTCGTCCGTACACCTGCTTCTTATATTCTTCTCTTGGGTGATGTATGCTGTGAGATATATCACTCCGTGATAGTCAAGCG
>PMZA01000339.1 GCA_003170595.1 Armatimonadota bacterium
TCAGCCCATGAAGGAACGACACCCATCTGATGTGGGCAATCCCGGTCAACGGGTGGCTTGGGTGAAGCGCAACGGAATCCTAATGGCGGTCCGGATCCTCGCAGCTCTCGTTCTGGTCGTTGGTGTGGCGACGGCCGACCGAGACAATCGCGCGTCATTGCTTTACATTCCGGATCGCGGAGTATATTATATCACTCAGTGATGGAGCTGCCCTCCGGCCCGCATCGACCCTGGGAGGTGTCGTGCATGAGTCTTCCTTCTTCCCGTCTGCCGATTACGCTCCAGACGCAGCTCGACGATCGCGGCTTCGGGCTCGCCGCCCTTCCCGACCACGCCGCCGTCTCCCTCGTCGTCGTCGACAAGGACTGCCTCATCCAGCGCGCCAACACCGCCATATACGCCCTCGCCGGCCGCGACCCCAGCGGCCCCGCCCAGGGCCTGCGCCTCGGCGAGCTGCTCGAAGGCTCCGTCGCCACGGACTACGGCAAGTGCGGCACCAACCCCGAGGGCCGGGCCTGCGCCGTTCGCGCCGCCATCGAGAACACCATCCAGACCGATACGGATCACAGCCGCGTCCCGGGGTCCATGTTCTTCACCCGCAACAGCGTGACGGAGGAGTGCCACCTCCTCCTCTCCAGCACCCGCTTCGAGACCGGCGGTAGCGGCNNGTCCTCGTCTGCCTCGAAGACGTCACCGACATCCGCAAGGCCGACCTGATCCCTCCCGACCAGATGCCCGTCGCCGAGCAGGCCCTCGTGGAGGCCCTCGCCACCGGCGAGCCTTCCCTGGGCCAAATCGACGTCCTCCGCGACATCAGCGAGCGCAAGCAGATCGAGGCTAGATCGGGTTCATAAAGGCTGCGCGACCTGAGAAGGATGTGCCTGTGGCTCCAAAGGGTAGCCTGCCCGTCAGATGGGCGGCTGCTCAGCCCAGGAGGGAACGACGCCCATTTGATATGGGTAATCCCGGTGAGACGGTAGGCTTGGCCTAGTGGGCGAAGGGGTCCGGGAGGTGATGGGTGTGCGGGCATCGCTGAGCATTACTCACAGGTGCAACTTGGCGTGTCAGTACTGCTACTCGGGGCGGAGTGACAAGCCGGACATGTCGGTGGCGACCGCGCGGAAGGCGGTTGACTTTCTGCTCGGCCTCCCGCGATCCGCTGGCGTACTCAAGTTCGGCTTCTTCGGTGGCGAGCCGCTGCTCAGGCTGGACCTGATGCGGGAGGTCACGCCGTATGTGCGCGAGACCGCGGCCCGAGTGGAGAGGCCGGTCGACCTTTCGATAACCACGAACGGGCTGCTCCTGGACGGGCCGACGCTGGACTTCCTCGAGCGCGAAGACTTCTCCGTCTGCCTTAGCCTTGATGGACCTAGGGATGTGCACGACGTGAACCGGCGGTACCCTGACGGCCGTGGCAGCTTCGGGGAGGTGAGGGAGGGGCTGTGCCTGGCGGTGGGACGGCTGCGCCACGTTCAGGTGAACGCCGTCTACGGCCCGGACACGGTGGGGCGGTTGGCCGACACTGTAAGGTTCATCGTCGGGCTTGGAGCACACGGGACCCACCTTAGCCCCAACATCACCGCGCAGTGGACGGACGATTCGCTCACTGAGCTGTGGGGCGCCTTCGAGGCGATCGCCGACTTCTACATCGAGTGTTATCGCGCCGGGCAAGCGCTGGCGCTCAACGTCATCGACAGCAAGGTCATCGCCCTCTTGAAGCACGGGCTGAGCTCCGAGGACCGATGCCGGATGGGCGAGTGCGAGTGGGGCGTCGCGCCGAGCGGCAATCTGTACCCGTGCGAGCGGCTCGTTGGTGAGGACGACGACGCCACGCTGTGCCTCGGGAATGTCCACACCGGGCTGGACTTGGGCCGGCAGTCGGCGTTGGTCAGCCGACGTGGGAACCACAGCGTTCCCTGCACGACGTGTAACCTGCGGCCATACTGCCACAACACGTGCGGCTGCACGAACTCCCGCATGACCGGCCGCACCGACCTCGCCTCCGTTGCGCTTTGCGCCTCGGAGCGGGCGTCCATCTATGCGGCCCGCCGGGCGCTCCTGGCGCTGCAAGACGACAGCCTCTTTCTCGATCACTTCATGGGCTACCTGCGCGCCGGCTGTGACGCGTCGCCTGCGGTTCGGTGAACGCGCCGTCTGACGCCTGCCGGGTCTGGTGAGTCGCTTTTCCGGGGGACGGGGGCATCATCCCTCGCTCTGTTGGCAAGGAGGTGATGGGCGGTGGGGCTCGTGAACTGTGCCAGTCGCCGAAGGCCCTGGCACGGCGCTGACGGTAGTGGGTTTGGTGATCGCCAGACAGGATAGGGGGAAGCCAAGATGACTAGGAAGATCAAGCTCGAAGCCGTAGTGGAGTTCGAGGGGTCTGCTGAGGAGCTAAAGAAGCTGGCTGAGGCCTTGCAGGGACCGCACATCGTCGTCCGCCCCAAGTGGCCATGGCCCGGGCCGTTCGCGGGGCCGTACCCTCCGGCAGTGCTCGACAAGCTGCGGGCCACGGGCGTCCTCGACAAGGTGATGACGACCGACCAACGGGTCTGGATCGGCAACATACGGGGCGGCATAACACCGGCTCACCTGCACCTGGGCGACGAGGCGGTGCTGCTGTCCAAGGAGGCGTTCCACACGGTGGTGCGTGAGGCGGCAGCCGAGGCTGTGTCGATCATGGCGGACCACATGTCCCCCGAGCAGGTGACCGAGACTCTGGGCCAGCTGTGGAAGGCCCCCGGCATCATCGAGTAGAGAGACCGGGTTCGAGGCATCTCCACGACGCATCGTCAGGTCGTGCTGTTCGCGTAACCGGACGGACGTCTTCGGGCCCTGCGGGTAGCGCCCGCAGGGGCTTACTGTCCGAGGGCGTCCGGCCGCCTTCTCAGCGCTCATCGGGCTGCTCGGCGGCAACTGAGAGCGTGTCAGTTGTGGTGCAGGCACGAGATGGGTCTGCCAGAACGCCAATCCGCACGCACTACGCGAGGAAACGGGGGCGGCAGAGCGAGGCGGAGTGGATGGCGTCGGCTTCGCCGTGAGGCCTTCCGCAGCCAAGGGGGCCCAGGTGGCTGCTCTTTGCTCCAGCCCTCCGGGTTTGCGTGAACCCGACACTAGGCGAGGTCGCTGTCGCTAGTGCAGGTGCCCCCAGTATTCGGGCGCAGGCAGCCGGGACTCATGCTGGGCCGCCAACTTGGTCCGAGCCGGTCAACGACTCGCCTCGAGCGCCGTGGTCCATCGAAGTTGCCCTACACCGGCTCTCCGGGCATGACGAGGTAGTAGCTCGTGCTGCGGCCCCCTTCCCGGCCCCGGACGAGTATGCCCCGGTCCACGAGCGCCTGGATGTCCCTCAAGGCCGTGTCGGGCGAGCACTTGGCCATCTTCGCCCACTTGGACGTGGTGAGCTTCCCCTCGAACCCCTCCAGGAGCAGGTTCAGCAAGAGGCGCTGGCGCTCGTTGACCGTGGCAGACCCGACCTCATCCCAGAAGTGCGCTTTCGTGAGGACGGTGGCGAGGGTCGTCTGGGCACCCTCGATGGCATGGCCCAGGCACCCCAGGAACCAGTCCAACCAGGACGTGATGTCCAGCGTTCCATTCTGCGTGCTCTCGAGCACCTCGTAGTAATCGTTGCGCTCTCGCCGGATCTGGGCCGACATGCTATAGAAGCGCTGAGCGCTCCTCTCGCTGCGGGCCAGCGCCATATCGGCGATTGCCCGAGCGATGCGGCCGTTGCCGTCATCGAAGGGGTGGAGGGTGACGAACCACAGATGGGCGATGCCGGCCTTCAGCAGCCAATCGGTCTCAGTGGCTCCGTTGAACCAGTCCAGGAAGGCCCGCATCTCGTCGCCGATCCTTCGGGCCGACGGTGCCTCGAAGTGGACGTGTTCTCGACCGACAGGGCCGGAGACGACCTGCATGGGCCCCGTGCTATCATCACGCCATCTGCCCACCAGTATCGACCTCATGCCACTGCGACCAGTGGGGAAAAGCGCGGCGTGCCAACCGAACAACCGCTCGGCAGTGAGCGCCTCGTCATAATGGCCGGTGGCGTCGAGCATCATCTCGACGATCCCATCGACGGCCCGATCCGCTGGTGTGAGGCCAGCGATGTCCATGCCCAGGTGGCGTGCGACGGAGGAACGGACTTGTGCCGCGTCCAGCTTTTCTCCCTCGATCTCGCTGGTCTTGAGCACATCCTCCGTGAGCGTGTCGAGAAGCGCCTCCTGGCGGAGCTCGAAGCCGAGGGACTCCATGTGGCCCCTCAGGCGGCCCTGATCGTAGCGAACGTCAGCCAGCCTCTGTCCAAGACGATCATGGTCCCAGCGGAAGCTGGGCCAGTCTTCCTCGTGAGCTTTCGTCAATAGGTGTGTA
>PMZA01000344.1 GCA_003170595.1 Armatimonadota bacterium
CCAGTCCACCGCCCACGGCGCCGCGCACAAGCCAACATCCGCCGGCACGTCCTGCGCCATCGCCCATTTTACATCGTCGACCGCCCCGGCATGCACCCTCACATCCAGCACCGGCCCCCACCGCGTCCCCAGCAGCACTCGCCCGCCCGCGATCGCCGGCGCCAGCCTCTGCGCCACGAGGCCTTCCGGCGTCTTCACCCCCTCGGCAATCTTCTTCAGCCCCGACGGCCGCCCGGTCTTCATCTCCGCCGCCCACAGCGCCGTCCCCGCGCCGACGAGAATCTGCGCGGCGCCATCGATCTCGCCGATCGCCACATACGCGGGCGCACGGAGGTTTACCTGGCTCTCATCCGTCGCCCGCAGCGGCCCGGTCTTGGCCAGCTTCCCATCCGCCCCGAGGCCGCACTCCCACAGCCTCCCATCGGTATCGCCGACAATCAGCTTATCCGCTCCCTCCGCCGCCGCCGATATCACCGCCCCTGCGCCAGCCTTCGCCACGACATCCTGCAGGCTGGCATCGCCCGGCCCGGTGATCTCGACGCCACTGATGATCCCGGTCTCGTTCGTCTCGTAGAAGACCGCGCGCCCGTCGATGAGGATGAGCAGCCCCGTCCCGCCCGGCCGCCTCATCATCGTCACCGCCACCGGCCGCATCGTCGGCGCGATCTCGGGCTCGCCGCCCATGAGCAGCGACTGCGGTGCCCCGTAGATCCCGCCCGTCCTTCCCGGATACACGAGCACGTCGCCATACGCCGACCCCACGACCAGGTCCGGCACGCCATCCCCAGTCACATCGCCCACCGCCGGCGTCGACCACGCCCCACCCGTCGCCGGACCCTCCGCATATCGCACGAGCTTCCCAGGCCACAGCGACGACTCGTACGCCAGCAGCGCGTCGAGATACCCCGCCCGCGCCGTCGCACACCCGGCGAGGCCCAGCAGTGCTGCGATGATGGCCGCGGTGCGTCGACGTCCCGTCATTCGTCTAGCAGCTCTTCCCGGTTCTTCCACACCTTCAGCATCGCGTCCGCGATGTCATCCATGTCCTCACGCTCGCCGAGGAGCATGTGTTGCCCGAGCCAGAACGACCCCCGTTCGCACGCATGCTCCGTCACCGGCAGGTGCAGCGATCCGTATTCCTCAGCGAACAGCCCCTCGCGATAGAGCGGATTGTACCCGCGCCACGTCGGTATGCCCTCGGCATCGAGCGCGGCGATGAACCGGTCACGGTCCAGCCCGTCGAAGGCTTCCTCGGCATACCTCAGCACGAGCAGGTGGTAGGCGGACTTGTCCGCGCCCTCGATGAAGGCCTGCGCCTCGATGCCCGGCACATCCTCCAGCCTCTCGCGCAGATACGCCGCGTTCACCTGTCGCCGAGCATCCTGTTCGTCCCAAAGCTCCAGCCCTCGCAGCAGCACCGCGCACTGAAACTCCGTGATCCGCCAGTTCCACCCGAGCACGCGATGGTCGTACCATCGCCCTTCCGGCACACGCCCGACGTTATGCGCCGACCACGCCCGCGCATGGATCTCCGGATCGCTCGTCGTCACCGCCCCGCCCTCGCCCGACGTGATATTCTTCGATGACTGAAACGAGAAGCAGCCCGCGTCCCCGATCGACCCGACTCGCTTGCCCCGGTATTCGGCGCCATGCGCCTGGGCGCAGTCCTCGATGATCTTCAGCCCATGCTTCTCGCCGAGCGCGAGGAACGCATCCATGTCCGCCGGCATCCCACCGATGTGCACGGGTATGATCGCCGCCGTTCGCTCGGTGATGGCAGCCTCGGTCGCCCGCGGATCGAGGTTAAGCGTCGCCGCATCAATATCCGCGAACACCGCCTTCGCGCCCGCGCTGACGACCGAACTCGCCGTCGCGATGAAGGTATATGCCGGCACGATCACCTCATCTCCCGGCCCGATCCCACACGCTCTCAGCGCCAACTCGAGCGCCGTCGTCCCGCTCGTGCAGGCGACGCAGTAGGTCGCCCCGCACCACTCGGCGAAGGTCCGCACGAACTCGCGCTGCATCTCGCCGCCCATGCCCCACACGCCGCTATCGATGACCTCGCCCAGCCTCTCCTTGAATCCGGGATCTTTGGGCGGCCAAGGGGGAAACGGCTTCTGCCGCACCTTCGGTCCGCCGTTGATTGCTAGCTTGCCCATCGCGGCACCTCCAGTCCATCGTCCGTCGTGGGTCTTCCCATCCAGCGAGGCCACCACCCGTCCCCTGCAATCTTATCCCACCGCCGCCCCCTTCCGCCACCGGGGGCCACGACCTATAATGCACCGTCACGCGCGCCCTTCACCCGTCGCCACGCGGTGGGGAAGACGTCGCCACACCATCTTCCCGGGAGGGGCTCCACCATGCAGGTAGGCCTAAGCTGTCTTGTCATCCCTGGCGACTGGAAGCTCACGGACATCCTCAGCAAGACCAAGGCGGCCGGTTACGAGGCCCTCGAACTCGTCCTCCGCGATGAGGGCGAGATCACCCTCTCGACCCCCGACGCCACCCTCGGCTCCCTCGCCGCTCAGGCCAAAGACGCCGGCATGTACCTCGCCTCCGTCTGCCCGTCCCTGCCAGTGTCGGCGCCGAACCTCACCCACGCCGACCCCGCCTATCGCGCCAAGTCCATCGACACGTGGAAGGCGATCATCGATAAGGTCGCCGCGATGGGCATCGGCACCGTCCTCGTCGTCCCCGGTGGCGTCACCGAAGAGGTCGCCTACGATGAGGCCTATGATCGCGCCCGCGATGGCCTCGCCGCCCTCGGTCCCTACGCCGATGCCGCGAACGTGAACCTTGCCATCGAGTACGTGTGGAACAAGTTCCTGCTCAGCCCGCTCGAGTTCGCCCGCTTCTGCGATGAGGTCGGCTCGAAGCGCGTCGGCTTCTACTTCGACCCGGGCAACATGGCGATCTTCGGCTACCCCGAGCAGTGGCTCCGCATCAACGCCCGCCATCTGATGAAGGTGCACATGAAGGACTTCAAGCGCGACGGCTGGGAGTGGGTACCGCTGCTGGGCGGCTCCGTCGACTTCCCGGCGATCATGGCCCTGCTGCGTGAGATCGGCTACGACGACGCGTTGCTTTCAGAGATCGACACGGGCCTGGCCTCGCTCGAGGACAGCGCCGCCACCATCCGCAAGATCATGGCCATGTAGCCCGACGTCGGGCCTTTCTGCATGCTGTAGTCGAGATAGGTAACCACGGAAAGTGTCACGCATGCGTGACACTTTCCCATGTTACGCATTTCGCGGGGGTTGTCTGCTGTAGGGCGCGGCTTTACGCCGCGCCGCGCTCTTGCCCTTCGCTCGTCTGTCTTGGGTTGTCATCCTGAGGAGGCGACGTATTCTGTCGCCGACGAAGGACCTAGTTTTCGAGGAAGACTTGCCTCGTCGCTAGGGAGGGGCGCTTTCCCGTTGCTCGCCTTGCCTATCCTTTGCCTGCTGGCCCTCGCCTCGGCCCCTCCCCCCGAGGTTCCTTCCTCCACGCCTTCCCGCGTCCTCACGTCCCTCATCCCTTCCCAGGTCACTGTCACCGGCTTCCTCTCCTCGTGCTTTCGCGGGGCGAAACCTTCCCACGATCCCGTCGTCGCGGCCGATGAAGCCGATCGCAACGCACCGCCCTTCGTCCGCGAGGAACTCGACCTTCTCCGACGCGGCGACCTTGCCCCGGCCCAGTCCGCGTGGCACGACGCCTGCGCCACCCACATCTACCCGACCGGCGCCCTCGCGGTAGGGGAAACCGGCGCCGCGAAGGCCTGCGAGACCTGCGCGGTCGTCTCGTGGATGTGGCTCAATCAGGCGCTGCTGGAATCGTCCGGCGATCCCCGCTACGCCGACCTGGTGGAAAAGCTTCTGTGGAACCACCTGCCCGCCCTTCGTTCCGCCGACGGCGCCGTCCGCCGGTACGCCCCTCTCAACGGCCCAGGCCCGTCCCGCGCCGACCCGCTCCCCGACTGCTGCGCGACCGCCGCCTCACGCGTCCTTGCCCTCGCGCCGTCGCTCATCTACGCGACCGGACCCGCGGGCATCTACGTCAACCAGTTCTGCGACTCCTCCGCGACGCTCAAGACCCCGCGCGGGGAGCGCCTCGGCCTCGACCAGCACACCGGCTATCCGGGCCGCGAGGACATTGCCCTGAGGGTGCGCCTGCCCGTGGACGAGAAGTTTACCATCTTCGTACGCGTCCCGGCCTGGTCCGAGGGCCCGACCGTCCGCCTCTTCTACTACGCGCCCCAACAGGCGACGCCCGGCACCTATTTCGCCATCACGCGCACCTGGAGCGACAACGACATCGCCCACCTGCGCTTCCCGTCCTCGCCGCGCTGGGTCCCGGGAACCGGCCCCAACGCCGGCACGACCGCGCTGATCCGAGGGCCTCTCGTCTACGTGGCAACCGGCGGCGCTGCGAGTGGACCGGCTGCCGTCTCCACCTCTGAGGTGCCCAGGCGCTTGCCGGCGCCCGAGGGTGTCTTGGGGCCCTTCTACCGCGTGGGCTTTCGGTCGGCCAACGGCCTCACCACCGACGCCACTCTCATTCCCTTCGCCAATCTTTCGACCATCGCATCCGACGAACCTTACGCCACGTGGCTGCCCACCGCTCCCTGATCCGGCCGCCGTCCTCTTAGTGTCTGATGCGGCTCAAGTCCAGCACCGCGACCACGACCGCTTCCGCGGTGGCTGACGGCGCTTCCGCTAGCACTCCATCGCCGCTATCCGTCCAGGCCTTAGGGGCCTGGATCTGCGTTATACCCTCGAAGGGCAGCCCCACCAGGTTACCGATGCCCATGCACGTGACGCCGTAGACACCCAATTCTTGCACGCGCGTCCACAAGCCCTCATGCCACCGCGCCTGCTCTTCTTTCGTCCACAGCGAGGGATTCGCCGACACCTGCACCAGTATCTCCGCCCCGTCATCGACCAGCCGCTTTGCCATCGCCGGATCCCACGCATCCGCGCACACGAGACACCCCACCCGAGCGTTCCCGGCGTTGAAGGGCCGGCTGTCCTCAGGCTTGGCAGGGGAGAGGTCCAGCCCATCCGCCAGCTCGATGTCTATCGGGTGGACCTTCTCCGCGACGATGTGCATCCGCCCCTTGTTAGAGAACTCGCACGACACATTATAGACATCAGATGGCGCATATTGGAACCTCATGGGCACCGATCCCGCAAGGGTGGGCGTTTTGTTCTCGTGGGCGATGTGGGAGAACGTGTCCGTATACACCTGCTTCACCTGGTCCGCCTTGAACAGGAAGAGCGCCCGCTGCGGCGACACCCCATATTTGGTGCAGATGGGCCCGATCTCAGCCATGTGTTTGTGGACCAGTGCCGCGATCGCGTCGTGGAGCGACTTGACGCCGGCCAGCGCATCCTGATCGCCCAAGGCCACCAGCGGCAGGCCGACATCCTCGGGGAATACGACGAGGTCGGGCTTGAACTTCATCGCCGCAGCCATACCCTCGGCCATGTGCGCGGCGAAGTCCTCTTCGGACGCGTAGAACCGCAGCTCGGACTGTACGGCGGCGACGGTGTACTTGGTGTCATCGGCGAGGGCTGAGCGAGCTGCCACGAGCGTCAGCAGGCCGACGGCGAAAAGAAGAGGCCAAGCGGTCAGAAGGCCGTTGATCTGCAGCTTCATCACGTCTCACGCTCCCGAGGGCAGGATGTCTGAGCGGTCCGTTCCCGCTTGTTGGGGAAGTTCCTTCTTGGATGGGGCCGGGGTTTGGTTCAGAGGAAATGTCGTATAATCGGTCTTATGTTTTGTGTCGTGTATTTCTGGGCTGAAGGGGGCGCTGCGCTTCTCGTCTTTCCGCCCTTGTCCGTCATCCTGCCTGTCCTTAGTGCCCTGCGTAGCGTATCCGTCATCCTGCCTGTCCTGAGCCTGTCGAAGGAAGCGCACAACCCGGCGCCCGCCGATGGCGCACCCGCGAAGGATCTGTGGTGGCGGCGTCCAAACCCTTCGTCCGCGGACGTCTTTACGCGTTTGCCTTCTGTTTTTTGCCTTTGGATGTCATCCTGAGCGCGTTTTCTGTGCGAAGGATCTCCTTTTGGCTCTCCCTTCGCCATCTCAACCCCCGCCAGGCTTTCGCCTTGCTCTTTGTCTATCGAACTTGCGTTTGTAGAATGGATGTTCTATACTGCCTTCGATCATCGGCACCCTTCAGCGCCAGTGGTCAGGAGATCGGGGCCATGGCCAGGTTGATAGGCTTTCTCGAGGCGGTTCATTTCTACTTTCACGCTCACGCCCTGCGCGATCCATCGCTCACGAGCGGCCCGGCGGTGATCCTGCGCGACGGCAAGGTGCTGGATTGCTCGCCCGACCTCGACGCTGCCGGCGCTCTTTCGAGGCCCAACCCGGCCTATCTCCGCATCGCTTATCCCGACCTGCGCGAGGTCGCCTTCGACGCCGACGCCTGCGCGAGTCCCTACGAGGCGCTGTGGGCTCAGGTCGTGCCCGATGCCGTGGCCGTGGAGCCTCTCGACTGCGCCCAGGGCTTTTTCGAGCCCGTCCGCGCGCCGAGCCTCGACGTCCTCCGCGATCAGATCTCGGCCTTCCGTGACCGTGCGCGCACGGCGACGGCTGGCCTTGAGGTGCGCATCGGTCTGGCGCCGTCGCGCATGTTGGCACGCGTGGCGGCTCATGGCGAGCATATCGTTCTCCCTGGCCGGGAGCATGCCTTTCTCGAGCGGGCGCCTCTGGAGTGGCTGCCGATCGACGGCCGCTCCAGGGGCGAGTTGGTGGCCCTGGGTGTCAAGCGCATCGCCGGCCTCGCCCAGCTTCCGCGCGGCACGCTCTTCCATCATCTCAAGCCCGACGTCGCGCGCCGGATCCTGACCATGCTGCAGGGCCGCGACGCCTCGCACGTCGACTCGCTCTACCCGTCGCCCCATCTTGAGGAGCGGCTTGGCTCCCTCGAGGTTTTGGACGAGGCGGGCATCCTCACGTCCCTCTCCGGCGCGTGCGTGCGGCTTTTCACGCGTCTGCAGTGCCGTCGCCGATGGCCTCGCGCGCTCGCCCTTGTCGTGGAGCCTTTCTTCGGCTCACCGGTCCGCGCCGAGGGCGAGATGGTCCGCCCACCGGCCCGCGCCGACGATCTGTCACGCCGTTTCACGGTCCTTCTGCGCGGGCTCTGGCATGGCGAGGAGCTTTCGGCGCTCTCGCTTTTCGCCGACGACCTGCAATCCTTTTCGCCGGGACAGTACGGCCTGGGCTTCTCCACCGATCCGGCGGGGTTGACGATGCTGGAGCAGGTCATGGACGCCTTACGCGAGCGCTATGGCGACCGCGCTCTTCTGCGCGCCGATCATCTTCCGGATCATCGTCGCTGGGCTGAGCAGCTTCTTTCTTGACATGAAACGTCGCCGTCTCGTCGTGGAAATCGAGGATGGCGCCACTATCCCCGCGGCTTTCCGCTGGCGCGGGCAGTGGCATCGCGTCGAGCGCGTGGTTGACGCCTGGCGCGAGGCCGGTCGCTGGTGGCTGAGCGAGCCTGAGGCCGACCTTTTCCGCGTCGAGGCGGGCGGCGTTTTCCTGTTGTCGCGTCCTGTCGGCGCGTCGGATTGGTACCTGGAGGGTGAAGAGGATTGAGCGAGGGCCCGGGTCTCCCCTATCTCCACGTGCATTCGCCGTTCAGCTTCTGCGACGGCGCCGCCTCCGCGCGCGACCTGGTACTCCGCGGGGCCGAGCTTGGCGCGCCGGCCCTCGCGCTGACGGATCATCACAGCCTTTCCGGCGCCGTCCGGTGGCACAAGCTCTGCCGGGGCGCGGGGATCAAGCCCATCCTCGGCGCCGAGGTCGCCCTCGAGGACGGCGGCCACCTCACCCTCCTCGCCCGCACCCGCCGTGGCTACGCCAACCTCTGCGGCCTCCTCACCGACGCCCATCTCGGCCACGAGCGCCGCGAGCCCGCCGTCGCCGAGGAGTCCCTGGCCCGCTGGTCGGAGGATATCCTCTGCCTGAGCGGCTGCCGGCGCGGCCCGATCCGCAGCTTGATCCGCGTGGGCCGCCACGTCGAGGCCGAGGCCTACGCCCGCCGCCTCCTCGAAGTCTTCGGCCCCGACTGCTTCTTCGTCGAGCTTCATCGCGACCTCTATCCCGGCGACCTTGCGGAACTTGGTTACCTGTCCGACCTCGCCGCGCGTCTCGGCGTCGAGGCCGTCGCCGCGCATAACGTTCACTTCGCCCACCGCTCGGGCTTCCGCGTGCACGACGTCCTCACGTGCATCCGCACGCACGTCGCCATCGACGAGCCCCACCCCGATCGCCCGGCCAACGCCGAGCGGTGGCTCAAGCCGCCGGCCGATCTGGCGCGTCTCTTCCGCCGCTTCCCCGACGCCCTCGATGCCGCCCGTCGCGTCGCTGAAAGCTGCGAGGAGTACGACCTCGCCGGGCCCGAGTACATTCCGCATTACCCCGACGCCGCCCTTCGGCGGGGCTCAGGGTCTGCAACGACCGGTGCGACCGCGCCCATGCTCCGCGACCTCACCTTCCGCGGCGCCCACGAGCGCTACGGCGCCGTCTCCGCCGACCTCCGCGATCGCCTCGACCACGAGCTTGAGATCATCGAGCAGATGGGCTTCGTCGAGTATTTCCTCATCGTCTGGGACGCCGTCCGCTTCGCCCAGCGCGAGGGCATCCGCTACTCCGGCCGCGGGTCGTGCGCGGATTCGGTGGTGGCCTACGCCCTCGGCCTGACCCATGTCGACGCCTGGCGCCGCCGCCTGCGCTTCGAGCGGTTCATCAACCCGGCGCGCATCAACTCCCTGCCAGATATCGACGTCGACTTCGACTCCCGCCGCCGCGACGACGTCGCCGCCTACGTGGTCGATCGCTACGGCCCCGAGCACGTCGCCGCCGTCTGCACCTTCCAGTGCTTCCGCGCCCGCGGCGCCCTGCGCGAGGTGGCGAAGATTTTCGGCGTCCCCGAGGCCACGGTCAACCGCGTCGCCTCAGTCATGCCCTGGCTTTCCGCCGCCGCCTTGCCCGAGGCCATCGAGCGCCTGCCCGAGCTTCGCGATAGCGGCGTCGACTGGGACCGCCTCCGCCTGGTGATCGAGATGGCCGCCGCCCTCGACAACCTCCCGCGCCACATCGGCACGCACCTCGGCGGCGTGGTCATCTCCGCCCGCCCGCTCACGACGATCACGCCGCTGCAGATGTCGGCCAAGGGCGTCCGCATAATCGCCTTCGACAAGGAGGACGTCGAGGACCTGAACCTCTTCAAGCTCGACCTCCTCTCCCTGCGCACCCTAGGTGCGGTGGACGACGCCGTCGCCTGGTCCGGCGCCGAATACGACCGCTTCCCGCTCGACGACGACCCGACCTACGAGATGCTGCGCAGCGGCGAGGCCGTCGGCGCCTTCCAGCTCGAAAGCCCGGCCCAGCGTTCGCTTCACCAGCGCCTCAAGCCGGACCACTACGAGGACCTCGTCGCCTCCGTCGCGATCATCCGCCCGGGCCCGGTCCAGGCGAACATGGTCGCCCCCTTCATCGCCCGTCGCCGCGGCGAAGAGCCCGTTGTCTTCACCGATCCGCGCGTCGAGGCCATCCTCGGCAAGACCTACGGCGTCGTCCTCTACCAGGAGCAGGTCATCGAGCTTGCCATCGACATCGCCGGCTTCACCGCGGCCGAGGCCGACCAGCTTCGCCGCCTCATGACGCACAACCGCGACCGCGCGGCCATCGAGGACCTCGCCTGCCAGTTCGTCGAGCGCGCCCTACAAAACGGCGCCTCCCGCGAGGTCGCCGAGATGGCCTTCAACGCCATCCGCAGCTTCGCCGGCTACGGCTTCTGCGAGGGTCACGCCGCCGCCTTCGCCGACATCGGCTACCGCACGTCCTACCTGCTGCGCCATCACGCCGCCGAGTTCTACGCCGCCCTCCTCAACAATCAGCCGATGGGCTTCTACCCGCCGCACACCCTCGTCAACGAGGCCCGCCGCCGCAAGGTCACCGTTCTCCCGCTCGATCTCAACGAGAGCGGCCGCGATTTCACCGCCGGCGGCGGCCCTTCGGCAGGCTCAGGACCTAGCGGCTGGCTGCGCGTGGCCCTCAAGCAGGTGAAGGGCATCAGCGAGGCCGAGCTTGACGGCATCGTCGCCGCCCGCGACATGCGCCCCTTCACCGGCCTCGACGACCTTCTTACCCGCACGCCGGTCCAGGCTGACACGGCCGAGGCCCTCATCCTCTCCGGCGCCTTCGACGCGCTCGAGCCCAACCGCCGCGCCCTTCTCTGGCGCCTCTACGAGTCAGCCTCAGGCCAAGGCCGCCTCGCCTTGCAGTTCTCCGCGCCGACCGTGGAGGATTTCCCGCCCGACGAAAAGCTGCTGCACGAGTGGGACCTCCTGGGCTTCTGCCGCGAGGGCCATCCCGTCGGCCTCCTCCGCCCGAGCCTCCATCGCCAGGGCATCCTCGACGCCGAGCGGGCCAAGCGCTGCCGCTCGGGCCGTCTCATACGCGTCGCGGGCCTGGCGATTCGCCCTCATCGCCCGCCCACGCGCTCGGGCAAAACGGTGGTCTTCCTGACGCTGGAGGATGAAACGGGGCTCGTCGACGTCACGGTCTTCGAGGCCATCTACCGCAAGTACGCGTCGGTGCTTTTCAGCTCACCAATACTGCTTGTCGAGGGAAGACTGCAGCGGGAGCACGGCCTCGCGGTGATCGCGACGCACCTCAGCCGCCTCACTCTCAAGGCACCGAAATCGACCGCGAGCGTCCTCGAAATGAAGACGCCCAACCGCCCGACCTACGCCCACCAATCGCGCGCCTAGACGACCTCAGACCATTCGGTACCCGATGCCCCTCACCGTCGTGAGGTGTTTCGGCTGCCGCGGATCATCCTCAAGCTTGCGCCGCAGGTTCGACAGGTGAACCTCCAGCAAGTGCTCATCCGGCCTCTCCTCCGCCCACACAGCCTCC
The DNA here is from genome assembly GCA_003170595.1 of Armatimonadota bacterium. Taxonomy (GTDB): domain Bacteria; phylum Armatimonadota; class Zipacnadia; order Zipacnadales; family FEN-943; genus FEN-943. The sequence continues at coordinate 10,921 of PMZA01000344.1, forward strand.
GACAGCTTCTCCCGCGTGACCACTCGCCCCGAGTTCTGCATAAGCATCTGCAGGATGCGCAGCTCGGTCTTCGTCAGCTCAATCGGCACGCCACGCTTCCGCACCGAGAACCCGGCGACATCCAGCTCGATGTCCCCCGCCTTGAGGACCTGCTGGCCGCTCGACGACCCGCTCTCCTGCGCCACCCGCCGCAGCACCGCCTTCACCCGCGCCACCAGCTCGCGCGGGCTGAACGGCTTCACNNGTGACGTAATCGTCGGCCCCGAGTTGGAAACCCACGACGATGTCCACGTCCTCGGTGCGCGCCGTCAGCATGATCACCGGCACCGATCCGGATTTGCGGATCTCTCGGCACACCTCGATCCCGTCGATATCCGGCAGCGTTAGGTCCAGGATGACCAAGTCAGGTTTCTCCGCCGCAAACTGGCGCAGCCCGCTCAACCCGCTGTTCTCCACCGTCGGCCGAAAGCCCGCGATGGTCAACGCCGCCGCGACAGCATCCGCGATGCTGAAATCGTCGTCGATCACAAGAACCCTACGACCGCTTTCTAAAGCCACTTGCACTCACCCCGCCGGCCTTCGCTGCCCCTTCCGGGGTACTTTCCGCCGCCACGAAGGGCAGCCGCAGATAGAACGTGCTGCCTCGTCCCGGCTCGCTCGCCAGCGTCAAATCCCCACCCAGCAGTCTCGCCACTCGCCGCGAGATCGCCAGCCCCAGCCCGGCGCCTGTCCTCGGCTGAGCATGCTCGCCCCGCCCTCGATAGAACTCGCGGAAGACCGCCTCCTGCTCCTCCGGAGCAATGCCCGGGCCCGAGTCACTCACAGATATTACCACCTGAGCCCCCTCTAGCGCCGCCTTTATTTCCACGACGCTCCCACGATAGCTGAACTTCACCGCATTATCCACCAGATTCTGTAGGACCTGCGACAGCCGCGTCGGGTCCACCACCAGCCGCGATATCTCCGGCGCGAGGTCCACCCGCAGCCCGATCTCCGCGTCCACGATCCTCTGCCGCAGGCTGTCGACCACCCGCTTCACCAGCGTGCGCAAGTCGACGACCGCCGGCTTCACACTCACCTCGCCTGCCCTCAGACGCGACAGATCGAGCAGGTCCTCCACCAGGCGCTCGAGGTATTCGCACGACGACGCCACCCGCTGGAGGAACACCCGCTGCTCGTCGTTGATCGAGCCGACGCCCTCGTCGAGAACCAGTTCCGTGTAAGCCCGGATCGACGACAGCGGCGCCCGCAGCTCATGAGACACCGTCCGCGCCATGCTCTCCCGCACCGCGTCTATCCGCGCGCGGTCGATAACCATAGCGCCGAGGCTGCCCAGCGTCCGCAGCAGCCGCACTGACTGCTGCGTCACCGGCTTGCCAGACGCCGGATTCCACGCCTGCAGCATGCCCACCAGCGCCGACCGCGTCCGCAGCGGGATCAAAGCGGTCTCGACCATGATGCCATCGGACGCCGGCATGTCGGCCAGTACATATGGACCCTCGCCGAGAGCAGCATCCGCTATCGCCGAAGCCCCGGCCCTCAGCGCCAGCTCCTCACGGAACGGTTCGATCGTCTCAGGCTCGTGCGCCAGCACCGCCCCGCGCAGCGCCTCACCCTCATGGTCCGCCACGTACACGCGGATCTCCTCAACGTCTATGTCGCGCAGGGCCGCATCGAGCAGCACGGCCAGGATCTTGTCCAGCTCAGCCAACTCCGCCGCGATGACCGCCGCCTGCACCAGCGACCTCATCCGCCCCTCGATGTCGCGCGGATCACCGCCCGCCGGCGTGACCTCGCCCGGCTGCAGCCGATCCGTACGAGGAGCCCGTGCCCGGTCAAGCGCCAACCCTAGTTGTCGCGCCACCAGCTCCAGCGCGCGCTTGTCATCGTCGCCTACGGTGCGCACGCCCTTCCACCCGATGGTCAGCGCTCCGACCGTCTCCGCCACACCGCGCACGCGCGTCCCAGCCAGCGTCTGGACCTNNCCCGTGCGCGATACCGGCCGCGCTGGCCCGCGTCGCGTCCGCAAGCTCCCCACTCCCCGGCTCAGCGAGATGCACCGTCGCCCACTCACTCTCGAAGACCTCGCGGCACACCCGCACGGCCTCGTCCACCACCCCGCCCGGCGAGTCGGCCGCCAGGACCTGCATGCAAAGTTTCGTCAGATTGTCCAGCCGGTTGGTGGCCACCTCGGCCTGCTCGCGGCCCTCAACAAACCCGAGCACCGCCGCCTCAACCTTCGCCAGTTGGCCGTCGATCCCGTCCGCGACCTCGACCGGCAGCCCCCCCGACCAACCCGCGAACATGGCTCCCAGCCGCCGTCCCATAACGGTCAGCGGGAGCACCACGCAACTCCTCAGCCCTTCCTCCTCGAGCGTCCGGGCAAAGGTCTTCGTGCCGGCATCGCCGGCAGCCGACGCGAGGTCATGGATGAGCACGGGCCGCGCCAGGCCATCCGTCGGAAAGGTTGCCACGAACCGGCCCACTGCCCCGGCCGCGGCCGGCGACATTCCACGGGCTTCGACCACCGGCTCCAGCCCAGCGGAATACGCCACGATGCCGACCGCCTCGCCGCCGAGCGTCCGCTCGGCCACATCCACCAGGTGAGTGAGGACGCCGCGCACATCCCCGATATCGCGCCTCGCCAGCAGCTCCGTCGCCCCGACCATCGCCCGCGCGTAGGGCGCTGCCGCCGCTGCNNCGCTGCCGGACCACCCGTGTGCGACTGACCCTCGATGACCACCACCGCGCCCAGGCCAAGGCCATCGGCGGCCCACACCGGCATGACGTGAATCCGCGCATCGGTCGCGCCGGCCCGGTCCGCGATTCTCACGCGCGCATTGAAGACTCGCTTATGCCCGTCCGCCAGCGCATCCCGAAGGCCGTGAGCGCCCTCATCCTGCGCGAGGAGGTCCTCGAGGGCCTTCCCGACGCACGTCTCAGGCGGGCCGAACCCCAGGACCTCCGCCATCCGCTCATTGGCACGCGTGACGACGCCCACCTTGTCGACCATCGCCACAGCGTCGGTGACCGCCGCGAAGAGCTGATCCAGCACGCCCCGGGACTCGGCCAGATCCTTTTCGAGGGCCTCGTCATGCACGACCGGCCGCGCCACCGCCACGACTTCCCCCGGCCCTTGCCCATCGCCGCTGACCGCCCCGACAGTAAGCCGAACCAACATGTACGTTCCGCCGGGCTGCCGCGCGAGGCATTCCACAGCCTTCGCCGCCGGCGACCCATGCCCCGCGCCGGTCAGCAGATCAGCATCGCCGCCAGCCTCTTCCCCATCCCGCTGCACCGCAGACATCGCATGCTCGACGACCTCGCCCGGCCTGAACAGCGAGGCCAGCCCCGTCCCGAGAAGGTCGCGCCGCACGCGTCCGGTCAGCCTCTCCGCCGCGCGGTTGACAAACACGATCGCCCCGCCCGACCGGCACACGAACATCGCCTCTTCGCTGATGTCACCGAGGACCTGCAGCCTCTCCGACACCGCTCCGAGCTGCCTCTGCTCACCCGCCGACCGCAGCCGCTCATTCACGTTCGCGACCGCGCTGGTCACGACCGCCTCGAAGGCGTCGTCCATCTGAGCGCCAGCCGGCATGTATCCATCGGCCCCGGCGCCCAACGCCCGCGCGGCCGCGCCGAGCGCATCGTCGCGTGCCAAGGCGACAACGCACGCATCCGGTTGCTGCCGTCTGAGGTCGTGGAGTCCGCCAAGCCCAGCGAGGCACTGCCCATCCGCCTGCCAGAGGATTACGTCCCAGCGTTGAGCCCCCAGGAGCCGCTCCGCCTCCTCGGCTCCCTCGGGGCTCGCGCACTGATTTCGAGCATTCAGCCGGATTACACTGTCAGCAAGCCGTTGCCGCAGACCGTCCTCGGCCCCGGCAAGCACCAGCACAGTGAACACTCCGGCTTCGTTGTCCACCTGAGCCACCCTACACCGCTATCCGGTGCACACGCTCTATTGTCCGAACATATGGAAACTCGCTGCAATGGACACGACCGCCGGGCCCAGAACTACTGCGAGCAACGCCGGGAAGATGCAGAAGATCATGGGGAACAGCATCTTCACAGCCATACTTGCCGCCACAATCCGCACCCTCATGCTCCGCTTCGTACGCAGTGCCTGGGCTTGTGTGCGCAGCGTGTTCGCGATGCTCATGCCAAGCTGCTCAGCCTGCAGCAGTGAACTCACCAGTAGCCGGACCTCTTCCACCCCCGTCCTCTCGGCGAGATCCTCCCACGCCTGCGACCGCGGCTTCCCCAGCCGCACTTCCGATAGCAGCCGCTGGAACTCGAACACCAGCGGCCCCTTGTGGCGGTTGATAACCTCTTGCAGCGCCGTATCCAAACCGACGCCCGCCTCGGTGCACACTACCAGCAGGTCCATGACGTCCGGCAGAGCCCTCCGGATTTTGTACTGGCGGCTCCGGATGTGGTTCTCCAGCAGATAGTGCGGTAAGCAGGCCGCCGCCGTCACCAGCGCCATCAGCACCGTCAGCCGGTTTATCAGCGTCGAATGCCACGCCAGCGCCCCATAGATGCCGCCCGCGCTGCCTATGACCAGCGTCAGCCCGCGCAACGCCACGAAGCTTTCCGTCGTCAGCCCGGCCGGATAACCTGCCCGGTCCAGCTTCTTGCGGATCTGGTCCAGCGCGCCGCTCGGGGTTGCCCCCGACACCGCTCCGGCCACGTTCTTCACCCATGGCCGCAGCATCCGTTCCACGAGCGGGAGCGACAGCTCTTGCTGCACCGCCTGCCCGACGCCTAACCTCGGCCGCTTGTCAGCCACCTGCGCAAGACGTTCGTGGACCGTCACCGACGACGACCGGGCTAGCAGCCCGATCAGCAAGCTCAACATCGTTATTCCTATGAGCAACACGATGAGTACGAGCATAGCGCCAGCCTCACACGTCGATAACCATCAAGCGCTTCATGACCAGCACGCCGAGCACCAGCATGATGCCCGCGATGACCGCGATAACCAGGCCGAAAGACGTCGTGAACAAGGGGTCCATGTAGTGTGGGCTGATGCTGTGGATCGCCAGCCCGACGAAGAACGGCATGGACATGAGAACGCCGCCGGACATACGGGACTCAGCCGTCGCCGCGTTGATCTCGCCCTGCAGCTTGATCCGCTCGCGAATCGTCCCGGAGATGCTGTCGAGGATTTCCGACAAGTTGCCGCCCACATTCAGGTGAATCTGGACCGCGGCCACCACCAACTCAAGGTCATACGATCGCGTCCGGTCGATGAGCCCGTCCAGCGCATCCGACGTGCCCATCCCCATCTGCACCTCAGCCGCCACCCGCCGGAATTCCTCCGAGATCGGCGGCTGCATCTGGCTCGCGATGAGCTGGAGGCCACGCAGGAACGAGAAACCCGTCCGCAGCGCCGTCGCCAGCATGTCCATGGCGTCCGGTAGCTGGTTCATCATCGAGCGCTGCCGCGATCCCTGCCTGAGCTTAATCCACACCCACGGCAGCACTGCCCCGACCGGCGCCGTCACCAGCGCCCCGGCGGGGGACCTGAGCAGGATGAACCCAACGATCCCGCCGCCCGCCATCGCCAGCAGCGCCAGCAGGATAAGCTCCGACGGCCTCAGCAGCAGTCCAGCCCGAAGCAACTCGATCTGGGCCTCGTCCTGAAACGAAGTCCCGCTGAGCAGTCGCGTCAGCCAGGGCATCCGGTCGCTCATCGACGGGGAAACGTCCCTGTCGGCGCTCATACTGACCGGCCCACCTGCCCGCTTGTCAGCCAGCCTCGCCGCGCGCTCGGAAGCGCCGCTGCCGCGGCCCATGAACAGGTAGATCACCGCGACGATCCCGATGAAGATAGCCACCGGGATAAGGATCGGCAGGAGTTGCGGAAGGCTCATCTACGTACGCCTCCAGGCCTCGCCCCTGCAGAGAAGATGTCCGGCGGCAGTTCGATGCTCTGCGACTCGAACAGGTCCATGAACAGCGGCCTGCAGCCCGTAGCCACGTATTCGCCGACGACCTTCCCGTTGCGGTCCATGCCCGTCTGCCGGAATACGAAGAGATCCTGCAGCACGATCTGGTCCGACTCCATCCGCTGGACCTCAGTGATGTGCGTGACCTTACGGCTGCCGTCCCGGAGACGGGACTGGTGGATCAGCAGGTGCAGCGCGGACGAGACCTGCTCGCGGATGGCCCGCACCGGCAGGTCGGTACCCGCCATCAGCACCATCGTCTCCATGCGCGAGATGCTGTCGCGCGGGCTGTTCGAGTGCAGTGTGCTCATCGAGCCTTCATGACCCGTGTTCATCGCCTGCAGCATGTCCAGCGCCTCGGCGCCTCGGACCTCGCCGACGATTATCCGGTCCGGTCTCATGCGCAAGCTGTTTCGCACGAGATGGCGGATCGTGATTTCGCCCTTGCCCTCGATGTTCGGCGGGCGGCTCTCCAGTGTGATCACGTGATCCTGCTGGAGCTGAAGCTCAGCCGCGTCCTCGATGGTCACGATGCGCTCGTCCGAGGGGATGAAGCTCGACAGCGCGTTCAGCGTCGTAGTCTTGCCGCTGCCCGTGCCGCCCGAGACGATGACGTTCAGGCGCGCCAGAACCGACGCTTCGATGAACATCCGCATTTCTTCCGTCATCGACCCCAGCTCGACCATGCGCGCCGGCGTGAGAGGAATCCGCGAGAACTTACGGATCGTGACGCAGGGGCCCTTGATCGCCAGCGGAGGAATGATGGCATTAACGCGCGATCCGTCAGGCAGGCGCGCGTCCACCATCGGCATGCTTTCATCCACGCGCCGGCCGAGGGGGGACACGATGCGGTCGATGACCCTGAGGACGTGCTCGTCGTCAACGAACCGCCGGTCCGTCAGGTGAATCTTGCCGCGGATTTCCACGTACACCTTCTGCGGCCCATTCACCATGATTTCCGACACTTCGGGGTCGTCGACCAACGGTTGGATCGGACCGAAGCCCGATACCTCGTTGATGACTTCCTGCACCAACTGCTCAATCGTGCGCGTGGTGACGCTAAGCTGGCGGACCTGGATCTCGGACTCCACAATCTCGCCAATTCGCCGCCGCAGATCGCGCTCGCTCATTCTCTGCAGCACCGGGAACTCCGTCTCAACCAGCAACCGCTGGTGAACCCGCTGCCGCAACTCGTCCATCAGGGTAAGCTCAGGACCCTTCTCAACGCTGCTCACCATCACGCTATCCCCTGTCCCTATTTAGCGTTTGAGGTCCCCACGCCGGGCCTCGTCGAACCAGTCGTCGCGGCCTGACGCCCCTTCTCTGCTGCCAAAGCTGCCAATCTTGCCACCGCTTCCGCGGCCGGTGCCGTCGGCGTGCGCACCACCAGCGGCACGCCCTCATTCACGGCCGCGATGCAAGACTTCGCATCCTCGAATATCAAGAACGGGTCCTCCCAGGCCGTCACCCGCGTTAGGTCTTCCGGCCCTAACGGTGCTCCCTTTCTATATTTGTTAGCAACCAGAATTATCCTGCTCTTGTCAACCCCGCTATCCGTCAACAGCTCCAGCATGACCGACGCATCCCGCAGCGCCACGATATCATCCATCGTCGTGACGCACATCACCACATGGCTGCGCTTGGAGATGTAGCTCACCATCGCCCACGCGGTAAAAGCGCAGTCCACCACTACCGCCGTGAACTGCCGCTTCAGCAGCCCCAGCACCTGACCGATAAGCTCCACATTCACGGCCTCGGCCAGCGGCATCTCGTTCAGCGGATGTTCCGACGTGACCGGCAGGAGGCTGATACCGCTCTCGTGCTGGTACGTGCTGCGGCGGACGACTTCCTGGTCCACCGAAGGCAGTTCCGCGAGGGATAGCAACCCGTGTACAGGGGACAAATCGAGGAGGATGGCCGCGTCGCCAAGCTGGCCGACCATCTCGAGGAGCACCACTCGCTCCCCATGCCGCCGCGCCAGTTGCACGGCCAGGTTGACCGCGATCGTGGTCTTCCCTACCCCGCCCTTCCCGCCGCAGACCGTATAGACCACTGGCGCGCGACCTGGGTCGGTCACCGCCGGCATCCAATCCTGCGTGGTGTTCTGCCGCTGGCGGCCAAGCTCACTGAGCTGCTCGCGAAGCGTCCGGAGTTCATGCTCACCGACGACCAGCCGGGCCCCCGCCATCATCGCGCGTGACTGCATCGCGTGGGCATCACCCCGCGTCACCAGTACCGCCGCCACGTTCGGCGCAGCCCGCGCGATAACCTCGCACGCCTCCAGCCCGCTCACGCCTGGGAGATCTTCCCACAGCAACGCGATATCCGGATGGAGCCTATGCGCAGCCTGCGCTGCATCCAGGCCATCCTGCGCATAGGCAACTACCTCGAACTCGTTGTCGCTTCCCAACGCTTCTGCTAGTCTATCGCCTTCTCCGGCGTGGACTTCTGTAACGAGTACTTTCACTCTGGCCATTATTGTGGAGCTCCCTGATTGGCTTCCGCCATGACCTCCGGTGTGATTAGGATGACCAGTTCGGTCTTCGTGCGCGACGTCTGGGTGCGCTTGAAGAACTCCCCAATGATCGGCACGCGGGAGATCAGCGGTATCGCGGTGATCAGCTTACTCTCATCCTCGCGGTAAAGACCACCGATCACGAGCGTCGACCCCGGCGCCACTGTCACCAGAGTATCCGCCTTCCTCGTCTTCAAGCCAGGAATCGTCAAGCCGGAGATCGTTATCCCCGACGAGAAGTCGATCGTGCTTACCTCGGTCGTCACCTTCGCCAGGATGTTCCCTTCCGCCGTGATCTGCGGCTTGATCTTCAGCGTTACACCGAAGGGTTTGTACTCCACCGTGATCGACGAGAACCCGGAGCTGCCAGGCTGCGCGATCGGAATCGGGATCTCGCCGCCCACCAGCATGTTCGCCTCTTCCCCATCGTTCACGACGAGGTTCGGCTGTGCCAGGACCTTGGTCCGGTTGTCCGACTCCAGCGCCGTCACCTGCGCCCCGAAGGGGAACAGGTTGAGCGGCCCATGGGTCTGCGTCGCCTGGATCAGGATCGGCTGATCGGCAAAGGTAGCCGTCGTCGACGTTCCGCCAGTTCCAGAGGCAGTCTGCGAGACGTTGCCCCAGTCGAAGCCATAGGCCCTCGACCGGTCCCGGTCCACATCCAGTACGCGCACCCGGAAGATGATCCGCCGCTTCTCCGGCGCAACCACCTTCACGAGGTTGATGACGTGAATGTCCTTGCCCACCGCGGCCACGATGCTGTCGATGCCCTTCATCGCTTCGTCGTTGGCCACTGTCCCATCGATGACCACCGTGCTTTCGTCGGCGGTGCGCACGTTGACGGTCTTGGTCGTCAGGGACTCGCGCAGGATCTGCGCGATCTGACCGGCCGTAGCCTTCGGTACCTGAGCGACGGTCACGAGGTTGACGATCTGCGCTCTCTTCTCGAAGACTGCGAGCAGCCCCTTCACGCGGGCCTGCGCCGCCTCATCCGGGGCCGTTCCCTCAACGACTACGGTGTTCCCACCGAGCGTCCATACGTGGTACTCCTTCCCGACTGCCTGCGCGATCTCCTCCGTCGGAGGAGCGCCCGTCCCAACCGCCGACTTCAGCGCCACGACCTTGACCGAACTGCCCAGCGCATCGCTGAGCTTTTGTATCTCGGCCATCGTCTCTTCGTCCATGGGGCCCTTCACGAGAACTGTCGCGTCGCCCCAGACAACATACTCATAGCCTGACCCCAGCAGCCGCCGCAGTTGCCCAGCGGCATGCTCGGCCGGGCTGATCTCTTCGCCCTCGATCTGCAGCAGGTCGACAACCTTGATGTCTCCCGCGATCTTGCCCGCCGTCTCAACTACCTTGGCTTGGTCACGCGCCGAGGGCGCGACACCCTCCAGCAGTACGGACCTGTCATCGAGCACCCTCACGGTCGCGTAGGCCGGGAGAAAGTCTCGCAGCCGGGTCACGAGGGCATCCACCGACGGCTTGCCCCGCACGAGCACGGCATACTCATGCCGGCCGCCTGAGTCCCAGACATAGAGCTTCGTCTGCCCCATCGTCTTACCGAACACGATCAGTTCCGTCCGCGATGCGACGACGACATCGGCAATCAGCGGGTCAACAACGATGACCCTCTTCATCCCGTGATACAGCATGACCCGGCTCGCGCCGGGGACGAGCACCATGGCCTGCGATGCGAACACCGCGGCACAAGCCACCCCTGCCAGGCAGAGCCCAAACGTCCGAGCCCTTCTCTTGCTTGCGATCGACGAGGTGAGGTGGTTTCTCATGGTTGCACCACCTCTCTCTGATTTCCTCGGAAGACTTCGACGCCGGGTTTGGCCTCAACCGCAGGCTTGCCTCCCGGTGGCGCCGCGCCTGGCGAGGGGCCCATCGGTGAGGGGTACCACGATGGCGCCGGCTGTGAGGGCTGTGCGCCCGGGGCCTGCTGACCCTGCGGCGCCGGCTTTGCTTCCGGAGGTGCGGGCCGCTCGCCAATGAGTTCCCAGTTATTCTCAGCCGGGACCGTTGCGAAGGCCGAGTCGCCTGCATGCCGCAAGGAGAGCCGGATCTTGCCCTTGGTGTCCGCGAGCACGAGCTTCTCAGCGTCCGCCGGCGTTACCGCCAGTGTCGCCGTCTTATACGCATTCTTCGAGGTGTCGGCCGGCGTGGGCGGAGGCTGCCCGCCGGCGGGAGGCTGACCACCCTTCTCGCCTGCCGCCGCTGGAGCGGGCGGGGCAGCGGGCTTGGTCTCTTCGGCAACCATGGTCGTGCTCAGCGCCAGGACCTGCACGTCCTGCAGGACGGTGCGGGTGATGGCGGTCTCATTCTTGAGGTCGAAGGTGACGAGGACATCCACGCGGTTACCCGGCTGGATCAGCCCCGCCACTCCGCTGAGGTCATCGACCGGGACCGTCACCGCGCGCATGTCCTGCGGGACCTTATAGGTCAGCGCGTTAATGTCGGCTTGCTGGCGGATGTTGGTGGAGGTGAGGGCCTCTCCCGCGGAAATCACGGAGATGGTCTCCCAGCCTTGTACCTCAGCCTCAGTCTTGAAGGCGCCCTGGGGNNTCCTGCTCTTGGGACACCTGTTTAACCGTGACCATACCGGGGCCGATGAACTTACCGATACCGATATCCGACGCCGCTGTCACAACGCCGACCATGGCCGGCGCCTCGGTCTTGGCTTTGCTTGCGGTCCCAGCGTGCCTGAGGTACGTGTAACTGAGGGCTGCGGCCAGAACACCACACGCCACGGCAATGATCAGCGCCTGTCTGCGTCCGATCCGCATGAGCGGGCCTCCCTGTGCCTTGCTGCGATTAGTTGCTACATCCGCCCCGTGACCACTCTAACCCATTGTACGCGTGTCCACAGAGAAACGCAACCGGTCAATTGTCTGGGCCGGCAAGCCCTGCCCCGGTAGATTGCCGCTTCCTCGCCTACTTACTCCCTCCGCACAATCGAGGACGCACTGATTGTCACCTTCGTTTTTGCCGTATCTGTCGCGATGAACGAGAAAAGCCCGCCAGTCACAAGCATGTGGTCGTACGTTGCGCTGACCTTGATCTGCGAGCCCGACAGTGCCGCGTTGCTCGTGCTGCTGCTATCCGTAAGCGGCGCCCATGAGCCCCAGGTCGTCACGTTCCATGTCCGGACCTGCTGCGTGATCGTGATGGAACCCGTGAGCGATACCGCCGAGGACGTCACGGTGCTTGATACCTGCTCAATCGTAGATCCCAGCGCCGCCGTCCTACCGCCCTCTCTAACTCCTTGCTGGAGCATCAGGACATCCTTGAAGAGCAGCCCCATCTCCATGATCCCAAACAACAACAGCATAAGGACCGGCAGCACAATCGCCAGTTCAACCGTCGCCAGCCCTCGCCTGTTTCTCTGACGTCGCACTCTGTAGTTGCTGTTCATCTGAACATCACCCCACCTTGAGCCACTATGGACATCACTACCCCCGCCGCCAGCGGAATTGCGTAGGGTAAGCGTGCGCTCTGCGATGTCTGGTAGTCCAGCGGACTGACCGATGCGGCCCGGCTTGCCAGCGAGGAGTAAAGCATCCGAAGCTCTTTGCCAAGCCTGCCCTGAGCCAGCGCTACGCCTACCGCCGCCACACCACCCGTCAGCACCCCGTAAACCAGAGCCCAGAGAAGAATCTTCGGCCCTACAATTGCACCCACAGCCATTAGCAGCTTCATGTCGCCAGCCCCCACAACACGCCCAAAAATCGACAGCACCACGGACATCGCTACCGCCAGCCACAGCCCCTCGCCTGCGGTTACCAGCCCGGGCCAACCATAGAACGCCAGATTCACGGCGAGCCCAACACCTAGAGCCGGCAGCGTGGTCCAATTCCGGATCTTCCCCCATCGGAAGTCGGTGTAGACTGCCACCAGCAAAAGTATACCAAGCACCGTGTAGATTACAACCGGCGCGAGCCCCAAACCTATCACCTGTGCTCCTAGTGCGACGCCGCGAACGAGTTCGTAATGGTATTCAGCACGTTCGTAAGCTTACCAGCCAACGAACTCCACGCGCCAATGCCCATGACCACGATGAGTGCGAGCAGTAGTGCATATTCTACGGAACTCATGCCGCGCCGGCGACCCAGCAGGCACCAACAGCCAAACAGCAGGCGGTTTCCCAGCCTGCTGCTTCTCTTTCTCCACCCGGTCGCCTGGCTCATTCGAGCCCCCAAACGTCCCTGGAATATACTAAACACGGCGGAAACTAAGTCGCCGGGTTCCCGCCCCGTCCATGGTTTGATGCTGCGTACGCTGGCTCTATCCCGCTGGGCCCGCCACACGACTTCAGCGCGAGTCTCCCTGACAAGGTCAAGGCCGAGGAACCGGTCCATGACCAACGCCCACGAACCGCAACGGCTAGTTCTGGGGCATTCGAGACGTGACGTTGCTGACCGTGTCATTCACCTTGCTGCCCAGAGCCTGCCACGTGGCCAGAGCCACAACAACGATGAGCGCCAGCAAGAGCGCATACTCAACGCTGGTCAAGCCCTCTTCATCACTGACGAACCTGCGGATGCGATCGACCATTTTCACTTCCTCCCTTGGCGGATTTGTTTTCCCGCCACCGCCGTATCCCCACCCGGTCCCCTGGCCCCTTCGAGGCCCCGGCAAGCCCTGTTATGCTGAACGGGGCGGAAACTAAGTC
>PMZA01000130.1 GCA_003170595.1 Armatimonadota bacterium
GCGGCATGCGCACCGGCGGCGACGTGAGCAAGGCGATCGCCCTCGGCGCCGACGCCGTCGCCATCGCGACCGCCGCCCTCATCGCCCTCGGCTGCCACCTCTGCCAGCAGTGCCACACCGGCAACTGCTCGTGGGGCATCACCACTCAGCGGCCCGAGCTTGTCCGCCGCCTCGACCCCGTCTGGGGCGCCGAGCGCATCGTCAATCTCGTCCACGCCTGGACCGAGGAACTCAAGGAGATCCTCGGCGCCCTCGGCGTCAACGCGCTGGAGAGCCTCCGTGGCAGCCGCGACCGCCTCCGCGCCATCGCCCTCGACGACAAGACCCGTGAGATCCTTGACGTCAAGGCCGCGGGCGAATAGCATACCTGCCCCGTTCTTCGGGCGCCTTTGCAGGAGTAGAACATGAGCGACACAGCTGAAGAAGTCGACCTTTCCGAGGTACTTTCCACCATGGATGACGTAGTACGCATCGATGCCCGCGGCATTTATTACCGCGATCTCAACAACCTGATCCGCGCCGCCGTCCGCGAGGGCGCCACCGCGATCGAACTGGTCAACATCAACGGCCAGCGCTACATCGGCGACGGTATCCAGGCCAAGTGCCGCATCGATATCTTCGGCGTCCCGGGCAACGACCTCGCCGCCTTCATGGACGGCGCCGACCTCTTCGTCCACAACAACGCGCAGGACGCCGTCGGCAACACCCTCAACTCCGGCCGCATCGTCATTGAAGGCGACGCCGGCGACGTTGTGGGCTATGGCATGCGCGGCGGCAGGATCTTCGTCCGCGGCGACGTTGGTTATCGCGTAGGCATTCACATGAAGGAGCAGCCCAGCCGCAAGCCCCTCCTCGTGATCGGCGGCACGGCGGCTGATTTCCTCGGCGAGTACATGGCGGGGGGCACCCTCGTCGTCCTCGGCCTCAACGGCCGCCGCCCCACGACGGTCGGCGACTACTGCGGCACCGGCATGCACGGCGGCACGATGTACCTTCACGGTGAGATCGACCCGACCCACATCGCCACCAAGTTCGTCTCCCGGCGCGCTGCGGCCGAGGCCGACATGAAGGCTCTTGAGCCGGCCCTCCGCGAGTTCTGCGAACTTTTCGACCACGACCTCGACGCGCTGATGGCGGAGCCATTCTGGGTAGTCGGCCCCTCGAGCCACAAGCCTTTCGCCAGCAACTACGCCGCCAACCCCTAACCCCGACAATCCGACCGTGGCCTTCCCGCGACCTGAGGCGTAATATCCTCAGGTCGCATTCTTTTTCGGGGGTGGCCGCACCAATGTCCGAAGTCCAGGAAGACCTCAACCCTTTTGACATCGCCCAGTCCCAGCTTGACCACGCCGCCCGTATCCTCGGCCTCGACGAAGCCACCCACCAGTTCCTCCGCCTGCCCATGCGCGAACTCCACGTGACCATCCCCGTGCGCATGGACGACGGCTCCACCCGCATCTTCCAGGGCTTCCGCGTCCAGTACAACGATGCCCTCGGCCCCACGAAGGGCGGCCTCCGCTTCCATCCCGAGGAGACCATCGACACCGTCCGCGCCCTCGCCGCGTGGATGACCTGGAAAACCTCCGTCCTCGGCCTGCCCTTCGGCGGGGCGAAGGGCGGCTGCATCTGCGACCCCAAGCTGATGAGCGTCGGCGAACTCGAGCGTCTCTCACGCGGCTGGGTCCGCGCCGTGGGCAGCTTCATCGGCCATGACCGCGACGTCCCCGCGCCGGACGTCTACACGACCCCGCAGATCATGGCGTGGATGATGGACGAGTACTCGAAGATGGCCGGCTACGACGTCCCCGGCTGCATCACTGGCAAGCCCATCCTCCTCGGCGGCTCGGAGGGCCGCGACGATGCCACCGCGCGGGGTGCCTGCTTCACCATCCGCGAGGCCGCCAAATACCTGGGCCTCGATCTCCAGGGCGAGGCCATCGCCATCCAGGGCTTCGGCAACGCCGGGGTCTTCATGGCCGAACTCGCCCGCGACCTCCTCGGCCTGAGGGTCGTCGCCGTCAGCGACACGAAGGGCGGCATATACTCCGCCGACGGCATCGACTGGCAGGTCGCTCGCGACCACAAGCAGGCCACCGGCTCGGTCGTCGGCCTCGCGGGCACGAGGCCCATCTCCAACGCCGAACTCCTCGAACTCGACGTAGCGGTCCTCTGCCCCGCCGCGCTGGAGAACGTCCTCACCGCCGATAACGCCTCACGCGTACGGGCGAGGATCATCGCCGAGGCCGCCAACGGCCCGACCACCCCTGCCGCCGACGAGATTCTCCACGCGAAGAACGTCTTCGTCATCCCCGACTTCCTCTGCAACGCCGGCGGGGTGACGGTCTCGTACTTCGAGTGGGTGCAGAACACGAGCGGCTACTACTGGGACCTGGCGACGGTGCAGGAGCGGCTTGACGCACGGATGACGGAGGCTTTCTGGCGCGTGGCGAAGGTGCATGAGGAGCGGGGCATCGACTCGCGCATGGCCGCCTACTGCGTGGCCGTCCAGCGCGTCGCCGACGCCTGCAAAACCCGCGGCTGGATCTAGCGCCGCCGGCGGAACTCGCCTGCGTCCTTCTTCGATTGGGTGATGATGGCCCCGAGAGTTCCAGGCGTAAGCGTGTCGTGATCAGGTACAACAGTTCTGCGAGTCCCATCGTCGGGGTGGACATAAAGGTCCCCGTGCCGTGTCCGGCGCTGCAACTCCAGACCGTTAGCTTCCAGTACCCGACGAACTTCCTTGCCAGACAACACGGGGAGACGCGGCATCGATAGACTACACGTCCTTGGGCGGAAGTGGCACTCCCATCTCGGTTAAGACCTCAAGCATGTCGGCCATGGCTTCCGGAATCGCCGCCGCGACTTCGTCCCGGCTTGCGTACTCAACCACCGCCTTCACGGTGGGACAGTCCGCGATCCACCTTTCGGTCTCGGGGTCGACCCATAGCTTAACGAAGTACCCGTCCACCAACATGATCTCGATCGAGGCGACCATCTGGTGCACGAGCCACAGATGCTCTTCCATCCGCCCTTCCATCCGCCGCTCAAGTGCTGTCAGCGCCGCCAGCGATGCCTCGGCACCCGCCGGAGGGCCTCCCGGTGCGACTGCTACTCCCGCTTCACCTGCAGTTTTCGCGCGTCTCATCTCGTGTTGACCTCGCTCTCCCACTCACCCACAAGCGTATTCTACCACCGACACCGCTACCTCGCCGCCGCTATCGCGTCCCCCAACTCCTTCCTCACGCTCTCGAACGTCGTCGGCTCCGTCTCATACTCCACCAGGTTCTTCACCAACTTCCCGACGAAGCCCTGCGTCCTCTCCTCACCGATCGCCCGCCTCGCCATGACCAGGTACTCGTAGTCCTCCATGCTGTCGCGGATGCACTCGAGCCTGATCGACGTCACCGGCCCATCGATCCCCACCCGCTTGCCCGGGTAGAACAGCGACCCGTCGCCGTAGATGTTCGGGTTGATGTCCTTCACCGTGGCGATGTCATCCCACGGATCCTTCGTCCCGTTCCAGTACGAGGTCGACCAATACAGCAGCCCCGTGATCCCGTACTTGAACATCTGCCACGTCAGTATCCGGTGCTCGATCGCCGACATGTCGACGAAGTAGTTGCCGAAGGGCTTTCCCGGCCCGCAGCACACGTACCACCACGCCTCTTCCCCGCCCTTCTGCCTCTCCGCCATGAGCTTCTGGATGTTCGGGTTATTGTAGTAGCCCGTATTGCAGCACCAGATGTCGAGAGAGCCGATGACCTCATCGAAGGGCGTCAGCTTGTCATCCCAGTCCGGCCCGCGGAAGAAGGGCGAGCACGTCTTCAGCCCGGGCGCGGCCCGATGCACGAGCGCGCACTGCTTCTTCAGCCCATCGTACGCCGCCTTGCCCACGGGCTCATCACTCGGGTACACCCACGCCTTCGCCCCCGCGCCGAGGTCCAGCACGTGCGCCCAGGTGCTCGCAAGCTCCTTCTCGTTCTCGGTATAGGGGATCGTGAAGGAGTTGACCCGCTCGCTGCGCATGTACTTCTCGCCCCTCGGATCGAAGAAGCCATAGGGGATGTTGTACGCGCAGATGCGGTGGTCGAGCAGCGCGTCGTAGTACTTCGCATACAACGCCATGGCCTCGGGCGTGCCTTCCTTCACGCCATGCATCCGGTAGATGCTACCGCTGTCGATGCCGTACGCCGTCCGCGCATGGGTCTTCCTCGGCAGCGCGAACGGCCACACCGTCATCTTCAACGGCAGCCGGACCGACGGGCCTGCGACCAGGTCGACGGCATACTTACCCGGCGCCGCAGCCTCCGGCACTTTGATCCGCACCCACACCGCCCTCGTTTCGCCCGCCTTGAGGCTGATGCCCTTCGCCCCGATTGGCACCAGCGGGTCGGGCGTCACGGGATGAACCTTATCGGCGGGCGTCGCCAGATAGACCTCATCGAACATGTCGACCCATCGAGAGCTCAGCTCCGCCGCCATACCTTTCGCGGCCGGGAGAACTGCCACCCGCACGTCGGCGACATCCTCGCTGCACCGCAGCGCCAACTGCACGGCCTCATACTCGCCCCGCGCCGCATGGACCTCGACGGCCTGCGCCTTCGCCGGCGCCATGGTATCGGGATACACCTTCTGCGTGGCAGGCACGAGCCATCCTTGCAGCGGCCCACCCGCCGCCATCACTGCCAACGCGCCCAGCCCAACGATGATCCCGGTCATGCGAATCCCTCCCGGGGGACTCGTTCTTGTGGAGGGGCCGAATCTCAAGCGGACGCTCGCGTCCGCTTGAATCCGGCCCTCTTGCCTTCCCTCGACGGCTCTACCTTACGGCACCGAACACGGGCTCTGCGCCGTCGCCAGCGCGAACCCCAGGTCCTTCCGCACGCTCTCGAACTCGTCCGGCGAGTTCACGAACTTCGTCCACCCGGTCGTCACGTGCCCGACCGCATCCATCGCGGCCGCCTTCCCGAGCACCCTCTCCGCCATGACGAGGTACTCATAATCCTCCAGGCTGTCGCGGATGCACTCCAGCCGGATCGACGACACCGGCCCAAACACCCCAACCTTCCGCCCCGGATACACGAGCGAGCCGTCGCCATAGATGTCGTCGCTGATCCACTTGACCGTCGCGACGTCGGTCCACGGATCCGGGGTCATCTCCCAGTAGTTGACGCCCCAGTACAGCAGCCCCGTCAGCCCCGCCCGGTAGATCTGCCACGTCAGCACCCGGTGCTGCAGGGCGCTCATGTTGATGAGGTAGTTCGCCCAGTTCCCGCCTCTCGGCGAGCAGCACACGTAGCACCAGCCTTCCTCGGCCTTCGCCTGGCGTTCGCGCAATTCGCCCGCGACCTGGGGCACCGCTGCCTGCGGGGTGATGAAGCACCACAGGTCGACGTAGCCCTTCAGCTCGTCCATCGGCGTCTTCTCGGGCGCCCAATCCGGCGGGCCGTTGAAGGTCCCGAGCACTTTCAGCCCCGGCGCGAATTCCTGCACCGTCCTCGCCCGCTCTCTAAACTCCGCATAGGCGCCACGCGTCGCCGCCTCATCCCACGGCAGCATGTACGCCTTCCTCGGCACACCTCGCCGCTCGACGCGCTCCCACTTGATCCCGAGCGTCCCCGGCTTATCGACGAGGTTCATCGGCATCCAGTACCCGTTCACGTTGGGCGTGCCCATCAGATGCTCGGCCCGCTGGTCATAGACATCGAAGGGCAGCTCATTCGCGCAGATTCGGTGATCGAGCAATTCGTAGTACACCTGCGTCTTCAGGTCGCGAAGCTGGCGGCTGTAGGGGTGGACCCCAAACTTCGGCGCCATCATCGACGTCCACGTCCCAAAACCCGTCCGCAGGTGGTTTGTCTTCGGCATGTGGAAGGGCCACACCCACACATGGATCGGGCAGGTGAGCAGGCGATGATGAGCGATGCCCGTGTCATGCGGCGGCTCCGTGTCCCATACCTCGACATCCATCTTGTATTCGCCCGGCTCCGGCGGATCATCGGCGATGTGAACCTGGCACCACACTTCCTTCGTCTCGCCGGCCTTCACGTCGAAGACGCGATGGTTGGGACCCAGTGGGGCGAGAGGATCGGGCCACCATTTATGCACCGGGTCCTTCGGGGTCGGCACGTAGTCCACCTCGAAGAAGTGGAACATGCTCTTCGGCAGCGCCCGGAAGCCCGGCTTCGGCTTCACGACAACGCGCAGCCCGGGCAGGTCGGCCTCGCTGCGCAGACATAGCTGCAGGGCCTCGTACTCGCCCAGGGCGCAGTACACCCGCCCATCCTCGCTCGTCCCCGGCGGTTGGCTCTCCGGGAAGACTTTCTCCGTCGATGGCGCATACCACCATTGCAGGTTTGCCTCCTGCGCCGGCGCGCCCAGAACCGCCAGACTCAACGCGATTGCCGTGATCGTCATGGCCTCTGCCCTCCGTGCTATAATCCCATCGCAACGCGGATCCCGCCCTTACGAACTACATGTTCGCGGTATCCGCGCCTTTTCCTTGAGGCCGCTACCATGAAGCTAGTAGTTCTTAACGGCGGTCTGCAGGGCCGCGAGTTCCGTCTCGAGCGTGATGAGATGGTCCTCGGCCGCCGCGCCTCTTCAGACGTATACGTCGGTCTCGACCAGCGGGTCTCTCGCTCCCATGCCCGCGTTTTCCACAGCGAGGGCAACTGGTTTGTCGAGGACCTCGGCTCAGCCAACGGCACCTTCCTCGGCGAGCGTCGCGTCCATGGCCCGCAGCCTCTCCGCCCCGGCGATCGTCTTCGCATCGGCCGCACGTGGCTCGAGGTCGTGCCCGACGCCGTCGCCACTAGCGAGGCGGACCCTCAGAGCCGCGTGCTTTTCACCAACGAAGACGAGCCCCCTCCCGATTCCGACATTCTTATGCAGGTCCAGACCCAGCCGCACCTTCCCGAAGCCGCCGACGCCGACCTCCTCCGCCGCCGCCTCCTCGTACTCACTCAGGTCGCCGAAACCCTAGGCTCCACGCTCGAGCTGACAGACCTTCTCGGCCGCATCCTCGACTACATCCTGGAAGTCGTCCCGGCCGAGCGCGGGCTCATTCTCCTCCGCGATGAGGAGGGCGAGCTTCGCGCGAAAGTCATCCGCCTGCGCAGCGGCACCATCCC